>JAGKXA010000061.1 GCA_021151615.1 Cellvibrionaceae bacterium | reverse complement strand
GCCTTTATTTTTGTCAAAGTGTAATAATTTTACTGGAGCTGGGTAAACCGGGGTTTCCAGACGTAATGTTTTGTTTAGCGATTTGCCAATCGCCGCCGAGGGGATTACAACTGAATCATGAATGATGTTTGTGTGGGGATTTAACGTGAAGCATGTCGCCCTTTCCCGTCGACAACTTATCAAAGGCCTTGGGTTAATTGGCATTGCCGCAAGTGCACCCGGCAGCTCTGCCAGCAGCAGCGCCAAACGATTGGGAGTAGCCTTGGTTGGGCTGGGTTACTACAGCCGTGACGTTCTTGCACCTGCCCTGCAACTTACGAACCACTGCCAACTCACCGGTATAGTGACCGGTTCACCCGAAAAAATTCCCTATTGGCAAAAAACCTACGGCATTCTTGATTACAACATCTACAACTACCAAAACATGCATGAGCTAGCCAACAACCCGGCGATCGATGTAATTTATGTAGTCACACCAACGGGTACGCACAAGCAATTTACTGAAATTGCGGCAAACGCGGGCAAGCATGTCTGGTGCGAAAAACCCATGGCGATGAGTGCACGTGAATGCCAAGCAATGATTGATGTCTGCAAAAAAAATAAAGTGCAGCTCACTATTGGTTATCGCATGCAGCATGAAACCAATACACGAAAAATCATGCAATTCGCTCGCGATAAACCTTACGGAAAAATCAACGACATTATTGCAGAAGCAGGCTACAACAATACCAACGACACACACGGTTGGCGCGCGAACGCAAAACTGGGCGGTGGCGCCATGTACGACATGGGCGTGTACCCGCTAAACGCCGCGCGCTATACCGCCGGTGAAGAACCTATCGCGGTCAGTGCGACCATGACGTCGACACGCGAACTTTATAAACACGTCGATGAAACCACAGAATTTGAATTGGAATTCGCCAGCGGTGCACATGCTAAATGCGCAACCAGCTACGCGCGTAATATGAATTCACTCCGCGCCAATTGCGAAAAAGGTTGGTACGAACTTAAACCCTTCCAGTCCTATTCCGGCGTTCGTGGCCGCACCAGTAGCGGATTGGAATTACCCGCATCACCCCTAAACCAACAAGCTGTACAGATGGATAACGATGCACTAGCTATTTTGCACAACTCACCTATTCTGGTTCCCGGCGAAGAAGGAATGAAAGATATCGTAATTCTTGAGGCGATATTTAAAGCGGCGAAAGAAGGTAAACGAATAGTCATTTAATGGCGCATTTAAAACATTAGGTGCAGGATTGCACCCAATGTTTTGAACAAATTTAATCAGGATAATTAAGGAGCTATACCGACTTTCACACCGTTAGCACTACGCCCCGCAACATCAGCTCTGCCATCGCCATTGATATCACCATACTGAAGCGAGCTATTGTATTTAACATCAGACCATCCATATTGGTCATTAAATTCAGCACTCCACAAACGCGCCTGAGTAAAGCTTGTACCGTTCGATAACGCAGCCCACACACCTTCATGCCCACGACCAATTACATCAGCCATACCATCGCCGTTTAAATCAGCAAAGTGTATCGATTTATAATATTGCGGCTGTGTCCAATCATAACTACTAAAATCAGTCGTCCACCAACTGGCATTAACGCCGTTAAACTCCGCGCCTGCCACTTTAGTATTGAGGGCGACCATAATCCCCCACTTCCCGTGACCCACAACATCTGCCCAACCATCACCATTTACGTCAGCGAATTGAACCGTCGTCGCCCTATCGGCAACGCCCCAGTTCCAGTTATCATCTGCGTGATCAAAGAAATTTTGCGTAAAAGCCAGCTTTTTCTTTTGGAAACCTGTACCCGTGCTGTAAGCAATCCAGATTCCTTGCGAAGAACGTGCACAAATATCCGCTTTGCCATCTTTATTAATATCCACCAATTTAATTGTTGAATACCAACGCTCATCGTTCCCCCAACTACCGCTACCATCTGCATCAGCAAAGTCAGCGATACCATTATTGTACGAGGACAACTGATAGCTCATATTGACAACGTTATTGAAGCCATTGCCATTATTAATGGCGACCATAATGCCATTGGGTCCTTTTCCTACAATGTCAATCTTTCCATCGCCATTCACATCACCGTATTGAATGGAGGCACTGTATTTGGAGTTATTCCAACCGGTAGCATCCGTAAAGTTGCCGCTGTATAGCACCTGCTTTTGTGCAAAACCGAATTGAGTTCCCGGGAAACCATAAGCAACATGTATTCCGTTGGATTTACGCATTAACGCATCCATTTTCCCGTCTTTATTAATATCCGCCAAACGGAAAGTGTTGTAATAACTCGCGTTGGTACCAACACCATCGACGTCAGAGTAATCGCCATTGTAGGCCGTGAACAAATCCAGAGGTGAAAACTCCAAAACAGGGCCAGCAAAAACAAAACCTTGTTGCTTCAGAAGGGGAACCAGGTGCTGCACGGCCTGTAACGTATAATTAGTGCCTTCAGAGAACTCATTGGCGTCATGCATCTGGATAATTCCGCCATGATTATTTTTTTGTACAGTAATTAAATTGACCAAGTCATTCATAGCTTGCTGAGGACTAAGCCCATTTGCGGCGTAGGCCCAATCGACTGAATCGTAATTGGTTTCGATATCGCGATATTGACGTGTAATCCCAGGCATGGAGTTGTAATTAGCTATGCCCGGGACATTGTGCGGCGCACGAATAAAATACCAACGATTACGCACATAGGGATCAATGTAATTTTGCAAATTATTGATACCACTCAATACATCCGTGTTGTTCTGTAACCCGTCGTAAAAATGCGCAAAGGTATGATTGGCCACTCGCTGACGATTATTGGCAAGCGCGGTGAGCGCTGCAGGGTAATGGGTTACACCAACGTTGCGACCATCCTTATGCCCAATAACAAAAAACGTACCAGATATCTTTTGTGAATTAAGATACTGATACAGCTGCTCAGAATAAGCATCGGGACCATCATCAAACGTTAGGGAAACAACTTTGTCGGGGAAATTATAAATATTTTCGCTTCCATCAACCCAAAATGGCGCTATTTGTGCCACAGCAGTAGATGAAATAAACAATGGAAGTGCGCAGCCACCTGCTGCAGCCATCATGTTGAAAAATACTTTTTTCATGGTTTTTCCTTAGTAAAAATGCCATTTAAATAGTTTTGAAGAATATTTAGATCTACTTACACACGTAGATATTCAAAATTTCTTCAATGACAAAATTACAGGAAACCAACCATTATTTGTTATCTTTTACATGACAACATCTGGATATGTGAACTGTAGCATAGATAAAATTAACGAGAACAGTAAAACCGTTACCCATTCATTTCACTAAACCTACCCTGCAACCAGATGACCGATGGATACGCCGCTAACCAACTCCATACAAAACGATTCAGGCCAAATAAAATGGCATTGGCCAGGTGAAATACCCCGGTAAACACTAACGCAATCATCAACGCCATCGAATGCATGAGTGCCAAGGGAAATAACAATTCACCAATAATCACTGCGCGGGATGCACACAAAAGCAATGTCGGCTTGCTCGCTAAATGTCGCAAAGATTCACTCACCGGATAAGCCGTAAGCGCAAACACTTCACGCAACGCTTTACCGGATCGCCACTCTGCATTTTCAATTTTTACCAAACCCGACTGAAAATAAGAGAGCGTCAATTGCAGCGCTAAATAACCCAAGGCGATTTCCTGCCACATACGTGAAGGCGCCAGATTCGCAAGCCACAAACACAAGAGCACCAGAATACTCATGGTGTCGCTGCCACCGTTATAAGGGCCATGGAAACGCTTGATCAATAAAAACGAAGTAGCAAGCAGTGCGGTTTCCACCCAAACAGGATAAATACCCAACATCAATAGAATCGCCAGTGGAGCACGAAGAAGGGCTAACTTTTTCTCCAACCCGTAACTACGCAAAAACTCCAGACTTTGCTGCAACAATGCAAATCCAAGCAATATTTCGGCAAAGCGCACTGCCATCTCCAGAGTCATCCTTTAACCTCTGCATTTACCAGCGCGTAAGTTGGCGACTGCAAAAACAGCTCATCCTTCACCTGCCCCATTTTATTTGCATCTGTATCCTCGCTGTAAATCGCGCGAATTCGAAATAGCATAAAACGTTCATTTGCGGGCGAAACAATCTCACCCTGCGCAATTGATGCTAATAAGCGATTTGCAATTTCCGCCAAATAAAATTGATCACCACCTTCAAACAATCGCTCGGCACAACTATTGATGTACAGACGTTCATTCCAGTGGGGGTTATGGAACAGCCGGATAATTTGTTCTACGAAGGTTATTTGTTGGGGAATTGGACGAAATGGAATCCAAATTTCTGGTGAATCCCCCTCCCTAGCAACAAACCCCAAATCAATTCTTGGGGATGGGCCAATGCTGCTGAAGAAGCGCCAGGAGGGGAAAATTATTGGTAGCAATGAGTTAATCATTAGAAAATATCCGGATCAAAAGTGTTGATGTAAAGCAACTTTCCACCATCAAAAACACACTCTTTTCCACAGGAAATAAAACCCAATGGCAATTTATTTTTTGCAAAAGGATTATGAAGCGTTATGAAATCTTGTCCGAGAACAGCTAGAGGATTAGCGAAATTCGCATAGGAATAGATAACAGCACTAATGTGTGCATGTTTGCTATTACCAAAGCATCCACCTGCAATTTCAATATCTGAAGACTTTTTAGATATCTGAGTTCTGGCAGTAAAGGAATAGTCTTCTACTTTTTTTTCATCCAGGCTCAAAATCAATTGACCCAACCCCAAAAGAACGTCAAAAATCGGTGGAAAAGGATACACCAATTCACTGTCTTGAATTCCTCCACCACTGATAAAGAGAACAATCGGCTGATCTTTCTGCACAATCCCTTTTTCGATATCGCTGTCCATCTTCTTCGATTTATCCGTAAAGGCCTGCAACATTCTAAGAAGAAACTGTTCTTTAGGAAAACATCGAGCCTCATTAAAAACCGGGTCAGGAACAGAGTTTAAATTGTTAGCAATTCCTGCAGTAGGAGAAACACACTCAACCCAACAGTTCAAATCGTTAAGGAAAAAATCGGGTCCTTTATCACTTGGATGCAAAACCCCCAACTTCAATCTATCTCTGCAGGTACTGGCAAAATATATTTCAGCAAAACCACTACTCACATTATCTTTAATTTGCGCGATAAATTTTTTATCTAATAAGTCGATCGATGTAGCGATAAGATTTTCAATGTATTGACGGGCGCTTTCACTCCAACTTGAACCACTAAAAAGATTTCTATATCTAACATCTTTAGCTTGATCATCTTGTAACAAACGCATCATCTTATGATTCCATGCACCAATCAAATCGCCTGCTTCTTCAACTTATCAATCTCATCGCGCAGTTTTGCCGCCACTTCGAACTCCAGATCTTTTGCGGCCTGGAACATTTGTTTTTCCAGAAGCTCGATGGTTTTCCAAATATCTTTGGGGTTGACTTCAACTTTGTATTTGGCTTGTTTTTCGGCGATGGCCATGGCTTTGTTGCGCGCGCTACGGCCACCGGCACCAGGAACGACAGAGCCTTCCAGGATGTCGGTGATATTTTTGTTGATGCCTTTTGGCACAATGCCGTGTTTGGCGTTGTGGTCGATTTGTTTTTGGCGGCGGCGATCGGTTTCATCAATGGCACGCTGCATGGAGCCAGTAATTCTATCGGCGTAGAGAATCGCTTTACCATTCACGTTACGCGCCGCGCGGCCGATGGTTTGGATGAGCGAGCGATCCGAACGCAGGAAGCCTTCTTTATCGGCATCCAGAATGGCCACCAGCGACACTTCCGGCATATCCAACCCTTCGCGCAGCAGATTGATACCCACCAGCACATCGAATTGACCGAGACGTAAATCGCGAATAATTTCCACGCGTTCGACGGTGTCGATATCCGAGTGCAAATAGCGCACACGCACACCGTGTTCACTGAGATACTCGGTAAGGTCTTCCGCCATACGCTTGGTGAGTGTAGTAATTAATACGCGCTCGTTTTGCTCTACACGCAAACGAATTTCAGACAGCACATCATCCACTTGTGTGGTAGCCGGGCGAATTTCAATAATTGGATCGATTAATCCCGTTGGGCGAACTACCTGCTCTACTACCTGCCCTTGATTTTCAGCTTCATATTTACCCGGCGTTGCGGACACCATAATCATTTGCGGCGCAATGCGTTCCCATTCATCAAAACGCATGGGGCGATTGTCCAACGCCGATGGTAAACGAAAACCGTATTCCACGAGAGTTTCCTTACGCGACCTATCGCCTTTGTACATGGCGCCAATTTGAGGAATAGTGACATGACTTTCATCAATCACTAACAAGGCATCTTGCGGCAAATAATCAAACAGGGTTGGTGGTGGCTCACCGGATTCGCGGCCCGATAAATAGCGCGAATAGTTTTCGATACCATTGCAGTAACCTAGCTCTTGCATCATTTCCAGATCGTAACGGGTGCGCTGCTCCAAACGCTGGGCTTCAACCAATTTATTATTGTCGCGCAGGTATTCCAAACGGGTACGCAGCTCTTCCTTGATATTTTCTATCGCCTCCAACACCGTTTCGCGCGGTGTTACATAGTGAGATTTTGGATAAATCGTGTAGCGCGCAACCTTATGCAGCACTTCACCAGTGAGTGGATCGAAAATGGAAATCTGTTCCACTTCATCGTCAAATAATTCCACGCGCACCGCTTCCATATCGGAATCTGCCGGATAAATATCTATCACTTCACCGCGCACACGATAAGTGGCGCGCGCAAAATCCATATCGTTGCGGGTGTATTGCAGTTCGGCAAGGCGACGCAAAATCTGGCGCTGGTCAATTTTATCGCCGCGCACAATGTGCAACAGCATTTTCATGTAGGACTCGGGATCACCCAAACCGTAAATAGCAGATACTGTCGCCACTACAATGGCATCCTTGCGTTCCATCAGTGACTTGGTTGCCGAGAGACGCATTTGTTCAATGTGTTCGTTTACCGATGAATCTTTTTCGATAAAGGTATCTGACGAAGGTACATAGGCTTCGGGTTGGTAGTAATCGTAATAGGAAACAAAATATTCCACGGAATTGTTGGGGAAAAACTCTTTGAATTCACCGTAAAGCTGCGCAGCCAGCGTCTTGTTGTGGGCCATGATCAGCGTGGGCCGCTGCATGCGCGCGATTACATTGGCGATGGTAAAAGTTTTACCCGAACCGGTTACCCCCAACAGCGTTTGGTGGGCCAGGCCCGCTTCCAAACCCTGCACCAGGCCTTCGATGGCGGTGGGCTGATCCCCGGCGGGCGCGAATTCACTGTTTACAACGAATTGTTTACTCATAGCGACTCAAACGTGAATTGAAAAAAGGGATTGTAGCGAAAATTCTTCACCTAGTGCCGGAATGTCGTCGACCGCAAGCGGCCCTGCCAACAGGTAAACCTGTTGTCGTTCAGCTTCGCGCAAAGCATGCTTTGCAAAACGCTTGCTTCACCCCTGTCTCCGACAGTCTTGGAACCAGCACTGGAATCCATTTAGCTAGAAGGTGCTAGCATCATCGATACCGACTAGACTTGGCATCAACCAGACTAATACCCGGCACTGACAACCAGTGTCAGCAGCCCAAGGAGGTTTTATGAGCGAGTTTCGCATCGAACACGACAGCATGGGTGACGTACAGGTTCCCAAAGCCGCGCTCTACGGCGCCCAAACCCAGCGGGCTTTGGACAACTTTGCCATCAGCACCCTCACCCTGCCCCCGCGTTTTATCCATGCCGTTGTCCATATCAAAAAGGCTGCTGCCCTAACCAATCGCCAGTTGGGCTTGCTGGATGAGGATATTTCCTGGGCCATCTGTGCCGCCTGTGACAGCTTGCTGGCCGGTCATTACATCGACCAATTCCCGATTGATGTATTCCAAACCGGCTCCGGCACCAGCACCAACATGAACGTGAACGAAGTCATTGCCCATATCGCCAGCGACCTGGCTGGGCAAAAGGTACATGCCAATGACCACGTCAATATGAGTCAAAGTAGTAACGACACTATTCCCAGCGCCATTCACATTAGTGCTGCACTGGCCATGAAGCAGCAGCTCTACCCCGCTATGGAAGAATTACACACCAGCTTGCTGGGCAAATCTGAAGCTTTTATTGATGTGGTTAAAACGGGTCGTACCCACTTGATGGATGCCATGCCGATTACGTTGGGCCAGGAAATCAGCGGCTGGGCCAGCCAGATTGAAAGCAACTACGTGCGCTTGCAAATGGCACTGCCGCAATTATTGCGCCTTGCCCAAGGCGGTACTGCGGTCGGCACAGGTATTAATGCCCACCCGGAATTCGCCGCCAGATTCGCCGTAAATTTATCTGAAGCAACCCATCTGGAGTTTTTACCGGCGGATAATTTTTTTGCACACATGAGCGCGCAAGATACTGCCGTGGCAATTTCCGGCCAATTAAAAACACTCGCCGTAAGCCTGATGAAAATTGCCAATGATCTGCGCTGGATGAACTCCGGCCCACTCGCCGGCTTAGGTGAAATTCAATTGCAGGCATTGCAACCTGGCTCTTCCATAATGCCAGGTAAAGTCAACCCGGTAATTCCCGAAGCGGTGTGTATGGCGGCAGCACAAGTGATGGGCAATGATGTGAGCATTGGTATTGCAGGGCAATCCGGCAACTTTCAATTAAATGTGATGCTGCCATTAATCGCCTACAACCTATTGCAGTCGATTGAATTACTCAGTAATTCCTGCAATGAATTGGCCGATAAAACTATTGCCCCTTTCCTGGTTAACCGCGACAACCTCACTAAAACGCTCGCGCAAAATCCCATTTTAGTAACGGCATTAAACCCGCTTATCGGCTACGAAAAAGCGGCTGCTATTGCGAAGAAAGCCTACCAAGAAGGCCGTGCGATTATTGATGTCGCAGAGGAGGAAACCAAACTGGGGCGAGCGGAACTGGAAGCCTTATTGAATCCGGAAAAATTAACGCATGGGGGATTATGAGCCACAGGCATAACCTGTGGGACAGATTGGATTCTGTATTACCTTCGGTAAAACAGAATCCAATCTGCTACGAAAATATCACCTATTTACCTCAGTCGCGCACAAACTCCACATCCATTAAACGTACTTCTGCAGTTGTTTTTCCTTCCGGCTTGATACGTAAGTATAACCGCGCATAATCATTAAACGGCTTGTTTAAAGGCACAGTCACGCGGGAATAATCCCAAAGTTTCTCCGGTGTTACGCTGAGCGAACCCAGCAATTCGCCGCTGGAGTTTTCCTCATAAATTTCGATTTTCCAATCACTCGCTTCGCGTAAAAAGTAAGCGCCTATCGTTAATGCATTAATACCTGTTAAATCATATTCACCGAATGTAAACCCAGCCCAATTATCACTGGCCTTGAGGTTAACAACATCCCGCTCTTTAAACTTATCAATAGTCACCAGTTTACCCAGGGACGCAGGGTTAATAGCGCCCACAAAATCCAATCTGGGAGGCACCAACACAAACTCATTTTGGGTTTGAATCGACGGAACACCATTGATTGCCTTATCTGAAAAAGTTACCGAAAACCTGTAGGATTCCCCTGTGGCCTTATAGGGTGTGTTCGCTGCCCCCGGCTTTTTGCTGTGCGCGTTTAATTCCACACTGCCCGACAGCGGCAATGA
This sequence comes from Cellvibrionaceae bacterium, assembly GCA_021151615.1. GTDB lineage: Bacteria > Pseudomonadota > Gammaproteobacteria > Pseudomonadales > Cellvibrionaceae > Cellvibrio. Next base: position 10,593 of record JAGKXA010000061.1, on the reverse strand, counting down.
CTTGGGAGAATGATCTTCCGTTAATGAGAGCACATAGGTCGCCAACGCCGTGCGATCGGCCTCACTCAAACCCGAGAACGCCGGCATATTCATTTCACCCCATACGCCCGCACCGCCATTGCCAATTTTATTCACCAGATACTTCAGCGCCTTTGCATCCTTTTGGTATTTTTTTGCTACGTCGCGCAATGCCGGACCAACCATTTTCTCTTCAATTTTATGGCACCCCAAACAGTTATTGGCATCAACCAGCGCTTTACCTTGATCGATCAAGCTTACACTTTGATGACCTTGTGATTTTTCCGAGACAGCGGATTGATAACCAAATTGAACGAAGGGATTGTTGTTGGCGATTGCTGCAATCGCACCATCTTCCTTATCGTTGATAGCAAATGAATAGGAAAAATTTTTACTATCCGGCCAGTAAAAACTTTTATTCATACCTGATGCAAGGGTTATGGTTGGCGGTTCATTACCGACCACCAAGGCTTGTTGCACCGAGGTTTTAGCACCTTGGGTGTCCGTAACAGTAAGCACTAATTGATATTCACCAGACATATCAAAATTAACATTTATCGCTGGCGCATCACCCAAATACTTTTCAACACAGCTCGCAGCAGTACACTTCAGTTTCCATTCAAACTGAATTTTATCTCCATCCAGATCCACTGACTGATTCGCCGATGCGGCAATGTTTGCCGGGATACCGGCGCGCGTTTTATCAACTTGAATCTGTGCCAGCGGTGGGCGGTTTCCCGCACCCACATATTCAATGCGCGACAAACGCGCATCCGGGTTGCCAGTAAACCAGGACATGCCGTACTCCAGCACATAGAGAGTTCCATCGGGTGCAAAACGCGCATCGATCGGCAGCGCGTAGCTGATTTGCGGAGCAAAAGGCTCTATTTTTTGAATGCGACCCTGCTCATCAAAACTCACTGCTTTCACCCAGGTGCGCATAAAGTCCACAATGAATAGCTTATTGTTGTAATAGGACGGATAGCGATTTACCGATTCCGGGTACTCGTCATTGCGGTAGACATCGGCAACTATTGCGGTGCGCCCACCGGTCCCCATTTCCGGGAACTCATCTGAATTGCCATAAGGGTATGCAATAAATGCAGGCTGTGCAGGTGGTAATTGTTTGGCCCCCGTGTTGCTCGGTGAAATATTCAGTGGTGCTGCGGGATCTACCCAATCGCCAGGTTTTTTTGTCGCATAATCAAAAAAACGGTAGGGATGATTTTTACCAATCACTAACGGCCAGCCAAAATTTCCCGCCGCCGTTACACGATTGATTTCGTCATAACCTTGCGAGCCTTTTTGGTCGGAATCTTTGCTCGCATCCGGCCCTACATCGCCATAAAACAGGTGCCCGGTTTTTTTATCGAACGTCAGGCTGTAGGGGTTGCGCGCGCCCATCACATAAATTTCCGGGCGACCTATACTTGCATCGGCGAATAAATTGCCGGCAGGGATATCATAACCCGCATCAGCGCGGGGTTTAATGCGCAATACTTTTCCACGTAAGTCCATGGTATTGCCAGCGCCACGCAAGCCATCATTTTTTTTCATGTCCGCGCGAAAATCGACGGGAGCATAACCATCCTGATCATGGGGATTGGTGTTGTCACCTGTTGAAAAAAACAATTCTCCATTATTACCGAACTGCAAATCACCACCGGTGTGGCAGCAGTTATTGTCGATCGAATATTCCAGCAAGACCTGTTCGGTTTGCGCATCCACTTGCTGACCATTCCATTTAAAACGCGCAAGCCGTTGGCGCAGTTGTTTTTTTCCATCTACATCATTAGCTACAGTAAACGCTGCGTATATCCACGGGTTATTAGCAAAATCCGGATCTACAGCTACACCCACCAAACCCAGTTCCATAAACTTGTCATAACCAACAAGCAAGGTACCCGCTTCACTTAATTGACCGGTTTGGTAATCCACGCGTTGAAAGCGGCCCGGGCGCAAGGCAATTAATGCATCGCCATTGGGGAAAAAAGCCAGCTTGATGGGTTCATCCAATTTATCAACCAAGGTTTTTTTAATGAAGCGATTATCTTCCGGGCGCGATTTGCTGTAATCCAGACGCGGTTGAAAGCCATTGCGATGATTTAATCCCACCGCATAGGTAAGTCCACCTATTAACTGTTGTAAAAAGTTCGGATTGGAAAAGGTTTCGTTGGTGTGCCCCAGCGCCGTATAAAACGCGCGACCACCGTCGTAGTCGTGATACCAGGAAATGGGATGATCGTGATTGTGTTCACCGCCCTGATAAGTGGACTCATCCACTTTGGTAAGCACATTGATAAATTCATAAATATCACGGAAGTTATACCACTCATCTGCCAGCGAAAAAGTTTCAGGGAGCGATGAGGTCGCTGGATGACTTTTATCGACGACCTGAACAGTCGCATTTTGTACATTGCTGGGATCACTGGGGTGATTTTTAAATACCGCACCCACCAGGTTGCGATACCAGAACCAATCACCCTGCCATTCGGTATCAGTCGCCGCATGAATACCAACAAATCCACCGCCCGCCTGGATAAAACGCTCCATCGCCAATTGCTGGGAATCATCCAACACATCCCCGGTGGTGTTTAAAAATATAATCGCATTAAATTGGCGCAGATTTTCATCGCTGAATTGCGCCGCATCTTCCGTCGCCACCAGCGTAAACTGATGTTGCTGCGCTAACTGTTCCAGCGCAGCCAAACCGGCGGGAATGGAATCGTGACGAAAGCCCGCCGTTTTACTAAAGACCAGAACACGTGCACCACCCAAAGTAACATGACTGGCAAGCGCGGACGATGGAACTGTTTCAGGCACCGAATTTTGTGACGTTGGCTTATCGCACCCCACCAACCCAAGGAAAAAAAATACGCATACCCCTTGGACTATATTTTTTATGGCGGAGCAGTACCAATCAAAGGAGATCTGAATACCGGGAATAATCAGGAACATAAATGAACCTTTATTGTTGTAGAATAATTTTATAAACAGAGTCTAGCCAATAAAAAGCCAGTCAACGAAACAAGCTCTATTCCCTGAAATAAAAATGCCGCTGACCTTATCAGCGGCATTGGATCTTATCAGTAGTGGGTGACGCGGGCGCCGGGGTTTACCCTGCTAAACGCTTCTTATCTTTTTACTCATTGCCGACCCCGGATCAAGCTTTTTCCAACCAGCGTTGCAAACGTACTTCCAGGTCATCATAACGTATGGGTTTGGCAATATAATCATCCATACCGGCCGTCAAGTATTCATCCTGGTTGGTTTCGAGTTGCGCGGCCGTTACGGCAACAACTGGCAGATGGCGCAAACTGTGAGTTGCTCGCTCATAGTCACGAATTTTTTGGGTCGCACGCAAACTGTCCTCTTCCTTCATGTCGTAATCCATCAACACCAGATCAAAGCGTTCCTTTTCAACAATTTCCACGGCTTCCGAACCATTTTGTGCAATCTGTACATAACAACCGAGTTTTTTCAGCATGGCGCTAATCACCATCTGGTCGACACGGTGGTCCTCCACCAATAGCACTCTGGGCACTACAGCGAGAAGCGCAGAATCCCGATCAAAGGGTTTGCGCTCTTCATCCAGATTCACATTGAGCAATTTTTGGATAGCCACATCGTGCAAGCGTTTACGCATAATGGGTTTTTCAATTACACACACTTGCGGATAGCTACGTAAATGCAGGCGCATTTCGGGGCTATCACTTTGCAAAATGCTCATGGCAATAATTTGTTTAACAGCTGCAATTTCCGGATGGGCAACGATTTCGCGCGAAAGAGCCAAACCATTCATGTTGTTGAGTTTGGTAAAAATCAATACCAGATCGAACGGTATTTCCGCTTTTGCCTGCTCTATAAGGCGACTGATTGCCTGTTCCTGCCCAGTCACCACAATTGTACTCATCCCCCAGGCATTTATTTCATCCGCCAACGCATTTGAATTGCTTTCTGGCAAATCCACCAACAACGCACGCTTGCCCCGCAATTTTTGCTCTGAACCAAAACGTCGCTCTTCATGGGAAACTATCTGCAAGGCAACGTTAATAAAAATGCGATTGCCGCGATTTTTATTTTCACGCAGGTGAATGCTTCCCCCCATACATTCAGCCAGTCCTTTACAAATCGCCAAACCGATTCCAACGTGGTCACTTTCATGTGCATCGGGATCATTCTCACCGGCAACATTTTTTTCGCTGTCGCTAATGATGACTTGTAACTCACCAAAGTCATCCTGCTCCTGGTGAACACGAGCCTCAATAAAGACATGCTCAATACGACTGGCTTTAAGTGTGTGGTTCAACAAGGTCGCCAGAATCTGGTTCAAGCGCGCCACATCACCTTTCACACGTAAAGGCATATTGGGATCGAACATGTAATACAGCTCCACCCCCTGCTGATGGGCATCGAGCGTAAAATCCTGCACGAATTTTTCCAGTACGCGGCGCAAATCAAACTCCACCTCATCCAGTACCAGGGTTTTGGTGGTAATTTTGGAGAAGTCGACCACGTTGTTAACCAGATCTATCTGACGCCCGGCCGCTTTATTGGCAGTGGTAAGTAATTCGCGGTGATGCTCGGAGAGCTGACTGTCATCGATCAACGACAAGGTGCCCATCACATCGCTGATAGACGCGCGAATCTCTTGCCCGAGGTTTACCAAAAATTCATTTTTCAATTCAATTTGCGCTTGCGAACTGCGTTTTTCATTTTCCAAACCCTGGGCGCGCTCACGCAATGCGTAGTGAGCTTCCAAACGCTCCCAATAGGCCAAAGAAGTTACCTTCCCTTGGTGCGACAACATGACATAGAACATCAGCATGATTGCACCGTATAACACACCATCGGTGTTAGCCAAAAACAACGCCGTAATCGCAGCGGGTATTTGCCCGATAGCAAGGTAGAGGGTTAAGAAATGGCGATAGGGAGCAAAAACATTGGCAACACTGGAATAAAAGACGACCGAATAGAGCCACATCACCAGGGTTTCATCGCGCATCCCCTGCACCCAGGTAAGGGTTACCAGAATAACGCTCCACCAGGCAGCTCCCAAACAAGACGCGAAGAAGTATTGGTTGCGCCAACGTGTCGGCGCACGGGCATAAAGTGCATCAAACCTAAACAGATAATAACTGCGCACCAAGGTCACCAGTAACAAACCGGTCACCAGAACTATGGCCGTGTTGTGCTCCTTTTTTTCAAAATCGCCGAAAGCAAGACAGAGTACAAAGACCAGGAAGTTGAGAATTAGCCCGCGACGACTGTATTTGGCAACGCGCGCATCCGTCTCACGCATGATGGCGCGGTCTTTCTGAACCTTACTGGCGGGAACAAAGAAATGAAACATAACTTTCCTAATCAAAAAGTTTGTCTAAAAAGCGGGAGGAATTATCGCTAACTAAATGCACCGGGTTTTATCCCAACAAGTGAACAGCAATTTCCTTGATCACGAATACCATGATCGCAAACCCTAAAACGCCGAAGAGCACAAAGGTGCCGAACTTACCGGCATTCGATTTCTTAGCCAGATCCCACACAATAAAAAACATAAAAATCACTAAACCGCCGCCGCACACGTACATCGCCAGGGTTTCAAATTGTTCCAGATTCATAGTCATTATCGCCTAAGTAAAACGGGGCGCCATTGTAGCGAAAAAGCCGCAGCATGAGCGGCTTTTAACGGGGTTTTTACAGGCGTTCGATCAGTTCAGGCAGTACCTCAAACAAATCGCCCACCAAACCGTAGTCTGCTACCTGAAAGATAGGCGCGTCCGGGTCTTTATTAATCGCCACTACAACGCGCGATTCACTCATACCCGCCAGATGCTGAACGGCGCCAGAGATTCCCACCGCGATGTACAACTCGGGCGCCACCACCTTTCCGGTTTGACCAATTTGCACATCGTTAGCGACAAAGCCTGCGTCCACGGCAGCCCGTGAGGCACCCACAGCAGCACCCAGTTTGTCGGCCAGGCGATACACAAGAGCAAAGTTATCCCTGGTTTGCAGCCCCCTGCCCCCCGAGACCACCACCCTCGCCGACGCCAGCTCTGGTCGCTCCAGTACCACATTTTCTTCGCTGATCACCCGACTCAGATGTTGCTTTTCAGGGCCTGCGATGCGAACCAGTTGCGATCTGGAAGTGCCAGTCAGTGGCTCGACAGGAAATGCACTGGCGCGAATGGTAAGCAGTTTTTTAGCCTGCGCCGTGGCGACAGTCGCAATGGCGCTACCGGCATACACGGGACGTTTAAACTGCGTTGCCCCATCAATCGCAATGACATCAGCGATAGGCTGTGTATCCAGCAGTGCCGCCAGTCGTGGCAGCAGGTTTTTCCCGAATGAGGAAGACGTAACAAACACATATTCATATGCATCTGCCACTATAGCCAACCAGGGGGCAAGGGTCTCTGCGAGGGTATCCGGCATAGTATCCGGGCAAATAACCTGATTTACCTGAGAGACAAGAAGTGCGGCTTGCTGCTGGGATACAGAGACATCGCAAAGTATCAAATCACATTCAACTGCAAGATGCTTACGCAACTCCGCCACAGCCCCCAGAACCTGCTGATTGGCTATCCCCAAGCCTGTACTTCCCGGCTCAAGAATGACCAACACCCTGGTGCTTACCAACGCTGTATTATTCATAGAACATGAGCCTCCTTGCGCAGCTTTTCCAACAACTCATCTACCGATGACAACAGCCTCCCCGCCGGGCGCGACTTGGGAGCCGCCAGGGATTCCATGATCACTTGCATCTTTGCTAACCCCCCCAGCTCTGCCACATCGATCACAGCCAGGGGCTTTTGACGCGCTTTGATAATATTGGGCATGGTTGGGTAGCGAGGCTGGTTGAGACGTAAATCTGCCGTAATTACCGCGGGCAAACGCAACGCCAGAGTTTGCAGACCGCCATCCAGTTCACGTGTAACCTGTACTTCTTCGCCATCGATTACTTGCACTTTGGAGGCAAAGGTTCCCTGGGGATAGTTGCACAATGCCGCCAGCATTTGGCCGGTCTGGTTGTTATCGCCATCAATCGATTGTTTACCCAGCAGGATCAAACCCGGCTGCTCGCGCTCAACGATCAGCTTAAGTAATTTAGCAATCGCCAGGGGTTCCAAAGGATTATCCGTTTGGATATGAATCGCCCTGTCCCCCCCCAGGGCCAGGGCGGCGCGCAATTGTTCCTGTACCTCGGCGGGCCCAACACTTGCTACAACGACTTCGGCGGCGACACCCTGTTCTTTCAGGCGTATGGCCTCTTCCAAAGCAATTTCACAAAAGGGATTGATCGACATTTTGGCCGTGGCGATATCCATACCACTGCCATCCGGGAGGGGGCGCACGCGGACGTTCGGGTCCACTGAGCGCTTGATAGCTACTAATATTTTCAAGACGCATTCCTTGTGATAGCGGGTTATATTCCGCGCTACTCAATTCAATAAAGACTGACTGGCAAAAAAAGACTGGAGAGCAAGCAGCGGTGCTGCCTGAAGGGTGATTATAGCCAGTCACAGAGGAAATCACCTAAATTCCCATGCATTGCTGGACGCACAAGTTCACATACATCACAATTTGCATCTTTTTTCAGCGGGTCAAATTGCCCGGTTAACCTGTGGATATTTGTTATGCGTATTACCAAAATTGCAACTATTGCCTTTATCTGCCTCTTCCTCTCTGCCTGTGTATCTTCCTTGCTTATTGGCAATAAATTGCAAAGTAAACTTATGTGGTCTTTCTTAAAGCCGCTGGTGGGTTTCGATCCCAATGAGGTCAATCTGTTTGAAACCCCCATGATTAAAGACCGCATGACCGCATTGCTAGGAGACAAATACGAACCCACGATGAAGCTGTTGCGCACCGCTCAGGAAATCCAGCAGGAGGGCGCGCTCTTCTACGTTGCATCCCGCTATGCACCGAAGGAGGTGCAAGCTATTACCGATAAAGCCGCGATGGTCTGGAATGCGGACACCAACCAAATGGCAGTGATGTTAATTAAGGATGGCACACCGCAAATTTTTTCCGAACAGATTGAAAACGCCAAGGAAAAAATTACACCTGTATTACCCAAAGAGTTGCAATCTGCGTACGACAAGGCCCAAGCGGCGAAACAAGCCATAGAAGAAAAACAAAAAGCGCTAACCGATGTGCAAAAAATGATTGAGAATCCGCTGGAAGCAACCGGCGAAGCAGTAAAAAACAAAGTTGATTCCAGTATTCAACAGAAAAAAGATGAAGCCCAACAAGCCGTCGAAAACAAGGTTAATGAAACCTTGCCGATTCCTACCCAGGAAGAGCTCGATCTGGACGAAGCGCTTAGAAAAGAAGCGGAAAGCCTCAAGCAATAATTAGCCTATCCTTGTAACAATTCTGCTCCTCAAACATCTACAGGTTCATAGATTTCATTTAAGGAACCTGTAGGTGTTATATGACCAGCGCCCTGATCGCACAAACTTACCAACAACTTTCCAAAGGCAGCAATACTCTGGCAAGCCTGCTGCTACGCCTGTATCTTGCTCCTATTTTTTGGATGGCAGGGATAAATAAACTCAATTCGTTTGAAAATACTGTTGATTGGTTTGGCAACAGCGACTGGGGGCTAGGGTTACCTTTTCCCTGGTTGCTGGCATTCCTTGCCACAGCAACAGAGTTGGCCGGTGCCATTTTGTTAACCCTGGGTTTATTTACCCGTCTGATTTCCATTCCATTGATTGTCACCATGCTGGTGGCCATTACCAGTGTGCACTGGGAAAACGGCTGGCAAGCGATTGCCGATGCAAACGCCCCTTTCGCCAACGAAAAGGTGTTGGCTGCGCCAGAAAAACTGGAACGCGCAAGCGACATTTTGCAGGAACATGGAAATTACGAATGGTTAACCGCAAGCGGAAAATTTGTAATCCTGAATAACGGCATCGAATTTGCCACCACCTATTTAATTATGCTGCTGGCGTTAATCGGACTGGGCGCCGGCAAATATCACAGTCTGGATTATTGGCTTGCCCAATATTGGCAACGTAAAAAAACGTCCCACGAACTTATCCTGTTTAATGAGTAGTGCTAAGCTGGCAGCCTGTTTACTTTTTACTTAACCCAGGCTGCGTAATCCCATGGATGAAAACCTGCTAATTACACAACTCATCGCCGGTGACGATAAGGCATTTCGCTATTTGATTGGGCAATACCAGGCACTCATGCTGAGTATTGCCCGCGCAATTGTGGGCGATGTATTTGCTGATGAAATCGTGCAGGAGTCATGGGTAGCTGTGTATAAAAATATTGCCGGTTTTGAGCAGCGCGCATCACTCAAAACCTGGCTGCTAACCATTGTGAGCAACCAGGCCAAAGCACGCTTGCGCAAAGAATCGCGCATGGTTTCGCTGGAGCAACTGGATGGTGAAACACCCGGTAGTTATCTGGACTCCGCCAATTTTAAAAGTGATGGTCATTGGCAAAACCCTGTTTCGCAGTGGAACAATGAATCACCAGAGGCGTTACTTGAAGAAAAACAATTGCAGCATTGCATCGCAAAAACATTAAACCTGCTTCCTCCCACCCAGAAAGCCGCGTTTATTTTGCGCGATATGGAGCAACAATCATTTGACGATATCTGCAATCTACTCAATGTCAGCGCAGCGAATGTGCGGGTCCTGGTACATCGCGCACGTTTGACCTTGATGCAAGTGATCGACCGCTATCAGGAGACTGGCTCATGCTAAGTTGCAAACAAGTTGCCACCCTGGCTAGTCAGTATCTGGATAAAGATACCCGTGCACCTTTGACCTGGAAAATTCGTATGCATCTTCTTATGTGCGCGAATTGTCGTCGCTTTATCAAGCATTTAAAAATAACTCGCCAGGTTACCAGCGAAACATCCTACTCCATCCACGAATCCATATCAGTTGATGAAGTTTTAAAACGGATTAAACAGCAAGTGGAAGATGAAAAAAAGCAACAGTAAGCCCGCGTCATGCGGGCTATTATTAGAATCACTAAAATCGCCTGTAATCAATACCCCCAAGCTCCAAGCTGTTTTTTTCTCATAATGACAATAGCCAACAAACTCATCCACATCAAAAGTATACTTTTCGGTTCCGTCACTGCAATTACACAAGCAACCGGGATCGCTGCGGTCTTCCATAGGTCGCTACCATATTCTGACTCGATTAGGGTATACACCTCGGCAACACTCTCACCAGAACTCCCGTCTTTACCAGCGACGTTACAGTTAGTTGATGTATTGCAAAACAGATCAAATTCAATGAATTTTTTCCAATTTCCCGCCGCATCCGAGGTGCCAAAAATATGAAAAGGGGTTTCCCTAATTAAGATATCATCGAAGATCGCATCCTCATCGTATACCGTGTAATTCATCCATAAAAAAGTAGGATCCCATCCGGTTCCTGTAATTGTGATGGTATAGGTTTTTGTACCGCCGGGAGGACATTGCTGGCATAACGAACCAGGGCCAGTCAGGGTTACATTCGTAATGCTGAATGAATGAACCTGACCAACATAAAAGCACATAATAATTATTGTTAAAAAATATTTTAGTAGCTTCATTTGTTC
>JAGKXA010000734.1 GCA_021151615.1 Cellvibrionaceae bacterium | reverse complement strand
TGACCGTTGGCTGTGTCGACAAATTGGATAAATGGGTTAATCACTTGATAAGACATGCTGGTCTGACCTCTGCATAAATAAAAATCAGTATAGCGCGAATTGGGCGCATAAAAAAGCCGCTACTTAGGCGGCTTTATTTCTCGCTCTGCTGCATGGAAGGCTAGGAATATAACCATCCAGAAAAATGCCCACGCCATTATTCATTCTCCTTTTCTTGCGCTGCCTGCGATTTTATAGCTGCATCAACGGCTAGATAAGCTTTATCGTAATCTGTTGACTTTGGATTTGTCTTTGCCAGCCTTATTAAGGCATTTCTAACTGGCGCTGATTCATACAGTCTAGCCAATCCTGCAATAGATGCAACTGATGCAGTAGCGGTACCACCTGAGCCAACATCGGCACCAAACAAAGCCGCAAGAGCCACGGGGATTTGACGCTGCCCTGTCGGTGTGTCTACTGTTGCCTTTGCTGCGCGTCTTGTTGTGTTCAGGTACGCAATAAGTCCATCAAGTTTTGCTTTGTCCGCACCTTTGAAAAAGGTATCAAATTGAGTCTCGTACTTGCGCGCAGTAGATAAAAACTTTTCTGGACTTCCATCTGGTCATGGCGTCGTAAATGCGATCAATAGCTCTGTCAGCCTGCGTGTTTGACGTTTCAGATTTTAGTTTCTCACGCACAATCGTTCTGTTGTCCCTAAATTGACTGAAAGTTTGCTCACCAGCCGACAAGTCCTCTTTTATGTTGCGTAGCTTGCCAAGCAGCTCAGTGTCAGTAATGGTTCCTTTTTGGCTGATACGAGCAATTTCGTCATCAATCGCTTTGATTGTCTTTTCTTTAGGCACAACAGAATCTGCCATGCGGCTTCTAATATCTTCATAGCGCTTGCCAATTACTCTAGTGTAATCATTAGCTGATTTACTAAGCGATGCAGACAAAGCTTGGTCGGTAATCTCTGGTGTTTCTTCCTGCAAGGTTTACGCGTTCCAGACAGAAGTTTACACGATCAAGCATTTCCTTTTTGCTCATTTTGGTAAACATGGTGAGCGGGAACATGATGTTTTGTTCCACTGTCATCGAATCGAAAAGCGCCGATCCCTGGAACAACATCCCGATTTCCTGTCGGATTTCTTTGCGTTGCAGACGATCCATCTTCGTG
>JAGKXA010000276.1 GCA_021151615.1 Cellvibrionaceae bacterium | reverse complement strand
TCTTGCAGGAACAATTCCCACCTTTGAATTGAAAGCGATTGCTTCATTGTGAAGAATCAGCTTTCTTGTTGATTGTATTTATGTGTATCGCTTCTTTTGGAGGATATTTTATGAACACAATTGATCTTTCCCCTCTCTATCGCAGCACTATCGGTTTTGACCGCTTGGGTGCTTTGCTGGATACAGCTCTTCGCGCTGATCAAGGGGCTTCAGGCTATCCACCCTACAATATTGAAGTGACTGGTGAAAATCGCTATGGCATTACCCTGGCGGTCGCTGGTTTCGATAATGCAGAGTTGGATATCCAGGTCGAGCGCGGTGTACTGACCGTGCGCGGTAAAAAAGCGGATGACGGTAAAGAAGAGCGCAAGTATCTGCATCAGGGTATCGCAACTCGCAGCTTCGAGCGCAAGTTCAGCTTGGCCGATCATGTTGAGGTGACTGGTGCCCAGCTCAACAACGGTTTACTCACTATAAGCCTGGTGCGGGAAATTCCCGAGGCGATGAAGCCCAAAAGCATCGCCATTAATTCCGGTGGGAATTTGATCCAGCACAAAGCTGAAGAGAGTAAAGCGGCATAAGTTAATAGTGAGGGCTGGTATCAGCCCTCACTTTCGCTTGCGGTAATTCGCTGATTGTCCCTATAAGTGATATGCGATAGGAGGTGTATATGAATTTGCAAAAATTAAGCCCTTGGAATTGGTTTAGCCGAGAAAATGCTAATGCCGGTTCAACAGTTCCGGTAAAGCGGGATGATAGTGATTCAGAAGCGAAATCAGTTTCTGGTAGTCATCCGGCGCTGCAATTACGTCGCGAAATAGATCGGCTTTTTGATGATGCTTTTAGAGGCTTCCCGTCACTGGGTTCACGCTGGTTGGATGACGGAATTTTTAATAGAGCAGTTTTCCAGGCCAAGGTGAATATTGCCAGTGACGACAAAGCGTATCACATCAGTTTGGAAGCGCCGGGTCTAACTGACAAAGATATCTCACTTGAAGTTAATCGCGATGCGCTGACGATTCGCGGCGAAAAAAAGGAAGAGTCTGAAACCAAAGAGCGACATTACTATCGTATGGAGCGTAGTTATGGCAGCTTCCAACGGGTTTTGGCGCTACCTGAAGATGCAGACCAAAACAGCATAAACGCCAGTATGAAGAACGGGGTGTTGGAGATTGTTATCGCGCGTAAAGCACTACCTGCCGGTGATACCAAGCGCATTCCGATTAATTGATGGCCGCCAGTGTAGTGGATAACCCGTCGGGGCATGCCCGGCGGGTTTATTTAATGCACAACACGACTGCAGGTTATTTGCGCATATGGGTCGATATTGAACAATGTGGCGCAGCCCAAGGTCCACCGGGGCTGGCACCTGTTACCAATCACTCATACACAAGGTTATTCACAGCTTTTGTGGATAGTTGTGAATAATCGTTTGCGTGTATTTCCGCCAACATGCGCGTGTAGCGATCTTTTAAGGGTTGTGTGGGAAAATAATAAGCGTGTGTATGCAAACTGATCAGGCTGGTGCAAATAATAAACACGAGTCGCCCGGGCCAGCCTTGTTGCCAGCAAAATTTTACCAACACACAGCCGATAACACTCGGCACTAACAAAATAGTGAGTGAACCCATTAAATTAATCATGATTCGCTCACTGTTTTGCTGGTGTTATTCAGGTTGTACCAGTCGACTTTACGGGTCAATGTCATAAAGGCGCCAAGCATAAAGAATAAAAGTATTGATCCCATCAACAGTGCATAGTCTTCAGCACTGAGCAAACCGTATAACAAGCCATAAAGCAGGGCGAGGGCGCTGGTAAAGCCCAATGCGCGCACAATACTTTGCAACACATAACTGACGTAGAAGCCGATCAAACCGATACAGGCGCTGGCAGAAATAATATAGGCGAGTGAAAAACCCAGGTGTTCGGATAAGGAAATTAATAGCAAGTAGAAAAATGCCAAGGCCAAGCCAACCAATGCGTATTGGATGGGGTGTACTTGCAGGCGCTTTAAAATTTCAAACAGGAAAAATCCCGCGAAGGTGAGTGCAATAAATAGCAGCGCATATTTAATCGCACGATCACTTTTTACGTAATGATTAATCGGGTCAATTAAATTTACACCGAACTGGCTTTGTTCAAAGCTATTGCATTCACGTTTGCTGGCGCAGCGCTCAAACAGCTCGGCCATATTGGTAGAGAAGTAGCTGGTTTGCCAGCGTGCCGTAAATCCGGTTTGGTGGATGTTATGTTCAACCGGTAAATAGTTGCCAATAAAACGGGGGTGTGGCCAATTGGATCTCATGCTTAAATGCGTTTCTTTGCCCAGCGGTACCAGATTAAATTGGCTGGTGCCTTTTAATTGCAGGGCAAGCGAAAAGGTATAATTTTTTCCCGCGTCAATATTGCCGAGTTTTACATGTACACCATTGCCCAACAGCGATAATTGACTACCAGGCTCTGCGTTGAAACTGGTTTGGTTCCATTGCAGGGCCAATGAATTGTCTATGCCGCGAATATCGCTAATACCCAGAGCAACATGAGCGGGTTGCAATTGGTAATCGACAAGCGCATCGCCTAAGCCAAAATTTTCTGGTACCGAAAATTTCCCATCGATTTTATTTTGCGTGTGATAAAGGTGCGCGCCATAAATGCCCAGCTTGCGCATCTCGGTGGTCATGTCGGAATCTACCCGTAACAGTTTGGGTAAAAAATACAATTCCCCCTTTACCTGCCGCTCCTCAAGGATGCGTTCCTTGTTGTCATTAAGGTGCGTGTAACGCTCGGTTTTTACGTAGGGCACCACCAATACCGGGCCGGTGAGGGTTTGGCTATAGCTGGAGTTTTTGGCGATTTCCTGCACTACTTGCTCGCTGTAGCGCTGGCGTTCATCGATGGAGTCGCCAATCATGCCAACGGGAATCAGCAATAGGAGTATCAAGGCCCCGATGGTGAGTAATTTAAACAGCAATGGCTTTTTCATAAGGTTCTCCCTGTGGATTTGGTGAACCTATGATCGCTGTCCTCTGTGGGTTTCTTATGGGCGTAATGTGGTGTTTATGTGGAGTTCGGGTTCGGTGTGACTCGGTCAGGCGCGGTATGGCGTAGTCGGGAATGGGCTCGCCCTGATTGGTGATACTGACCGTCCAGTGTTGATCCTGTTGTTCTGTCGCAATCCGGATAGTGCCAGCAGTCGGTGTAAAGTCCAGCGCGTTATCCAGCAAGTTTAACAACGCTTGCTCGATCAAAAATTTCTCGCCGTAAATCCCGGCATGTTCATCCAGTGATAATTGCAGTTGAATTTTTTGCTGTGCAATGCGCGCCGCACGCGTATCCAACAGAGATTCAATCAGGTGTTTGAGCGAGATGGTGGCCGGTGAATGCAAACTCTGTTGCTGTTCAACTAACGCAAGGTTTAACAGGCGTTCAATCAACTGCTGTAAGCGCAGGCTTTCAGATTCAATATTGCCGAGAAATTTCTGCTGTTGCACTTCGCTCATGGGCGATTGCAATAATTCACTGGCGGCGCGAATGCCGGCGAGCGGACTTTTTAATTCGTGGGTGAGTGTTTGAACGTATTGTTCAATGTAGGCCTTGCCATCCAATTGGTTGCGCATGGATTCCAGTGCTTGCGCCAATTGCCCCAGCTCGCCACTGCGGATCAAGCCGGGTGTTAATAGGGCGCGCTGGCCCCGGCTGACGTTGAGCGCATATTCGCGCAAGCGGCGCAGCTCGCGGCTAAACCACCAGGAAAAAATTGCACCGGAAATCAGCCCCAATAAAATTAACCCGGCGCCTAATAATCCTAACCGGCGTTGAGTGCGATCTATATAAGGTTGCAAACTGCGATTGGGTTTGGCAACGGACACAACACCGATAATTTTTCCGGCCTGCGTAATGGGGGCGGCCACATACATAATGCTGGAGTTTTCATCGCCCTGGGTTTCCTGTGTGGAACGCGCACCGTATTTTCCCTGCAAGGTGAGCAGCACATCGTTCCAGCGCGAATAATCCTGCCCCACAGCAATATTGCTGGAATCCAGCAGCACTATGCCTTTGTCATCGGTGACATAGATACGGTGATTCACTTGCTGCTTGCTTACCCCCCAAATAGTGGCATTGGGTTGGCGCTGGCCATAAGCTTGTAAAATTTCGCGAATACGAGGTGATTGCAATTGATTGGTAAGTAGCGGCTCGCGCAGAAATTCCGCGAGTAAATTGGCGGTATCTACCAAGGTTTCTTCGGTAGATTGACGCACGCCAGGGCGAATTTCATCCATCACTGTGCGCAATACAAAATAACTGCAGAGCGCAACAAAGAGCAGGTAAACAATAAATATCCGTAGGCTCAGGCTCATATTTCTTTCACTGCATTTGTTATTGGCGAGCATCAGGTTGATAGGCGTACCCAAAACCGCGCTGGGTTTTGATGGGCTCCGCATCGGGCGCAATTGCACGCAATTTAGCGCGCAGGGTTTTGATATGGCCGTCGATATTGCGGTCATAACCTGCATCGGGATTAATGCCCAATGCATCCAGTAATTGATCGCGACTAAAAACCCGCCCAGGTTGTGCAACCAGTGTTTGCAACAGCGAAAACTCCAGGCGGGTTAGTGTCAATGCTTGTTGATGGTAACTAATTAATTTGCGCGCGTTGTCGATAATAAATTCGCGCGTATTATTATCTGTATGAACAGTTGTTGTGCGAGTTGTTATTGGTTGGGCATCAACTGTTGTCGTTGTTGAGGTTGCATCTGGCAAACTAACCAAGCGGGTGCGTTTTAAAATGGCTTTAACGCGCGCAGCCAGTTCGCGCGGGCTAAAAGGTTTTACGACGTAATCGTCCGCGCCTATTTCCAACCCGACAACGCGATCCAACTCGGCGCCACGCGCGGTTAAAAAAATCACTGGCACTTCGGAAAATTTGCGCAGCTGCTTGCACGCCTCAAACCCGGTCATATCTGGCAAGCCCACATCCATCACCACCAAATCCACCGGTGTGGTTTGCAAATAGGCAAGCGCTTTGCCCGCGAGTGTTTCCCAGTGGGTGGTGAAGCTCTCGCTTTGCAGAACAAACACCAGGCTTTCCGCAATAGAGGGCTCGTCTTCCAGAATTAATATATGGGGCATACAACAAGGTTCCTGCTTTTTGGGAGCATGTTAAGGCTTTGCTCTTGGGCTGGGCAAGTTGTTAGCTACTGTTACAATGCAGGTCAACCAGCAGTTCGAGGCAATTCCTATGAAGTCAAATCCTGTTCGCTCTTCGTATCCCAAGCCTATTCTTGTTTTACTGGCGGGCAGAACCTTTCCTGAGATCAGTCAATCCGATGGTGATTTTGATGATTGGATTGCGCAGGGATTGGGTGACGAGAATTGGTTGATACGTATGGATGCGCGTGAAGCTGAAGCCTTACCTGAACCCTCAGGAATCGCTGGTGTGATAGTGAGTGGTTCCCATGCGATGGTGAGTGAGCGTTTGCCCTGGAGTGAACGTTTGGCGCAGTGGTTGAAATCCTGTGTAGATGCAAGTGTACCTGTGTTGGGTATTTGTTATGGGCATCAAGTGCTAGCCCATGCCTGCGGCGGTGTGGTTGATTATCATCCCGACGGTATCGAGATAGGCACACGTACCATTCAGTTGACTGAAGCGGCGCAGCAAGATTTATTGTTTGCACAAATGCCTGGTGAATTTCCGGCGCAACTGGTTCACTCCCAATCAGTACATAAACTTCCTGCTGATGCAGTGTTGCTTGCGCGTGGTGAACATGAAGCACATCAGGCATATCGTGTTGGCCGGTGTGCATGGGGTGTGCAATTTCATCCGGAGTTTTCTGCGCTGGCAATGAAAAAATATATTCAACAATTGGAGCAAAAGCTGATCAGCGAAAATGGTGATGCGAAAGCGCTGAGTTCCGCTGTAGTCGATACACCTGACTCCGCAAAATTGCTGCGCAGGTTTGCGGAAATTTGTAATCGCCATGAATAAAAAACGGCAACCGAAGTTGCCGTTTTTCCAATTCCTTTTTTAGCTGAAATTATTGACAGCTACGAACGAGAGTCCAGGCATTAGTCCAGGCCCAGCCGGTACCAGGTGCATAGGCGCCGCCTTGTGAACACCAGCCGCTTACAGTGCAGCGATACTCGTTGCCAACATTTTGTACCAGTGCATTGTTTGCATAAGTCGCACCGTTAACAAATGCTGGCGATGTGCACACACCATTCGCAACAGAAGATGCTACTGATGAACGTGAGCTGCTCACTGAGGTTCTGGATGAGCTTGCCACCACAACAGATGACGCGCTGGAGGTAGAGGTTTCACTACATGCACCTAAATCCAGCCAGTAGTTGTATTGGCCGGAGGTGAGTGCAGGGTCGTTGCCCTGAGTCCAGTAGTTAGCCTGGTAGCGTTTGTTGTTGTGTTGTACTTGCTGGGGCTTGTCATACACGGTAGTTGCATTCCAGGTTGGCAAACCGGCGCAAGTGTTGCCCGAAATACTGGACGTAGTTCCTGTCGATGAGCTGGTCACTGCAACAGAAGATGGTGCAGATGATGAAGTTACCGGAACGGAACTATTAGAGCCGCCATATACAACGTCAATACATTGATAGAAAGCTTCCGGTGCATCAGTAACTGGATCGCGCTGCCAAATACTGTAAACAATATGGCGACCGGTACGTGGTGGCAGGGTCACTATGTGCGTGGAGGTGGATTCGCGATCTGCTGGAGCAGACTGGTGGATTTGTTCAAGGTCAGACCATTTCAAGGGCGCTGCACCTGGGTTGAATCCCTGCTTGGTAATGTAATAGCGGAAGTATTTGGTTTTGTGCGCAGCCGGGTTGGTCCAGATAAATGCAAGCGGGCCTGCGCTAACAGGAGTTGCACCCCAATCATTTCGCGCAAGGTTCAATCCATTCATACTGCCGATATTAGCGCCGCACAATTTGCCATCGGGAATCAGTGCTTGGTGATTGTCATTGGCGCCGCCAATACCAATAGATTGCGGTTCGTACTGACTTGAATTGCCTGCCGCCGCTGCGGCAACACACGCTGGCGAGCTTCCACCACCTTGTGCAGCGGTACACAGGAATGCGCGACTTTTAGGGCTGGAAACATAGCCGTGTGCACTCACTTCCACTGCACTTAATAAAGCTGCCGCACCCATGAGGGCAGAAAAACCAAAAGCATTTAATGATTTGAATCGGGAAATTGCGGATTGATTATTAATTGTTGTCACTTTCACACTCCACTGTCATCAAGGTTGATTGTTTATTTGGGAATTGGCAAAAAACGACTGGATGTTTTTGCGCGAATAAAAATGGTTGCGCACATAGCGCGAAATTTTTATCCGGGGACTGAGTCTATGGTGCTTGAAATAAAACACCAGTCTGACTTTTAGCCAAACTGGTGTTTTTACGTTCGACTTTAGGGAGAAAAATAACGAACCGGTTCTGGTGATAATTTAAACGCCATTTGCGGTGATTAAGTTCACAGGCGACTATCGCGTAAAGCTGCCCATGAATTGATCAGGCTCGTACGGCGCAGGTCAGTCCTGACCCGGGGAGGTTTACCAAAATGGCATCCACAGAGTTATTCACAGCTTCTGTGGATACTTTCACTTCGTGGTTTATACCGAGAGCGCTTCGAGTAGAGTAAGAAGGCGGGCTTAAATTTACGTTTTTTACCAAGGTTTTTTGCTTGCATCCTTTCTGTGCGCTTGCATAGGCTCGTGCACCTTTGTAATCTGCGCGCCCGCCCGGAAGCCCGAATAATCCTAATGAAGTGAACGTCTGAATGGGAAGCTGCGGCATATTGACGGTGATCCAATCGTCATTTTCTACCCTTGCCCTGACTGATGGCGTAGAATGCCGCCCTCTTTTGGTGATTCGCTTGTGCGTTTTTTAATCCCTCGATTTGTTGGAGATGCCCAATGTTAAAGCTGCCTGAAACCCTGCGCGAAAACGTCCGCCTGCTGGGGGAACTTCTGGGTGAAACGATTCACGCCCACGAAGGCGAAGAGTTGTTTTCCAAGGTGGAGGGGATTCGCAAACTGGGTAAGGCGATTACCAAAGCCGAAAACGGTGATTCCGCGTCGCTGGTTGCTATGCTCAGCAGCCTGAATGATCAGGACATCCTGCCAATTGTGCGCGCCTTTAACCAATTCCTGAACCTGGCCAATATTGCGGACCAGGAGTATTTCTCCAGCGCCGAAGCCGAGCGCGAAGACAGCTTGCAATCCATGATTCTGGAATTTGCCGAAGCCCATGGCAAAGACGCTTTGACCGAAGTTATTAATAAGTTGCGTATTGAGCTGGTGTTGACCGCTCACCCAACCGAAGTGACTCGCCGCACCCTGATTCGCAAGTATGACCAAATCGTTGATACCCTGGCGGATCGCCAAAACGGCAGTCTGCTTACGTTCGAGCAAGACAAATTGCGTGGCCGCCTGCACCGTCTGGTAGAAGAAATTTGGGCGACCGATGAAATCCGCACTACTCGCCCAACCGCTGTGGACGAAGCCAAGTGGGGTTTTGCCGTTATCGAAAACAGTCTCTGGCAAGCGGTACCGGACTTCATTCGCCACTTGGATCGCATGTGTACCCGCCATTTGGGTGAGTCGCTGCCAGTGGACATTCGCCCCATTAAGTTCTACTCCTGGATGGGCGGTGACCGCGACGGCAATCCTAACGTAACCCACAAAATTACCCGTGAAGTCCTGTTACTGGGCCGCTGGATGGCTGCCGAGCTTTACTCGCGCGACATCTATAGCTTGGGGGGCGACCTGAGTATGAGCGAGGCCAGCGACGAGCTGCGCGCTATTTATCCGGACAGCGCTACTCCTTATCGCGATGCCATGTATGACTTGCGCCGCCGCATCCAATCCACTCTGGAGTGGGCGGAAGCACGTTTGCAAGGCCGTGCAGTGGAAGTACCTGTTGATCTGATCACCAGCCGCGAAGATCTGTTGTCGCCACTGATGCTGTGTTTCCGCTCCCTGAATGCCGTTGGCCTGCCCCACATCGCCAATGGCCCTTTGGTGGATACTATCCGCCGTATTCACTGTTTCGGCATTAATCTAGTGCCGCTGGATATACGTCAGGATGGTGATCGCCATGTACAGGCGATTGATGAGCTGGTCCAGTATCTCGGCCTGGGCGATTACCGTGCCTGGTCAGAAGAAGAGCGTCAGGTATTTCTGTTGGAATCCCTGACCAGCAAACGCCCATTGTTGCCATCGGTATGGCCGATGAGCGATGAAACAGCTGAAGTGTTGGCGACCTGCCGTATAGTGGCGCAGGAGCCGCGTGAGATTCTCTCCCACTACATCATTTCCATGGCGCAGCAACCTTCGGATGTACTGGCCGTTGCGTTGCTGCTGAAAGAGTGCGGCATGACTTGGAATATGCCTATTGTTCCTCTGTTCGAAACTCTGGATGACCTTGATCGCGCGCCTATCGTGATGGAGCGCCTGTGGGATCTTGAGTGGTACCAGCATTATTCTGCCCAGCAACAAACGGTGATGATCGGTTACTCCGACTCTGCTAAAGATGCGGGCAAGATCGCCGCTACCTGGGCGCAATACAAAGCCCAGGAGAAGCTGGTTGCCTTGGCAGATAAGTTCGATGTGTCTCTGGTGTTGTTCCATGGTCGTGGCGGTACCGTTGGTCGCGGTGGTGGCCCGGTAGAGAAAGCTATGGCTTCCCAGCCTCCCGGATCAGTAAAAGGCCGTATTCGTGTGACCGAGCAGGGCGAGATGATTCGCTACAAATTTGGTTTGCCGCGCGTGGCTTTCAGCAGCTTGTCGTCTTATGTTGTGGCAACCATGCGCGCGACTATGTCGCCCAATGCATCGCCAAAGGATGAATGGCGCGATCTGATTGAGCGCATGGGTAAAGCCAGCCTTGAGGCTTATCGCAGTATCGTGCGTGGCCATAAAGATTTTGTGCCTTATTTCCGCAATCTGACACCTGAACAGGAGTTGAGTCTCCTGGCATTGGGCAGCCGCCCGGCCAAACGCAAATCTACCGGCGGAGTAGAGAGTTTGCGTGCAATCCCTTGGGTATTTGCCTGGACGCAAGTACGTTTGAATCTCCCGGCTTGGCTGGGTACTCGCCAAGCGTTTGAATATGCACTGGAGAATGATCCCGCATTACTGGATGACATGGTTAGCAACTGGCCGTTCTTCTCCAGCTTCCTCGATCTGTTGGAAATGGTTATCGGCAAGGCGGATGGCCCTATCTGCACTTACTACGAGCAGCAATTGGTTCCTGTGGAATACCGCGGTTTGGGTCAACAGCTGCGCGGTGACCTCAAGGCGCTGGAAGGCCTGATCAATCAGATGAAAAAGCAGGATACCCTGTTGGCTGATGATCCTATGTTGCGCCAGTCTCTGGAAGTGCGTAAGCCCTATGTAGACCCTCTCAACTACCTGCAAGCAGAGCTGTTAAAGCGCTATCGCAGCAGTGAGACTATCAGTCCTGATCTGGAGCGCGCACTCAAGGTGACCATGGCAGGTATTGCCGCCGGTATGCGCAATACTGGCTGATTATTTTGCGAGGGCGGTAACAGTTTTGACTGCCGCCCTTGCAATTTCCCCCTTGTTACTCTTGTGTTTCTTTTTTTCACACATAAAAATGGCCTTATCACCGATTTTTATATGCCATCAGGGTTTCACCCGGTTCAACTTGGCAAATCTTCTTAGAAATCCATTCGGTATATTATTTGAACTGTTTATCGCAAATTTGCTTGGCTTTTGGTTTTTTTGTCGTTAAAGTTTGTTCAAGCGCTCACCTGACAGCGTAGTCATTTACAAAAACAATAACTACTACCACGCATATAGCTTCAAACTCAGAAGCAACACAAAACTAAATCATTGGATTACACGGTCATTATGGATAGCACTGCTCAGTTGTTACCGCAGCAGTATTTGATTAGCTTTTTTGTTTTTAATAGCAAAAAAGTCAAAATTTAATTTTTTTATATCTAAAAATTTTATCGAAATGAGGTTTGTTTTACGATGAAATCGGTTACCTCGGTAAATCCAAATT
>JAGKXA010000060.1 GCA_021151615.1 Cellvibrionaceae bacterium | reverse complement strand
TACCATTTCCTTCCGCTCCCGCGACCCGGAACTTGCCGCCAAACTGGCCGATGCCTATGCGCAGGCTTACATCTATACCAGCCTTGAGTTGCGTACCGAACCGGCCCGCCAAACGACTGAATGGTACAACCAACAACTTACTCAGTTGCGCGCCGAATTAATCGATAGACAAAATGCGCTGTCCAGCTATCAGGAACAGCACAATATTCTGGCGACATCTGATCGCCTGGATCTGGAGTCCGCCAAATTGGCGGAATTATCGTCGCTCTTGATCGCTGTCCAGAACGAACGACTGACATCAAAAAGCCGCAGTGACCAAATTGCCAATACCAAACGCAACCAACTGGAAACCCGCGCGCTGGATAACCCACAAGTTCAAAAGTTGACGGGCGATTTGGCCCAAGCCAAAGCCAGATTAAAGGAACTCGCTAATCAGGTAGGTGAAAACCACCCGCAATACCGCCAGGCACAAGGTGAGGTGGATGCACTAAAACAGCAACTCAACCGAATGCAGGAACTGATCAGCGGCAGCCTGCAATCCTCCGTAGAAATTTCCAAAGCCCATGAAACACAACTCAGCGCTGAATTGGCCGCACAGAAAGACTTGGTTTTACAGCTGAGCAGGAGCCGCAATGAGCTCACACTTCTAAAACAGGAGGTGGATAACGCTCAAGCTGCCTACGACGCGGCGTTGGCACGCACCGCACAAACCAGGCTGGAAAGCCAAATTGCGGCAACCGATATAGCGGTACTCAACAAAGCCATGGCCCCGAGTCGCCCGGCCACCCCCAGCTTACGCACGGCGTTGTTCCTGGCACTAACAGCCGGACTGCTGTTGGGTGTTGGCACTGCACTATGCCTTGAATGGCTGGATCAACGCATTCGCCATATCAGTGATTTGGAGCTGGGAGTAGGACTGCCCGTGCTAGCAAGTATCCCCCGGCTAACGACAATCACTTCAACAATGCAGGAGGCACGTAAATGAACGATATTGCCAAACCCCTCAATGGTGAAGAAGACAACGCCCAACGTATTGGCCCCATGTTGGTTGCGCGCGGCACATTAAACCCAAAGGACTTGAGTGCCATCAGCCAAGCCCAAACCCAATTTGGCCTGCGCTTTGGTGATGCCGCGTTAAAGCTGGGTCTGGTTAAGCCAACGGATGTCGAGGCAATACTCGCCGAACAATTTGCTTACACCCAGCGCCCCACCAGCACTAGCAAGCTGAATCCTCGCCTGAGCGCCCTTTTTCAACCGGATAGCCCCCAAGCCGAGGCTTTGCGCAGCCTGCGCAGCGAATTGCAAATGCGCTATTTTCAACTGAACCCGCAGCGTTCACTCGCGTTGGTGGCCAGCGATAACCCCGATGAGTTGGCGCTGACCAGCGCTAACCTGGCTATCAGTTTTGCCCAACTGGGCTTTCGCACTCTGCTAATCGATGCCAACCTCCGCAATTCAGACATCAACAGCTTATTTGGATTACATCCTTATGCTCCTGGCTTGGCCGACCGCCTCGCAGGGAGACAAACACTCGCCCCAATTCCCATCGCGGAGGTTCCATCACTGTGGTTAATGCCGGCGGGAACCAAGGCGCCCAACCCCCAAGAGTTAATTGCCGGCGCCCAATATCGCGAGTACATCAACCAGTCTCAACAGCTTTTTGATGTGGTACTCATCAACACTACGCCAATGGACTCCAATCGCGATGCCCAGGTTGTGGCAGCGCTTTCCGGCGCAGCACTGGTGGTCACCCATATCCATAAGACTCGCACCCGAGCGCTCGCCAGTATCTGCCAGCGTTTGCGGGATTTGGGAGTCAGGCTTGTCGGTAGTGCACTTTATCGCTAAGGCGGGATCCATGAATTACCTGGCCGCAACTAATGCTTTATCACAGCCCCATTCCTTGGGTTCGGCTAGCCCGACCCATTGGGAACAGCGTTTGGCTATTGCCATACTCCTGGCATGTATCGGTTACCAAGCGCTTCTATGCCTGATCAACACTCTGGCAATACCTGTATCGCGTACGCTTATAGGGGTAAGTGAGTCACTAATATTACTGGCCTGCGTACCTTTCCTGATCAAACGCCTGCTACCGGGCACAATCACTTTGGCATGTGTGATAGCAGCAGCCTTGTGCTTATTGGCTCTGGTGAACAACCAGCTCAATGCCAAAGCCTTTCGCGACCTCCTGATTCCTATCATTTTTTTCTGGATGGGCTGCAATCTGGGCAACCTCTCCCTGGCGGACAGAGTATTCAAGTCAGCCATATTGATGGTCGGTCTCCTCGGGCTTTTTGAATTACTGTTCCTGGACGTTTACACCAATTTTTTCAATATTTTCAGTTATTACGTCAACACCGGAAATTTACAGCCTATTACCGATTACGTGCGTGAAAGCAAACTCCAGTTAAATGGCACCAGACCAGAAGGCATAGGCCGTACCCTCCTGCCAGGGCTATTGGGGGATCACCGGGTTTCCTCGGTATTCCTAGAACCTGTCTCTCTGGGTAACTTCGCCGTGCTCTGCGGTGTTTGGGGGTTAAGCAAACCCTGGAGCCAATGGCGAGAAATCCTGTTTTTTTTGGGTGCGGCCGTATTCCTGATGGTGTTGTCTGACTCCCGCTTTGCAATGGCTGCGCTTGGCCTGATGGCTGCCATTAGGATGCTGGCCCGCGGCGCAGCCTTAAATTGCGCCGTAATCGTTCCCTTTATCGCTATGCTGTGCCTGCTGTATTTGGGCAGCATTGCGACGGGGCCCGTCTTTGCAATGTCCAGTGATGACTTCCATGGCCGACTGGAATTCAGCGGCAAAGTACTCCTGGATTTTGACCTGGCCAGCTTGCTGGGTGTTAACAACGGCGTCATTTATGCTGATGTTGGTTACGCTCACCTGTTCAATACCTACAGCCTTCCGTTATGCCTCCTGCTATGGGCTTGCTATTGGCTACTTCCTATCACCAATGACACCAGCCTTCGTTTCAGAGCCCTGGCCGCCATCTACCTGTCACTATTGCTATGTATCAGCGGCTTCTCATTTTTCGCGCTGAAGAGTGCTGCGCTGCTCTGGTTTCTGCTGGGCTCCAGCCTGCAACAACCGGTGCTTCCCACCCATCTGACAAGGAGCTCCGGACTATGACTTGCAGTAGCCAACTCAAAGTTACCCATATAGTGCGCCAATATTTGCCCTCTATTGGAGGAATGGAAGAAGTGGTCCGCAATATCGCTCGCCATCAGCTCAATAGTGAACAGGGGGTTACGCGCATCATTACCCTGAATCGCCTGTTTCGCAATTCCGCTGAACTACTGCCCGAGCGCGAATGGATTGATGGTATCGAGGTTATCCGCCTGCCCTATCGCGGTTCCAGTCGTTATCCGATCTGCCCGGGAGTATTTAAGTATCTACATGACACCGATGTAGTGCATGTGCATGGCGTCGATTTTTTCTACGATTTTCTAGCCCTGACCAAGTGGCTGCACAAGCGCCCGCTCTTGCTCTCTACACACGGTGGCTTTTTTCATACCAGCTTTGCCTCGCGAGCAAAACAGCTTTACTTCAAAAGTATTTCCCGTCTCTCGGCGCTGGCCTACAGCAAAGTCGTGGCAACCAGCGCCAACGATGGCGATATGTTTCAACGAATTACCCAGCCAAGCCAACTGCAGGTTATCGAGAACGGTGTAGACGTAGAAAAATATGCAAGTCAAGCCGCTGAACACTTAACGCCCACGCTGATTTATTTTGGCCGCTGGTCCTCGAATAAGGGGCTATACACCGCGCTGGATATGTTTGCCCAGTTGCAGAAGCTACGCCCTGAATGGCGTTTGATTATTGCCGGGCGCGAATACGATCACAGCCTCAGCGACCTGGCAGATCGCGTGCAGACCCTTGGCCTAAGCCACTTGGTAACACTCGCAGCGAATCCCAGCGACGACCAGATTAGGACATTGATTCGCCAATCCAGCTATTTCTTGTGCCTTTCTCGCCATGAAGGGTTTGGAATAGCGCCCATTGAAGCCATGAGTGCGGGCCTTACGCCGATACTCAGCAATATTCCACCGTTCAAGCGACTAACAGAAGAGTCGGGCCTGGGTTACTGTTTTGGTCCTGACCTTCAGATGACCGCCGCTATTGCCCAACTTTTGCAACTTCATCAACAAGGCGACGCAGCCTATCGCGAGCGCAAAATCAACGCGCAGAATTTCTCTAACCGCTATGCATGGCCTGCAGTCGCTGATCGCTACCTATCGCTTTACCGTCAACTAACGACTGCAGAGGAGCCATAACCATGACCTCAAGCAATGCGGTTAAATCAGCCGGTTTTAGTGCGTTATTCGGTGCCCTTGCCGGTCTGGGTTCGGAAACAATGGCAAACTGCCTGGATCAGGCGCGCCTTACCGGGATCAACGTGGCAGGAGCTGAGTTCAACTTGAAAAGCCTGCCGGGTACTCCCTACAAGGATTACACCTACCCGCTGGCAGCTGACCTGGCATTTTTTGCCCAACAAGGTGCCAATATCATACGTTTCCCGTTTCGTTGGGAGCGCCTGCAGCCAACCCTCAGGGGCCCACTGGATAGCGCCGAGCTGGGACGCATGCGCAATACGGTCGCCAGCGCCAATGCCCAGGGCCTTTGTGTATTACTGGATCTGCACAATTTCGCCGCCTACTACCGCAGTAAGCTCGGAGATAAAGGCTCTCTGGATGACGGCTTTATTGATTTTTGGTTAAAGGTAGCCAAAGAGTTTGACGACCCAACCCAAACGATTTTTGGCCTGATGAATGAGCCTGCCAATATGCCGCTGGCAGACTGGGCAGCGCTGGCGAAAAAGACGCTTGCTGCCCTGCGCACAGCTGAATCAACCAACCTGATTTTTATAGGTGGCGGGCGCTGGAGTGGAGTGCACGACTGGTTCGCAGGACTAACAGCCAGCAATGCCACTGAGTTTGATGATCTGGAAGATCCACTCCAGCGCACCCTACTGGAGGTTCATCAATACACCGACAAGGATTATTCCGGAACTCATACAGAAGCCACCGGGACTGGTTGTCGGCCAGCCGATGAATTCAACAGCAAGTTCGAACGCATCAGTACTTGGGCAATTCAAAACAACCAGCAGCTGTTCCTGGGGGAGTTCGGAGTACCGGCAACTACAGAATGTATTGCAACCCTGACGCGCCTATTGGAATTAACCCAGGCACCGCCCTGGCGTGGCTGGGCATACTGGGCCGCTGGCCGCTGGTGGGGTAATTACCACTTTGCCCTCAGCGGAGCGAACCAGACACCATCGCCACAATGGATCCCCCTGCAAGCTTATTTTTATCGCCCTGAAAGCCACTCGTTAAGTCCACCACTGGCGCCCAGCGTGTTCAAGACAGCGGCGAGCTTTTCCCACAAAAAATCCAGTGCTAAATCCAGTGCTAAATCCAGCGCCAAATCGAGCGCGGGATTCAGCACGAAGTCCAGCGTCAAGTCCAGTGCAAAATGAAGGAGCAATGTATGTCCCTACCCACTGCTGCCATAGAATTAAATCTTCCGCTAGACACGATTCGGCCGGCATCTACCCGACCAAAATTTTTATTGCTGTCGGCGCATGACTATCGTTCGCCGCGGAAAGCCGGAATGCATTTTATTGCGGCGGAACTAGCCAAGACGGGATGCACACGTTTTTTTTCCCTGCGTTACAGCTTTTTATCACGGTATAAACAAGACCCCCGAATTTCGCTAGACGACCAGGCCAATAAAATTGTGTTTTATGAAGGCGTGGAATGTTATTTATGGAAAACCTTAATCCATCCCATCCGCGTGAGGCCATTTGAATCATTGATGTATCATCTCTACAGCTATGGTTTGAACAGTGTGCTGCGCGACTGGATCGCTGACTCGGATGTGATCATTCTTGAAAGCGGTGTAGCGCCGATTTTTTTTGATCTCATTAAACGGTTGAATCCCAAAGCCAAAGTTATCTATCGCGCTTCCGATGCACTCGACACCATTGATGTCGCCGCTTATGTCAGTAGAACGTTCAAGCGCATTGCTAAAAAAATTGACACTATCGTACTGCCATCCAAAGCACTCGCCGATACCATTCCCGCAACGCACAACCTGGTCTTCGCACCACAGGGAATAGATCCTGATATTGCTGAAAGAGCTAATCCGTCACCCTATGCGGAAGGAATACATGCAATATCAGTCGGCTCCATGCTGTTTGATCCCGAATTTTTTGTTATTGCGTCCCGACAGTTTCCGCACATTCATTTCCACATTATCGGCTCCTGCCATCCACGGCATCCGGACTATGGCAGTAACGTCAGCGTTTATGGCGAAATGCCATTCAACCAAACCTTGCCGTACATCAAGCACGCCACCTTGGGCATAGCGCCCTACTCCAGTGTCAATCTGCCCGCTTATCTGCGCGATACATCACTCAAGCTGACTCAATACGCTTTTTTTGGTCTCCCGGCAATTTGCCCCCATTACATTGCGGCGGATTACACCAATCGTTTTGGCTATGAAATTGGCAACGAAGAATCGATCGTTGCCGCGATTACGCGCGCGTTGTCACCCAGCACCGTCATCGACAAACACACCGTCCTTAATTGGCAACAAGTGACTGAGCGGATGCTGGCTCCACATAAATTTAGTGATACGGAGGTATTTGTGTGATGAGCAATAAATTATTTGAAGTTATTCCGTTGGGGGGATTTTTCATTCATTCAACCAGTAGTAAAGATCTGTCTCGCCAACTGCGCGACAATATGGAACATCAGCAAACCACATTACTATTTGCGAATACTAATTTTATTGTGCAATGCCAACCGTTAAAAAATGAATTGGCCAACAGCAATACCATTATTGTGAATGACGGTGTAGGCATTGATATTGCAACCTGGTTAATTCATCGAAAACAATTTCGCGAAAATTTAAACGGTACAGATTTCACACCTTTGTTTTTACAGCATCTGGGCAAAGATGCCAGAGTTTTTCTGGTTGGCGCAAAACCAGGAATTGCCATGAAAGCAGCGCAAAACTTACAAACAGATTTGCAGATTGACATTGTTGGTTATCGCAACGGCTACGACGAGGCGAGCAATGCCGAGGACTTGGTAGAAGCCATTAATTCCAGCGGCGCCAATGTGGTGCTAATCGCCATGGGAAATCCCAATCAAGAGCATTGGATTCTCAAACATCGCCAACAATTAAACGCCAAAGTACTTATCGGTGTTGGAGCACTGCTGGATTTCCTGGCCGGCGAAAAACCGCGCGCACCGAAAACGATACAAAAACTGCGCTTGGAATGGTTTTATCGTTTATGTCTGGAGCCAGGCAGATTATTACGTCGTTATACGCTCGATATTGTAGTATTTTTACAATTGTGCTTACGGCAAGGAAAAAGTCTGCACTGATATTATAAGTGAACCACTGATATGGGTTTAAAACAGCAATTAGGTAATAGCACAGCCTGGATGAGCCTTGCTGCAAGCAGCATGAGCATTGTCAGCTTTTTGGTTTTTATTATTATCTCGCGAATACTCTCGCCCTCCGAAATTGGTTTGGCTGTATTTGCAATTCTGGTCGTGGAAGCGGGGAAAATTATTTTAAATGGCGGTATATCCCAGGCGATAGTCAAGCGCGAAGACTGGAACCATGTATATGCTTCCACCTGCTTTTTTATCAACATAGTTTACGCCTTGTTATTTATCGCGCTGATTTGGTTTTTTGGTGTTCCTGTTACTGCCCACTACTATGACCCAGCTGCAGCGCCAATATTGCAAGCGATGTTAATTATTTTCCTGTTTGAAGGAATCAAGGTTGTTCATGAAGGGAAATTACGTCGGGAATTTGCCTTCAAAGCCATCGCCTTGCGCAGTATCAGCGCCAGTTTTATTTCGGGCGCAACGGGGGTGCTAATGGCACTTCAAGGATATGGAGTATGGTCGCTGGTAGGGCAACAATTAAGCGGCCAAATACTGGTAACACTAATTACCTTAATTAGCGCGCGCTGGTGGCCCAGTTTCACCCTCTGCTGGTCAGAAGCGAAAAGTGCAATAAGGTTTTCCTCGCCACTTATGCTGGCCCAGTTAATTAACACATTATGCAATTCGGTATTGGAATTTATCGTAGGCTTTTTATTGGGCCCAGCGGCGTTGGGAATTTATCGAATTGGAGGACGTGCACTTTTTATTCTGCAGGACATTATAGTGCGCCCGCTCGAGCAAACCGCCTTGCCCGCATTCGCTCGCCTGCACGATGTTACAGCGCGAGCGACTTCTTGCCTGCGCATAATGCGCATGAGCAGCTTCATCATAGTACCAATATTTTTCGGCACAGCCGCTATAGCCCCTGAATTTATCGTGCTCGTGTTTGGTGATAAATGGCGTGCCAGTGGCGAGTTGATGAGTTTAATTGCAATTGGTTCGGCACCGCTACTGATCCGCTTCCAGATTAATGCAGCCCTTACCGCACAAGGACATACATTGTGGGTTCTGGCCACTACTTTGTGCCTGCTGCTGGTAACCATATTACTAGGATATTTTTGGGTGCAAAAAGGACTCACCTTCGCCGCACTCGCGTATTTGGTTTCTATGTATTTTTCGGCGTTAATGGGATTGGTTATTTTTCAATATCATTTTGGTTGTTCATACACCATGATCATGAAAACTATAGTTCCAAGCTATATTGCCTCAGCAACAATGTTAAGTATCTGCCTGGCCGTAAAAAGCCATTTGCAAGACTGGCCACTCACAATACAGATACTATCGACAGCAGCTACTGGAGCATTTAGCTATTTAGCACTTAGCTTGCTGGTATTTAGACCCGAAGCGAAAAACTTTTTACAGGAAGCTCTCAGTATCGCACCCGCAAAAATATCACCCCATTTGCTACGCATTCAGCAATGGTGCAGATTTCATTGAGTCATTTGGATAAATTATGAAACCATTTCTGAACAAACTAGCGCGCTCTGCCTATCGGCAATTACGGGCACATCTGTTGCATCGAATAATTCCCAAAAGTAAGGTGCACTTTCCTGAAGAAGAAAAGCCGATAATTGAAGTTATTGGCTTCTTTCAAAGTATTTCCGGTATAGGTGAATCAGCCCGGTTATGTGCACAGCAACTCGCCGCCGATGGCTATCAGGTGAAATGTATCAGCGTTGAACATTGGTTTCGCAAACCCGTAGAAATTGCGTGGCACTGGCCAGCCAATGATCTGGAAAGCGATTGTCAATGCCGCATATTCCATTTGAACCCCCCCATGTTGCCAACGGCAATCTTACAAATGGGGTTAAAAAAATTTCGTCAAACCTACAACATAGGTTATTGGGCGTGGGAGCTGGAAATTATCCCGCGCGAATGGATTAATGCTCTGAATTATATGAATGCGATATTCACACCTTCAACATTCACGACTAACGTTATTCAAGGCTATACGCGCATTCCCGTTTTAACAGTTACCCATCCGGTTGCGACAGAAGCACCAACAACCGAAATAAGGACTCGTCTGGGTATCAGCGAAAATGCATTTTTAATCAGCAATATTTTCAGTTTCGGCAGCGCAATGGAACGCAAAAACCCGCAAGCGCTGGTTCGCGCTTTCACACAAGCATTTAGTCCGGAAGACCAGGCTTATCTAATATTAAAAGCAAACAGCGGTAAGGATTCTACAGAAAAGCAGGAACTACTGGCGTTGATGTCCCAACATCCAAATATTCAACTCATCGATCAAAACTGGAGTCGCGCGGATATTCTGGGGCTTTTGCAGGCATCGGACATCTATGCATCCCTGCACCGCTCGGAAGGATTTGGCCTCACTATTGCCGAAGCCATGCTATTAGATACACCAACACTCGTAACCGCTTGGTCAGGCAACATGGATTTTTGCAATCAGGACAACAGCTTTCTGATTCCCTATCATGCACAAGCTGTGCGCTCGACACACCCTGAGTTTAATGGATTGAACAATGCGCACTGGGCTGAGGCAGATGCAAATTCAGCCGCGCAAGTATTGAAAAACATCTTTCTGGATTCGACGTTGGCTGCACGCAAAAGAACCTTGTGTGCGCAACAAATGCGGGGCTGTATCGCTGCCCATAAATATCAATATGCGTTGGAAAAACTCGGGCACCAAAAGAACACCGTGGACACGCTCAAAACACCAGTACCAATCCGCCTGTAATTAAATGCCCATCATAATCACGGGCCAATATTGGCGAGCGTCGTTCCACCCATTGAGCGACCAATCGTAGGCGAAAACTATCTGATAGCTCCCACTCCAGCGCAACCGGCGTAACTGCGATATTGCGCTCAATACGCGGCGACTCTGATTCAGGGTTATCATACTCAAACTCGGTATAACTGCCGCTTGCACTCCAGCGCAGCTTGGTCGACAAATTCCAGCGAAACGTGATTGAAGAATTATTTATTTCAAGCGGAGAATCTGTTGATTCCCCGAGCGCAGGCTGATTCAAACTATAAGCAATTTCGGTCGCCAGCTTTGCAGTTGTCTGCCATGCCCAAGTCAAACCAGCCAAAGCACCTTCGTCATCGTTAGTAGCGCCCTCACGTTCAAAATAACCTGCTACACCGGTTAACTCAGAGCGAGAGGTTAACTTCCAACCAGTTTCAATTTCCCATTGGTGATAATCAAAATTCAGATCCTGCGCCAACAACGCAGGAAACTCATAATTGCGCTCACCCGTTCGATAGCGCAAGCTGATTTGCGATGTGCTGGGAGCTCGATAACGCATTTCAGCAAACAGATCCTGATCTTCAAAATCCAGATACTGACGGTCACTATTAGAATGGGACTGGCGCAATTGATGACCACCAACCACCAACCCCAGGCGCTGGCTTTCACCAAAGAGTAAACGCGCATTTGCATCTTCCTTTGCCACCAGGTCGAGCCCGGTAAACTCCAATTGATCAACCGGGGTTTCTATGCGCTCGATGGTAAGCGCACTGCTCAGATTATGGCTAAAACGACTACGCCAACTTGCACTTCCATCCCAGGCACTTTCATTAAGATAGTCACGCTCCGCGTAGCGGTATTGACTGGTAGAAATTTTGAAAGCTAATTGCTGAGCTGAAATCGTTTTATTAAATCCCAACCCCACCAGCGCACGAGCAATTTGCTCATCACTGGCTTCAGCAGTGCGTGAAAAATTGCTGTCTGCCTGATACTGCGCCCCGGCAACTAACACAACCCCCTCCTCCGGTTGCCGGGTTTGAGCATACGAGCAACCTGCAGTAACTAGACCGACGAGCGTTAAAACAGTAACGCTATGCTCATTGCGCTTTCTCAATTTGCAATTGCCTACCATTAGTAAGCCTGCTGGCCAACAAATCCTTTAAAAATGGTTTGCCACAATATTTTGAGATCCAGCAAGAGTGACCAATGGCGGATATACTCCAGATCATAGGCAATGCGGCCGGACATTTTATCCAGAGTCTCGGTTTCACCACGAAATCCGTTCACTTGTGCCAAACCAGTAATACCAGGTTTAACTTTATGACGAAGCATGTAGCCTTTAATCTGTCCACGATAATACTCATTATGCGCAACCGCGTGAGGACGAGGCCCAACCAATGACATGCTGCCAGAAATAACATTAAACAGTTGCGGCAATTCATCCAGCGAGGTACGACGCAAAAAGTTACCAAAAGGAGTTACACGTGGATCAGACTTTTTTGCCTGGGCCACGTTGGGACCATCCTCGCAAACACTCATGGAACGAAACTTCCACACCTTGATTGGTTCGCCGCCCAAACCATAGCGCGTTTGTTTAAAAAATACGGGGCCTTTGGACGTAATTTTTACACCCGCCGCAATCACTAACATAGGAATGGAAAGTCCGAGTAACATCAGTGAACCCAACACAAAATCTTCCAACCGCTTGGCCCAGCCATTATCCACCAAGGGTGAATCGTAAATACTCAGCGCGGGAATTCCCTGCAAACAAGTCAACCGTGAATGCAGCAAATCGAAATTAAAAACGTCGGGAATCAAGTAAGGGGATACAGTGGTGTCTGCAAGGCGATCAATGACTGAATGCATACGCAACTCAGCGCGCATGGGTAACGTAATAAACACAATATCCAACTTGCCATCATGGGCATCTGCGTAAAGCTGCTCAAGGCCACCTTTCACATCAATATGTTGGCCGACCAATCGACGATCCACATCGTTATTTGCTACGCGGTCATCGTAAAAGCCCATGATTTTATACCCTAGCCAAGGCATGCTTTGCATAGAATTCAATACACGTAACCCCAAATCATTGGCACCGACGATAGCTACACGACGAGGTTCGGTTGGATTTGCTCGCAACCTGGCCAATAACAGACGGCGACCAATGTGCATAGTAATTACCGCTACGGGGGTAATTGCCAGCCAACAACCCACAGCGAAAAAACCTGAATTATTTATCGGGTAGGCCAAAAATGTCGCGAACACAAGAAATAACGACGTGGCAAACCAGGCGAGGAACAACTGCAGGGACAGCTTCAACATTGAATCGCCGCGCCATAAATAATAAACCTCATTAGTTTCCGCAAAGAAACCAAAAATAATTACGGCGCTTATAGCGAACATAGTGTGGAGGTTAGACCATTCGACACTAAAGAAATGCAGCGCACTTGATAGCAGCAAAACAATTACTGCACTATCAAGCGCACGAAATAACGCAAGAATCTTTGAATGATGAAAACGGATGACCGGTGGTTGACTGACCATATGTTGCGACCCAATAGCCAGAGGGGGAACATGGTGACTGTTCATTGATTACCTCCATGCGATTTACTACTAGTTAGATACCTATTTGCATAATTCAAGCCAGAAAATAATTAACGTCTCGCTATTGTTCTTTTCTTTGATGAAAGTTCCAAATTTACCTATGAATGTAAAAGGGAGCGACACATTTAACCCATGACAACGTAGACATCGCCTCACCAAAAGGCACGATCGCCCTAAGATAATGCAAAAAATGCAGAACCCACCCAGAAATTACAAAGTTCTGGCTAGGAGCAGCATTTACCTGCTCCTATAATGCGTACCCTAAATAAAGCTACCTGTTTTTACCCGCTTCCTATGAAACACTTTAAATACCTGAATGGTTATTCACCGCAAACACTGCAACAAATAGAAACCATTATTAACGAAGGCCGGTTAGCGGAGATATTGTTAAAGCGCTACCCGCAAACACACAACATCCGCACGGATAATGCGCTTTATACCTATACCCAGACACTGAAAAGTGAATTCATGAGCAGAGCCCAACCGCTCAGCCGGGTTTCCTACGATGGAAAAATCAAGGTGATCCAGCATGCATTAGGGCAACACCACTACGTCACCCGCGTGCAAGGCAGCAAACTCAAAACCCAGAATGAAATTAAAATCGCCAGCGTCTTTCGCAATGCGCCGGAAGCATTTTTAAAAATGATTGTTGTGCACGAACTTGCACATTTTCGCGAGAAAGAACACAACAAAGCCTTCTACCAGCTCTGCTGCCATATGGAACCCAACTACCACCAATACGAATTTGATTTGCGGTTGTACTTAACTTATTTGGACTTGTGCGGGACGCTTTACGAATAACCCCAAAATAGATTTGCCCATCCACTATGCACGGTGTAGACATTTATTTTTTCAAACGCCACTACAGACTTTTTATATATTCCACCAAATCCCAGCGCTGCCCATCACTCAATTGGGTGCCGTACTCGTGGCCCGTATTGGAATTGCCGCGCAAACGCGTGTCGAACAAAGTGGTGTTTGGGGTTTCAGTTGTCAGATACCCCACTTTAACCACATCCAATGCAATATTGCCGACATAAAAAGTTACCGGGCGCTGTGTCGCGGGTAATAGTAAATCGTAAATCGTGGGTACCGAGCCGTTGTGTAAGTAAGGCGCTGATGCCCACACACCATTAATGGGGCGCGTTTTGTAAACAAGATCAGTTTGATGTTCCGGTTTTGGATAGCGGGATTCGCGTTCCTTGATAATTGCTTTGAGCGATTGCCAGGGTTGGTTAACCAAAGCACCGGCAGCGACATGGGTTACCAGATCGATAGGTTTTGCGTCAGTGGAAAAAGTATCGCCCGCAACCAGCAGTACACGATCACCTTCCAGCACACCGGCTTTCACCCGGCGATTTTCAAAATTATCCACGACTAACGGATCTGTACCTACATCAGTTACCGGCGTTAATACTGCACGCAATTTGCGTTTTGCATCAGAAGCATCCACATGGGTATGACACTGCACACAGTGCTGTTCATAGAGTTGCTTTCCGCGCGCCATTTTTTCTGCATCCAGGTGCCCGGCATATTCAATGGGCCACTTGGGCGCGGTTAGTTTGTAAAAGCCGCTCTGCAAATCACCCAGATTGCTGATGCGAATAGAGGATTGATAAGTTAATTTATTTTTTGGCACAGACACAGTTCCATAGACCGCCAGTACCGTGATCGCATTTTGAAATAATGGCCCCGGTTCCTGATTGGGCGCAGACGCATTCCACTGCACTACATCCAAATGGGATGCATCCCACAATACCGGGTAACTGGTGGGCGCATCGGGTGCGCGTGCATTTTCCAGTAACTGCAATGCCTCTACCGCAATCGCATTAAAAATTTGGCCGAATGCATCCAGGCGACCTTTACCATAAGGGACATCAGTAGCATTCGCCGCAAAGCGCTGCTCCAATTCGGTAATACGTGTAGTCATTTGTTGTTTGAGATAGGCAGCAGTTAATGCTGGATCTTTTGCAATTATCGACAAGGAAAAACGTGAAAATTTTTCCGCATCAGCAACAGTAGCTTTTAATGATTCCAGTACGGAATTTTCGAAACGGGTAAAATCAATCAGCGCTTGTCCACCATCGATGTGAATTGTTTTTCCCTGAATATCCACCTGCCCTGTGTGGCAGGCGGTACAGGTTAAACCGAGATAATCACCCTGCTTTTTATCGCTATCGCGCACCAGCCCTACTGGCAATCCATCCGGATTCAATTCATTGGTTTCACCGGGAACAAACCCCAGAGCACTCATGTGTTCATGGCTGCGCAATAGCTCTGCAGAATCCGCACGCTCTAAAACAAGAAACCAATCGTAGGGAATGAAACGAGAGCCGAAGGAGGTGTAATACATTTGCTGGCGGGTTTTATCATCCCAACCTTGCGCGAGGTAAACAGGGTTTGCCGTCGCCATCGTGAAAACGCCACTGATAGCGACAAGCATCAATATGCGAAAAAAAATCAGGCCGAGCGTTGTAATTTTTTTCATGCTGCATCCCCAACATTTTCATGTCGGGCTGCACATCCTGGCCACAGCCTGACACTTAAATTACTTACGCCTGTTTTCTGTTCGCCTCCTTCGTGTTATTGACTATAGACAAGGATTGCCAGCATACAAATTACATCGCCTAACGGCGACCACCTAATAATGAACCAAGAATACCGCGCACAATTTGACGACCCAAATTGCTGCCTATAGCACGCGCTGCACTTTTTGCCAGCGCTTCAGTTGCGGATTCACGCCGCGCATCGGCGCGTTCCGCCTGCTGTTGTGCACGCGCTTGCTCGCGCAGGATTTGTTGCTGTTGTTTTTGCTGCTCTTTAAAAATACGCTCCTGTTCCGCACGCAATTGTTCCTGCACTTTTTGTTGTTGCTCTGTTTGTTGCTGCTGCGTAACGCGAGCTTTCAAAACTTCATAAGCTGATTCGCGATCAATCATTTGGTTATAAATCGTTTTGTAAGGTGAGCGATTCATTACCTCGATTCGCTCTTCAGCTGCCAATGGTCCAATGCGCGATGCAGGCGGTGCGATAAACACACGTTCCACCGGCGTAGGCGATCCCTTATCATCCAATACTGACACTAACGCTTCACCAATTCCCAATTCAGTGATCACACTTCCGGTTGAAAACGCCGGATTGGGGCGGAAGGTCTGCGCGGCCACTTTTACCGCTTGCTGGTCTTTGGGAGTAAACGCGCGCAACGCATGTTGAATACGATTGCCAAGCTGGCCGAGAACGTT
Source organism: Cellvibrionaceae bacterium (assembly GCA_021151615.1). GTDB lineage: Bacteria > Pseudomonadota > Gammaproteobacteria > Pseudomonadales > Cellvibrionaceae > Cellvibrio. The sequence goes on along the minus strand of JAGKXA010000060.1, from coordinate 4,533 downwards.
ATCGGGAATATCCGCCGGGCTCTGGGAGATAAAATAAATACCTACGCCTTTGGAACGAATCAATCGCACGACCTGTTCGATTTTATCCACCAGCAATTTCGGTGCGCCATTAAACAACAAATGCGCCTCATCAAAAAAGAACACCAATTTTGGTTTATCTGCATCACCCTGCTCAGGTAAATTTTCAAACAACTCAGAGACCAGCCAAAGCAAAAAGATGGCATAGAGTTTTGGCTGATTCACCAGCGTGGTTGCATCCAGAATATTAATTACGCCTGTACCTTCCAGGGTCGTTTGCATCAGGTGATTTAAATCCAATGCTGGTTCACCAAAAAAATTATCCGCACCCTCCTGATCCAACATCATCAACCGGCGTTGAATTGCCGCAATACTCGCCTCGCTGATTCCACCGTATTCATCCTCCAGCGCTTTGCGTTCATCCTTCATCCAATTGAGCATGGCTTGCAGGTCTTTTAAGTCCAGCAACAACATGCCCTGATCATCGGCAATTTTAAACGCAGCATAAAGTACGGCAGTTTGGGTTTCATTTAAGTCAAAGAAGTTTGCCAACAGCAAAGGACCAAAATCCGAAATAGTGGCGCGTACCGGATGGCCATTTTTTGCGTACAAATCCCAAAACACACAGGGAAACAAGCGTTGTTGGTAGTTGCTGATCTGCATTAGCTGCACACGCTCATCCACCTTTGGATGTGGCTTGCCCGCCTTGGCCAAACCCGAAAGGTCGCCTTTAATATCTGCCATAAACACCGGCACGCCGGCTTTGGCAAAACCCTCGGCTAATACTTGCAGACTCACTGTTTTGCCAGTACCCGTTGCACCAGCAATTAACCCATGGCGATTGGCCATGCGCAAATTCAATTGCACAGTTTGCTGGCCATTACCACCAATCAAAAAATTCTCAGACATGACAACTCCTTAATAATGAGGACTATTGTTGTTGAAATTCGGCAAATACTTCTATGTCCACCTGATCCGCAATTGCAGGAACCAAATAATCAATACCAAAAGTAGACCGATTGAAAGATGACTCGGCACTAAAGCCCAAGGTATAGGATCCAGTAAGCATATTATTGCCTCCACCATTGAAATGGATTTTCAAACTGATAGGTGCAGTCACACCGTGCAACTGTAAATCTCCGCTAAACTCGGCAGTGCTCTCATCAATTACTTTTACACTGGTTGTTTTAAAAAATGCCTGCGGGTATTTTTCGGCATCAAACCAACTACTACCGCGCAGGGTTTCTTCCAGATCAGCATTATTGACATCAACGCTGGCAATATCGATAACCGCCGACAGTTTCGCAGCCGCAATATCATCGGGGTCGAATTCCAAACTGGCATCAACTTTATTAAAGCGCCCCACAAAAGTAGAAAGCCCCATATGATTAATTTTAAATAGGACAGCCACATGGGATGGATCCAGTTTGTACGAACCTTTTTCCAGCTGAATTAAACCCGTTTTGACTTTAGGTTTAATCAAGGTGCCGCAACCGGCAACTAACAACGCAGCCAATAACAAAAAACAGAATTTGAATGGTATTTGTCGCTGCATTTCAGCTGGATTCCTTAGCAGTTGTTTGTTGATAAAATTTGCGCAGTTGATGCTTGGGGGTTTTGGTCAAGCGATACATAAAATCAAATGTAGGTGATTCCTGCTGATGTTGTTCGCGCAATTCGTCCAACATACTTAACCATAAATGCGCAGTTACTTCCGCATCGGCCAAGGCGCGGTGATAGATACCGTCATTGGGTAAATTTTTATAACTGGCCAGGGTGGCCAGTTGATGATTGGGGGCCGATTGAAAGATGCGTCGCGCGGCTAACAAACTGCACGCGATACCGCCGGAAAAATATTTTTTAATACGGCGAAACTCTGCACGTAGAAAGCGCTCGTCGAAACTCGCATTGTGTGCAACCAGATTATGCCCTTCAATAAACTCATAGAAATCGCCCATCACATCCGCACTCTTACGCGCGTCCTTTACCATGGCATTGGTAATACCGGTGAAATTTTCAATAAATAAGGGAATACGCACACCCGGGTTCATCACCTGCTGGAAGCGATCGGTAATTCTGCCGTTTTCAATCAGCACTGCACCTATTTCAATGGCCCTGTCGCCCATATCTGGCGAAAGGCCGGTGGTTTCAAAGTCAAATACCACCAGGTGATCGGCTGGTTTATGCTGCACATTAATATCCATCAACTTATTAAACCCTGTATTTTCCGCTACAACTTGTGCATCTGAATAAAAAAGGGACGCACCACCCGGTGCATCCCTTTTTTAGCTACTGCAATTTTTTATTGCCCGGGTAAGCGGCGGCCACACCGATTAATCCGGCAGAGTGATATTCAACTCCAATACCGAGCAATTATCAGAGTTGTCGAGGTTAACAGTAACCTGATCCGATTCGATGTGAATATATTTACGAATCACCGCGATAATTTCCTGCTGCATTTGCGGCAGGAAATCCGGCTGACTCAAATTACGCTTGTTGCGCTCGTGTGCCACGATAATTTGCAAACGCTCCTTGGCCACCGAAGCCGAGGAAGGCGCACGCTTTTTGATTAAGAAATCCAGAATGCTCACGCTTTACACCCCCAACAAACGTTTGAGGAAACTTTTCTTTTCCGCTTCCAGGAAGCGATGAGGAATATCTTTGCCGAGCAAACGATCTACCGCATCGTTATACGCCTGGCCTGCGGTGGTTGCATCATCCAGAATTACCGGCGCCCCCTGATTAGAGGCTTTCAACACCGCTTCTGATTCAGGAATCACACCCAGCAATGGAATTGCCAGAATTTCTTCCACATCGTTCACGCTCAACATTTCACCCGCTTCTACGCGCGTCGGGTTGTAGCGCGTCAACAGCAAATGCTCTTTGATTGGCTCCAGGTTTTGCTCAGCGCGACGGGACTTGCTCTGCAGAATACCGAGGATGCGATCCGAGTCGCGCACCGAAGACACTTCCGGGTTAGTCACCACAATTGCAATATCGGCAAAGTACAGCGCCATCAATGCACCCTGCTCAATTCCGGCAGGTGAATCACACACTATGTAATCAAAATCTTTAGAGAGTTCATTGATAACGTTTTCTACACCTTCGCGGGTCAACGCATCTTTATCGCGGGTTTGCGACGCGGGCAATACATACAAACCTTCAGTGCGCTTGTCTTTGATCATCGCCTGGTTCAGGGTGGCCTCGCCTTTAATCACGTTTACAAAATCGTAAACCACACGGCGCTCGCAGCCCATGATCAAATCCAGATTACGCAGGCCCACGTCAAAATCGATAACCACAGTTTTGTGACCGCGCATGGCCAAACCGGTGCTGATCGCTGCGCTTGAAGTGGTTTTACCAACACCGCCTTTACCGGAAGTGACAACAATAATCTTGGCCAAGGGAGGGCTCCTTTAAATAACAAATTTTTTGATGACATGAGTTTGCAATACAACAACATTATTCTGCGGTATTGCTTGATCGCTGATGTGGCGATCGATTAATTACTGACTAATGCTTCCACCACCACTTTTTCACCTTGCAGGGAAATTTGTGCCGGCTTTTTCAATAATTCTTTGGGCAGCGAATCCTGTAATACAAAATTGCCCGCTACAGATACCAGTTCCGCTTCCAGTTGCTGACAAAAAATGCGTGCAGTTTCATCGCCGCGCACACCTGCCAAGGCCCTGCCGCGTAGGGTACCGTATATATGAATGTGGCCATCGGCCAGCACTTCGGCACCCTCGCTCACTTGCGCCAGCACAATCAAATCTGCTCCTTCGGCGTAGATTTGCTGACCGGAGCGCACCGGGCGGGTAATCACTTTGCTCTGGCGCTGTACAATTCGCTCTTCAACAACAACCCGTTCTTCAATCACGGTTTCTACCACTGTCTCCACCACCCGTTCGGGTGCAGCCTCTTGCTTTGGCAGCTTGAGCGCGCGCTCATTGGGAGTTGGCAGAACCGCTAAACCGGTCTTGTTGACTGGCGCTAACAATACCTCAGGTACGCCGCTAAAACCTAGTGGTTGTAAATCCAGTTCGCGGCAAATTGTCAGCAAATCCCCTACTTTTTTGAGGGCTTCGGGATTTTCCAATCGATCCAGATTAATCAGTACCGGTGAGTTCACAAAGAACTGGGGCGCCTGGGCAATTTTTTCTTTCAGCTCATCCACCAGACTTTTGGGCTCGTAGCGGATAATAGCCAGCACAACTACCGTAATAGCGCTGCCTTTCAACTGAAAATTGACGTCAATCATTCGTAATTCCCGGGTTATGGGTCGATTGGGGAGGAAGTGCGCCATTATCGGGGCGGCACCCGATTAGTCAAGCAAGATGGGATTGGCAAAATCGGTTGAGGATAGAATCAGTTCAGCCAGCATTAAGCGCCCTGCGCCTATATATAGATCAAACTAACACCCAACACGCGCACAGCGAACGAGAAGATCATGAGCCAGTTACTGCAACGCCCCGGCAAACTTGCGTTAACCATCGGCCTGTTATTACCCCTGAT
>JAGKXA010000275.1 GCA_021151615.1 Cellvibrionaceae bacterium | reverse complement strand
AGGGGAATTCCCCTTGATCATCTTCTACCTTTTCGTCTCATCTCTATCTGAACTTGACACAATGGCTTTAATAAAATTCATTCACTGTGATTATTTTTACGTACTGCGTTTAAATATCAAGTATAAGGGCTTGCGACCTTCTTCAATTGCCTTGGCTTCATAACGTGTGTTTGGCCAGTCAGCGGGCTTATCAAATGTGTACAAAACTTCGTTTAAATCAGTGCGCGCTCGTAAATGTTTAACCATCCACTCTTGATAGGATTCATGATCGGTTGCCAAACGAAACTCGGCATTTAATTCTAATTTTGGAATCACCCAATCTAGAATTTTTGGTTGAATAAACCTACGCTTGTGATGACGTTTTTTTGGCCAAGGATCTGCAAACATTAAATAAAACCGTGCTAAACATTCATTGTTAAATGATTTTAGCAAGTCAAGCGCATTACCCTGAAACATACGAATGTTTTTAATGTCATGCTCATGAATATGGTTTACCAATGACGCAACCCCATTCATAAAGGGCTCGCACCCAATGAAGTTAATATCAGGATGTTGCACCGCCAATTGGGCAATGTGTTCACCCCCGCCAAATCCAACCTCAAACCATATTGGGGCTTGCTGGTCAAAATAGATATTGGGATTAATTACATGATCAACTTCAGGCAGTTCAATGGATATTGTTGGAAACAGCTCATCTAATAGCTGTTGTTTGGTCTCTTTAATTGGGCGCCCTTGACGGCGCCCAAACGTACGTGTACTTGAAGAAATAATATCAGACATTATGCATGAATTAATAAGTGAGCAAATTCGCTGGGTAATGTTTCAACTAAATCCAACTTTTCCCAGCTAAATTCACCGTTTGGCCCTGGCTTACGACCAAAGTGACCATAGGCCGCCGTTTGGCGATAAATCGGGCGTTTCAAATTCAGCATTTCAATCAATCCGCGTGGACGCAGATCAAAATGTTCGCGCACCAGTTTTACGATTTCTGCATCAGATAATTTACCGGTACCAAAGGTGTTGATTGAAATAGACGTTGGCTCAGCAACACCAATGGCGTAGCTCACTTGAATTTCACATCTATCGGCGAGACCGGCAGCAACAATATTTTTTGCAACATAGCGACCTGCATAAGCCGCAGAGCGGTCTACTTTTGATGGATCTTTACCGGAGAAAGCACCGCCACCATGACGCGCCATGCCGCCGTAGGAATCCACAATAATTTTACGGCCAGTCAAACCACAATCGCCGACCGGGCCACCGATAATAAATTGGCCAGTGGGGTTAATGTGATATTGGGTATCGGCGTGCAACCATTCTGCGGGCAGAACATTTTTAATAATTAATTCGCGCACCGCTTCGCGGATTTCGGTTTGCTTAACACTTGGGCTATGTTGGGTAGAAAGTACCACCGCATCTACTGCTACTGGCTTACCGTTTTCATAGCGCAGGGTTACCTGGCTTTTTGCATCGGGGCGCAGCCAGGGCAGCTCGCCGCTCTTGCGCAACTGCGCTTGTTTTTCTACCAAACGGTGCGCGTAAAAAATCGGTGCTGGCATTAGTACTGAAGTTTCATTGGTGGCATAACCAAACATCAACCCCTGATCGCCTGCCCCCAGATCTTTTTGATCACCTTCATCTACACCCATGGCGATGTCAGCAGATTGTTTGCCAATTGCATTTAATACCGCACAAGACGCGCCGTCGAAACCGACATCGCTGGAGTTGTAGCCGATATCCAGAATGACCTGGCGAATCAAATCTTCCAGATCGACGTAAGTGGAGGTGCGCACTTCACCGGCCACAATCGCCATACCGGTTTTTACCAAGGTTTCTACGGCAACGCGCGCGTTGGGATCATCTTTTAAAATGGCATCCAGCACGGCATCGGAAATCTGATCCGCCATTTTATCGGGATGGCCTTCGGAAACTGACTCGGAGGTAAAGACTGAATATTCGGACATGATTTTTCCTTTACATAATTTCAAATTAAAAAAATCGGTAGCCCGTATGGAGTGAAACGTAATACGGGATTGTTATTCACATCATCAATCGTTCCCGTATTTCGTTACACTCCATACGGGCTACGTAATAAAATTAAAAAGTTAAAAATTCGCTGGTTTAAAAAACTGGCGCAGCTGGATTTGAAAACCGTTGCGCAGCGCAAAATAGACGCTCTGGCCTTCATCCAGGTTGGCAGCCCTGGCCCAGCGCGAAAAATCCTGCGGGTCAAAGCCTTGCCATAAATCGCCACAGGCTTCGCGCGCCCAATCCTGTTCGTGGCGACACAAATCGCAAATCAATAAAGCGCCGCCCGGTGCAAGGGCATTGCTTAAATCCTGAAAGATATCTGCCGGTGATGGTGTGTGGTGCAACACCATATTCACCAGAATGCAATCGGCCAATACTTTGTGGGCCGGCAAACTTTGGGTATCGCCGTGAATAAATTCGATATTGCGCAGATTATTTTCCTGCGCAAACTTTTTGGCTTTCTCGAGCATATTGGCGGCGTTATCCAATGCAACAACCTGATTAAATTGTTGCGCCAATACTGCTAAAAATTCACCTTCGCCAGGGCCCACTTCCAATGCCAGTTTTTTATCGCGCAGCGAAGTGTTGTTGAGCAACTGCGTCATTTGTTCCGCATACACCGGATAACTCGCAATCAAATCCTGCTGCGCGCGGAATTTATCCGCGTTCTCGCTAAAAAATTGTTGCGCAGCCTGGCTGCGTTCCTGCTGCAGTTCAATAATCGGCGCGCGCAAATGTTCAGCGATGGGCAGCAGATCCAAACTCGCAAACAATTGTTGCTGGAGTGCGGCGAAGGGGTGGTCCGGCGCCAGATAGGCGCGGCGATAAAAAATCGAGTTGGCTTCGCGGCGCGAACTCAACAGACCGGCATTGGCGAGTACCTTTAAGTGGTGACTCATGCCCGATTGCTTGATCGAGAATATCCGGCACAGCTCCAACACCCCGTAGGAGTCCTGGCTGAGCACGCGCAAAATCTCCAGTCGCAATGGATCTCCCGCTGCCTTAAGCAGGTTGGCGAGCGGGCTGAGCGGTGTTTCCAGCTCGACCATATCAGTCAGCACTGGCAGCTCATCGGGATTGCTGGGTAGGGGTTGGTTCATTGTTTAATCAATTGAAGGAAATTGCCGTGCAGTCTAGCAGCCGGAAAAACCTATATCAAAATATTTTGATATAGGTTTTAGGCTTTTTTGGACTCAAAGTTCCTTTTTTGCTCAGGTTTTACGATTAATTCTGCTGATAAGATCCCATTTTTCTTTACGGGCGGCGCCCGCTGGGTGAAAATGCCAGCCCATTTTGTCTGTGGCTTTCAGGTTCTGGTGAAGGCCGCACCCAGCGACGGCGGCTGGAACCCAACGACATCAAAGCCCATCAGAGGCCTGTAAATAAGTGGCGTTTGCCCAATAGTGCTTTGCAACCCCAGGGTGCCCTGACCGCGCAGACGGCAGTGACGCGCCCAACTACAACAGCAATCAACTTTATTTAGGAGCCTTGAGTTTCATGCCAACTCGTCAACACCTTGCCAATGCAATTCGTGTCCTTTCTATGGATGCGGTACAGAAAGCCAACTCAGGCCATCCGGGCGCTCCCATGGGTATGGCGGATATCGCCGAAGTTCTGTGGAACGACTTTTTACAACACAACCCGCAAAACCCGCAGTGGGCTGATCGTGACCGTTTCGTACTGTCGAACGGCCATGGCTCCATGCTGATTTACTCCTTGCTGCACCTGAGCGGTTACGCGGTTTCTATCGAAGACCTGCAGCAATTCCGTCAATTGCATTCCAACACTCCTGGCCACCCTGAACTGGGTTACACCCCGGGCGTTGAAACTACCACGGGCCCATTGGGCCAGGGTATCGCTAACGCCGTTGGTATGGCGCTGGCAGAAAAAGTGCTCGCGGCACAATTCAACCGCGATGGCCACCAGGTTGTTAATCACTTCACCTATTGCTTCCTTGGCGATGGCTGCATGATGGAGGGCGTCTCGCACGAAGCTTGTTCCCTGGCCGGTACTTTGGGCCTGGGCAAGTTGATCGCGTTCTACGATGACAATGGGATTTCCATCGATGGTCACGTTGAAGGTTGGTTTACCGATGACACCGCCAAGCGTTTTGAAGCCTACGGCTGGCAGGTGATTCGTTCTGTTAATGGTCACGATCCAGTAGAAATCAAAACTGCCATCGAAACTGCGCGCGCAGAAACCCAAAAGCCCACCTTGATCATCACCAAAACCATCATCGGTTTTGGCTCTCCGAACAAACAAGGTTCTCACGATTGCCATGGCTCACCTCTCGGTCTGGAAGAAGTGGCACTGGTACGTAAAACCCTGAACTGGGAATACGAGCCATTTGTGGTTCCTGCGGATGTTTACGCCGGTTGGGATGCAAAAGAAAAAGGTGCGGCCAAAGAAAAAGCCTGGAGCGAAAAATTTGCTGCCTACAAAGCGGCGCATCCAGACTTGGCTGCCGAATTTGAGCGCCGTGTGATTAAAGGCGAATTGCCGGCAGATTTCGCTGCAAAAGCAGAAGCATTCATTGCCGAGACCCAAGCCAAAGGCGAAAAAATTGCGAGCCGTAAAGCATCGCAAAATACCATCGCGGCATTTGTTGAGTGGTTGCCGGAAATCCTCGGCGGCTCTGCAGACCTCGCCGGCTCCAACCTGACGCTGGTGAAAAAATCCAAAGGCGTAGAAGCGGGCGATGCCAGCGGTAACTACGTGTATTACGGTGTGCGCGAATTTGGTATGAGCGCCATCATGAATGGTGTGTCTGCCCACGGTGGATTT
>JAGKXA010000059.1 GCA_021151615.1 Cellvibrionaceae bacterium | reverse complement strand
CCGAGATAATAAATCCCACCTACTGCATAGGTGTTTTTGCCGGAGAGCCGCTGGAATCTGATTTTTTTAGTGGTGGTGTTGGTGTGCGTGTTTGCGATTTGCGTTTGGGTAAAAATCCCGCTCTGGCTGGCATGAAACATCTAAATCGGTTGGAGCATATTTTGGCGCGCGCGGAGTGGCGTGATGAGTTTGCTGAAGGTTTGTTGCTTGACGTTGATGACAATCTGATTGAGGCAACCGTCAGCAATCTATTTATGGTAAAAGACGGCGAGCTATTTACATCTGATTTATCCATGGCCGGGGTTGTAGGGGTGATGCGACGTGCAATTATTGATATTTTTGCGGTGCAGTTGAGTTTGCCGGTAACAGTTACTCAGCTGAAACTGAGTGATTTGCGAGCGGCAGATGAGATATTTTTATCCAACAGCGTGTTTGGGATTTGGCCTGTGAATAGCATCGCCGGTATGGATCTTATATTACGTCACACGGTGACTCGGCAATTGCAGGAAAAATTATTAGACTGGCTACGAAACACCTAATTTTTGAATGTAGTTATTGATTAAGTTATGAAGAAAATTTCTCGTTCCCTGAAATTGCTAATTATTGCTGCCGCTATTTATATGGCTGGGCTCGTCAGTGCCACCGCTGCTTGGTTGTATTTCCAGAATTGGCTAACCACCCCGTTAAATATTGATAGCCAGGGATATCATTATGAATTGAGGCAAGGGCAATCGCTCAGCCATTTGGCGAATGATTTGGGGGCGCAGGGAGTTTTGGATTATCCCCGCTTGTTACGCTTATATGCTCGCGTTACCAACGTCAATAAGGTGCATGCCGGGGAATATTTTTTTGCTTCTGGTTCCACACCTGAATCTCTGTTGGCAAAATTAAAAAAAGGTGATGTGGTTTTGTATCAGGTGACCTTTGTGGAAGGATGGACATTCAAACAGGCGTTGGCAGCCTTGGAGAAAAATCCAGCGGTTAGGCATGAATTGACTGGCAAAACAGGCAGGGAGCAACTCGCGCTCCTGGGGTTAGCCATCACTCACCCTGAGGGTTGGTTTTTTCCGGATACTTATAGCTTTAGCCGCAATACCAGCGATGTTGAAATTCTACAAAAGTCCTTTCGTAAAATGGAAAGTCTGTTAAATGCGGAGTGGGAAAAGCGCGCAGCCAATTTGCCCTATAAAAGCGCCTATGAGGCCTTGATTATGGCCTCGATTATTGAGCGCGAGACAGGGCATCACAGCGAGCGGGATCAAATTGCGGGTGTATTTGTCCGGCGTTTGCAACAGGGGATGAAATTACAGACTGATCCCACCGTTATTTACGGTATGGGAGATCAGTATCGCGGGCGCATTAGTCGTAAAAACCTTGAAGAGGCGACACCTTACAATACCTATACAATCGAGGGGTTGCCGCCGACACCGATTGCATTGCCAAGCGCTGCGTCAATCAAGGCGGCTTTGAATCCAGCCCCAGGAAAAGCGCTGTATTTTGTGGCCAAAGGTGATGGCACCAGTGAATTTTCAGACACCTTGGCTGATCACAACCAGGCAGTCAGGCGTTATCAGATGAATCGCCGTAGTGATTATCGCGCGGCACCGCCGCCGTCCGGCAAAAACTGAGTGTTTTTTGAGCTTTGCTGACGTTTTCAACTATGCCCGGTGTTATCCGCCGAGGTATGAAAAAAACCATCAAATCAGTAGAATAACCCCAAATTTCGCAACCTCACCCAATACAGGTGGGGTTGCTTCAAGTCACGAATTACCCAACGGATTTGTTATCCCATGAGCGACAATCATTCTGCGATTGCAAGCAACGATACCCACGAAGTGAAAACCAAACCCCTCCATTTTATCCAGCAGATTATTCGCAAGGATCTGGAGCAGGGGGTTCACACCAAAATAGTTACCCGTTTTCCGCCAGAGCCAAACGGTTATTTGCACATTGGTCACGCAAAATCCATCTGCTTGAATTTTGGAATGGCCGAAGAGTTTGGCGGCGCGTGCAATCTGCGTTTTGATGATACCAATCCAGAAAAAGAAAACGAAGAATTCGTCAATTCCATTATGGAAGATGTAACGTGGCTCGGTTTTGACTGGGCAGGAAAGGTTAAGTACACATCGGATTATTTTGATCAGTTATACGATTGGGCGATTCACCTTATCAAAAATGGACTGGCATTTGTTTGTGATCTAAGCGCAGAACAAATGCGTGAATATCGTGGTACTTTGATCGAGGCCGGAAAAAATAGTCCCTATCGTGATCGCTCGGCTGAAGAAAACCTGGCGTTATTTGAAAAAATGCGCGCAGGTGAATTTGAAGAGGGCTCTTGTTCACTGCGTGCAAAAATTGATATGTCATCGCCCAATATTAATTTGCGTGATCCAATTATCTATCGCATTAAAAAAGCCCATCACCATCAAACCGGTGACAAATGGTGTATTTATCCCTCTTACGATTTTGCCCATGGTCAAAGCGATGCGATAGAGGGCATTACGCATTCGATTTGCACTCTGGAGTTTGAAGATCATAAACCTTTGTATGACTGGTTTATCCAAAATTTGCCGGTACCTGCAGTGCCACGCCAATATGAATTTGCACGCCTGAATATTAATTATGCTGTTACCAGCAAGCGCAAATTAAAACAGCTGGTTGATGAAGGTTTTGTGGATGGTTGGAATGACCCGCGTATGCCAACGATTTCTGGTATGCGTCGCCGCGGCTTCACACCTGCATCGCTGCGCAACTTCTGTGAACGCATTGGTGTGACTCGTTCGGACGGTGTAGTTGATGTAGGGATGCTGGAGTTTTGTGTGCGCGATGATCTGGATAAAAACGCGCCGCGGGCAATGTGTGTACTGCGCCCATTAAAAGTGACGCTGACAAATTATCCAACGGATAAGGTTGAAATTCTTACTGTTCACAATCACCCGAATCGCGATGATCTGGGGGATCGTACCATTCCGTTTAGCCAAACTGTTTATATTGAGCAGGAAGATTTCCGTGAGGAAGCCAATAAAAAATACAAACGTTTGGTATTGGGTAAGCGTGTTCGTTTGCGTGGCGCCTATGTCATTGAGGCAGATGAAGCCATCAAAGATGCGGCGGGAAATATTATCGAAATTCGTGCGCGCATTATTGAGGGAACTCTGGGTAAGGATCCTGAAGATGGTGTAAAACCCAAAGGTGTTATCCATTGGGTTTCTGCAGTACAAAATCTGGATTGCGAAGTGCGTTTGTACGATCGTTTATTTAACGATGAAGCGCCTGATGCAGGGGGCAAGAATTTCCTGGATGCAATCAATCCAAACAATTTGGAAATTCTGCAAGGCTGCAAGGCGGAGATCAGCTTGAGCAAGGCGACGGTAGGAAATAGTTTCCAGTTTGAGCGCCAGGGTTATTTCTGTTTGGACAGTAAATACAGCACTGCGGATAAACCGGTATTCAATCGGACAATTGGTTTGAAAGACAGCTTCGGCAAAGAAGAGCAGGAATAATATGCTGCAGATATACAATACACTCACGCGTCAAAAAGAAGTTTTCAAACCGCTCAAGCCCAACAAAATTTCCATGTATGTTTGTGGTATTACAGTGTACGACTATTGCCATATTGGTCATGCGCGGGTGCTGGTGGCGTTTGATGTAATCACCAAATTTCTGCGCAGTCAGGGGTGGGATGTTACCTACGTGCGCAATATCACCGACATCGACGATAAAATTATCAAGCGCGCTAATGAAAATGGTGAGGAATATACCGAACTAACCAAACGTTTTATCGATTATATGCATGAGGATGAAACGCGTTTAGGAATTGCGCGCCCGGATATTGAGCCGCGTGCAACAGCGTATATTGATCAGATTGTCGATATGAACAAAACACTAATCGATAAAGGTTATGCCTACGCGGCGAGCAATGGCGATGTTTATTATCGAGTAACCCGTTTTGCGGATTACGGCAAGCTTACCAATAAAAATGTTGACGAGTTGTTGGTTGGTGCCCGCATTGAAGTGGATGAAATTAAGGAGGACCCGCGCGATTTTGTTTTATGGAAATGCGCGAAGGCGGGTGAGCCAGCGTGGAAATCTCCATGGGGCAACGGTCGCCCGGGTTGGCATATCGAATGCTCTGCCATGAGCAAGCATTGCTGCGGTGAAACCTTTGATATTCATGGCGGTGGCCCGGATTTGCCTTTCCCACATCATGAAAATGAAATTGCCCAAAGTGAAGCGGCTAATAGTTGCAAATATGTAAACTACTGGATGCATGCTGGCGCCGTTCGGGTGGATGGGGAAAAAATGTCTAAGTCGCTCGGCAATTTTTTCACTATTCGCGATGTTCTGGAAAAATATCACCCGGAAGTCGTTCGTTTTCTGCTGGTTAGCAGCCATTATCGCAGCCCGATCAATTACGCTGAAGATAATTTGATTGAGGCGCGTACCGGTTTGGATCGCTTTTATGGTGCTTTGCGTGATTATGCGAATGTGGCGCCAACGCCTTTATCTGACTTGGAAGAGAGTGCTTATTACAAAGCCTTTGTTGATGCCATGAACGATGACTTCAATACGCGTGTTGCTTTGGCGGGAATGTACGACTTGGTGCGCGATTTAAATAATGCCAGCAAATCAGACCCGGTATTAGCAGTGCGGTTGGCCGGTGAGCTGAAAGCGTTGGGTAATATTCTCGGTATTCTTCAGGCGGATCCGACAGTATTTTTGCAAGCGGGTAGCATTGATCAAATTTCGGCGCAGGAGGTTGAACAACTGATTGCTGAGCGTATTCAAGCAAAGAAAGATAAAAACTATGCACGCGCTGATGAGATCCGTAAGCAATTAACTGAAAATAGAATTTTGATTGAAGACGCAAAAGATGGCACTACGCAGTGGCGTCGCGAGTAGTTTATGAAAGAACAATTATTTAGCGAATACGCTCTGCATTGGGCGGGTGGGTTTATGTTGATCTATGTTTTGGCTCAGTTGCTGGTGTCAAAACATTCCCGCTTTCAGTTTTTCTCGCCCATTCAAAAAAGTGTAACTGTCAAAGTGATTGCGTTGACCGGGTTTGTTGTTGCGTATCTTGTTGTAAAGTTGCTGGTCAGTGAATGATGCAGGTTCCGTCTTATCTTCGTGAAGCAGCTGCTGAAATACGCCTGGCTTTTTTTGATATAGACGGCACTTTACTGGATTCACAAGGACAGATTAAACCGGAATTGTATGCTGCTATAGGTTTGCTAAAGCAGCGGGGAATTAAAACGGCTATTGCATCCGGGCGCCCCTATTTTGCAGCGGAATATTTGATCGATGAGCTGGGTATTAATGCTACCGGAATGTTTTACACCGGCGCGCATTTGTATGATCCGCTTAATCAGCAAACCTTGAGTGAAACTACATTAAGCCGCGATTCTGCATTGGCTGTCGTTAGCGCGGCTCGTGACTTGAATATGTATGTCGAGGTCTATACGGCTGATGCTTTTTTTGTAGCGGATCTTGTACCTATCACCGAGATTCATGCAGCCCACTTGCGCGTACAGCCGACCTGTGCCGACTTAATAACAATCATTAAGACGCAACCTGTTTCAAAGCTATTGCTAGGTGTGAATCGGGTGGAACAGGGGGATTTGTTATCTCTACTGGAACAGAAGTTCCCACAGGAGATTTTTGCTCGTGCGTATCTTTCTGCATACCCTGAGTGGCAGTTTGCCAGTGTGATTTCTGGTACGGCAACAAAAGAAAGTGCTTTCTATACTCTGCTCGCGCATCATCAATTGGATGCTCATCAGGTTATCGCGTTCGGCGATGCGGAATCCGATATGGATTTTTTGCGCATGGCGGGGATTGGTGTTGCTATGGGCAATGCGAATGACAATGTGAAGGCTTGCGCCGATTGGGTAACGAAAACCGCTGATGAGGCGGGTGTTGCATTTGCAATCCATCAATTATTTGGCAATTAACTTATGATTCTACGCAGACTTTTACGGCATCGTGGACTTGGTATTAATTTACTGGCGGGTTTTTGTTTTTTGATGCTGGCTGTTTATGGTTGGGGTTTAAGCTGGAAAGAGATGGGGGGGTATCTATTGGCGCTGCTGGTTTTTCTTGGAGTGCTAATTGGTACAGCTGCATTGCTAGGGTGGTTGTTAAACAAAGCCAAGCGTCGCAATAAAAGCACGCAGAAAAATACCGATCAGGATAATCTTCAGGATTGAGGCTTAAACTCGATTTAATACAATCTCCAATACAAGCTTGCTGCCAAAGTAAGCTAGCATCAAACATACAAAACCGGCCAGCGCCCAGCGAATGGCTTTTGTACCGCGCCATCCCAATTGGTATCTACCCCACAAAAGAAGTGCATAAATAAACCAGGCAATCAGTGCGAAAACAGTTTTGTGTACCAAATGCTGCGCGAACATGTCTTCCAGAAAATAAAAACCGGATGCAATAGCCAGGCTCAGCAATATTTCCCCTACCCATAAAAATTCAAAGAGAAGTGACTCCATTGTTTGTAGAGGAGGTAACAATTTGCTGTTGACGAGTAGGCTTTTATTTTTCAATGCGCGATTTTGATAGGCGAGGAGTAGCGCTTGCAGGCTGGCAATGGTCAGCAGGCTGTAAGCGAGTAGCGATAAAATAACGTGGACCGCAATAGTATATTCGAGCGGATGCTGCCATTCGGGGTTATTGCCAAGGATTGCTCCCAAAACAGACACGGCCGATAACGGGAACAATAAAAGAAAAAGGTTGTGCAGTTCTTTTTTGAGACTGCTTACCAGTACCAGCACATTAACAACCCAAAAAATCAGCGATGAAATTGAAAACAGGCTGAAAAGTAACTGACCATCTTTAAGGCTGAACCCATAAATCCCTATTCCATGAACAACCAATGCCAGCATAGCTACCATGCGCAATTGCGGTGACTTTAAGGATTTGTGCCGCCCGAATTGCTGCCCAAAGTAAATAGCTGCAGCTGTATAGATAAGCAGGGCAATGAGGTTGGCGCTTAGTGTCATCATGCTGGTAAAAGGAATCCTTGAGTGGTTTTTCAGAGGCGAAACCAAGTTCACAAGTGTGTCATAAGGTCTCCCCAAAGAGAAGATTAAATGAGAAATGGCCTTATTAAGTGAGCCGGTGATAATGCCTGCTGATACACCTTTTTTTGACGCTTTGGGGGTATAATCGCCGCCACTTTATTCTGGGATCACCGATGGGCGCAGGCGTTCAAGTGAGGTGATCGACTTTTAATCGATGTATGAGACTGATCATGTTTGAGAATTTAACAGACCGTTTATCCCATACCCTGCGCTCCATCACTGGCAAGGCGCGCCTGAGCGAAGACAACATTAAAGATGCATTGCGTGATGTGCGTAAAGCATTGCTCGAAGCGGATGTGGCTCTGCCGGTAGTCAAGGCGTTTATTGATCAGGTTCGTAGTCGCGCCCTGGGTCAACAAATCAGTAAGGCTCTAAATCCCGGGCAGCAATTTATCAAAATTGTCGAAGCGGAATTGGTTGCTACTATGGGGCAGGCCAATGAGTCGCTGAATCTGGCGCAACAACCTCCAGCGATTGTATTGATGGCGGGATTGCAAGGTGCGGGTAAAACGACATCGGTAGCCAAACTTGCCCGTTTCCTGAAAGAGCGCGAAAAGAAAAAAGTGCTGGTTGTGAGTGCAGACGTTTACCGCCCTGCGGCAATTCAGCAGTTGCAAACGCTGGCGGGTGAGGTTGGGGTGGAATTTTATCCTTCCTCGGGCGATCAAAAGCCCTTAAACATTGCCCGAAACGCTATAGATCATGCAAAAAAACAATTCTTCGATGTATTGATTGTCGATACAGCCGGTCGCTTGCACGTCGATGAAGAATTGATGACAGAGATCAAGGAGCTGCACGCTGCCATTAATCCCATTGAAACCTTGTTTGTTATTGATGCCATGATTGGTCAGGATGCCGTCAATACGGCCAAGGCATTTAATGATGCCTTGCCACTGACTGGCGTGATTCTGACCAAGGCGGACGGTGATGCGCGTGGTGGTGCTGCGCTGTCAGTACGTCACATTACGGGTAAGCCTATTAAGTTTTTGGGTATGGGCGAGAAGGTTGATGCGCTTGAGCCTTTCCATCCGGATCGTATTGCTTCGCGTATTCTCGGTATGGGTGATGTGCTGTCATTGATCGAGCAGGTTGAGCGCAATGTCGATAAAGAAAAAGCAGAAAAATTAATTAAGAAAGTCACCAAGGGGCAAAAATTTGACCTTGAAGATTTGCGCGATCAATTGCAGCAAATGCAGAACATGGGTGGTTTAACCTCCATGCTGGATAAGCTCCCTGGCTTGGGTAATGTTGCGCAGATGGCACAGTCTGCAAATGTGAACAAGCAGTTTAAGCAAATGGAAGCAATCATTAATTCCATGACACCTGAAGAGCGCCGTAATCCCGATGACTTAAGTGGTTCGCGCAAGCGTCGTATAACCATGGGTTCTGGTACCCAGATTCAGGATTTGAACCGTTTGTTAAAACAATACAAACAAATGGCAAAGATGATGGGCAAAATGAAGGGAGGTGGCATGCAGAAAATGATGCGCGGACTGGGAGGAATGATGCCCGGTGGTATGCCTCCAGGTGGTGCCTTGCCGCCCGGTTTCAAGAAGTAACATTGTAAACCCGCAAACGCGGGTTTTTTTATGTTTACTTTCTTAAAGTGTTAACGATTAAAATATTGATGCCATCAAGTTAAATGCCGGGCTTGCCCGATTACTGTAGCTGTAAGTGACGAGTGCATTAGATTGGTTGCCCTTGCAGGGTTAATACCAAAGATCGGCTGCCGCCATGGTTTCGGTGCTCACACAAATAGATGCCTTGCCAGATGCCCAGATTTAGTCTGCCCCGCGTAACTGGAATATTCAGGCTTGCGCCCAATAAACTGCTTTTTAGGTGCGCGGGCAAGTCATCACTGCCTTCGTCATTGTGTAAATAGTAAGATTGATCTTCCGGAACTACGCGATTAAAAAAGCTTTCGAAATCTTTACGGACTGTGGGATCCGCATTTTCGTTAATGGTGAGTGAAGCTGATGTATGCTTGATCAAGATATTTAATAAGCCTACGTCTATTTGTTTTAATTCTGGTACTGCGTCGAGGATTTCATTGGTTATCAAATGAAATCCTCGACGATAAGGCGGTAATTGAATTTCTTTTTGTATCCACATGGGATTTTGCCTGATTTATTTTGCCGATAGTGCCACACCGTTAAAGCTAATACCCTGCCAACCATATTTAATAAAGTTACGAATGTTTTGGTGGTCTGTGGCTGCGGGGTGTTGCAAGACATCAATACGGTAGTAGTCACCAAAGCACTGCAAGGTTTGTTCTTGGCTAAAACCCTGGGTTTGCGCAAATGAAAAGAGCTTGCATGAGCCAGAGTTTTGCCCGGCTTCATTTTTCAGTTCTCCATTCTGAAATTCAGTAGGAGTGAAATTATAGTACGCATCAATAACCGCAATAGTTTCTTTAAAGTCGATAAAGTTTGGGGATTTGTTTACTTTGGCAATAAATTCTTCGATGGTCATGACGATCTCGTAAATCCTGATGATGACATAAAAAGTAGCTGTTAAAACAGAATGACATTTTAACTTGCTCTTAACAAAAATAATAACCACTGTGCATTATGTTATGGTCGTGTAAGCTTATTTGCGCTATGGTTGCCATTAGCCTGCCTTGAATTAGTGGTTGTTATGACTAAAAAACGCCCAATTTACATTCCCTTTGCGGGACCAGCTTTATTGGAAGCCCCCCTGCTTAATAAGGGTAGCGCTTTTACCCAGCGCGAACGGCAACAATTTAACCTTGAGGGGTTGTTACCTTACAAGATTGAATCAATCGAAGAGCAAGAGGCTCGTGTTTACCATCAATTGTGTTCATTCCAAACACCCATAGATAAGCATATATACCTGCGCAATATTCAAGATACCAATGAAACGGCGTATTTCCGCTTGGTGACCGATCATCTAACGGAAATCATGCCGCTAATTTATACCCCGACTGTGGGATTGGCATGCCAACAGTTTTCCAAAATATACCGGCGTAAACGCGGATTGTTTATTTCATACCCTGATCGCGATCGCATTGAAGATATGCTGCAAAATGCGACTAAACAAAATGTGAAGGTGATCGTAGTTACGGATGGTGAACGTATTTTGGGGTTGGGCGATCAGGGTATTGGTGGAATGGGTATTCCAATTGGTAAGTTGGCTCTGTATACCGCCTGTGGCGGTATTAGCCCAGCATATACATTGCCTGTAACTCTTGATGTAGGAACTAATAATGCGGCGTTGCTGGATGACCCTATGTATATGGGATGGCGTCACCCGCGTATTTCCGGCGATGATTACTATGCTTTTGTTGATGAGTTTATCCAAGCGGTAAAAATTCGCTGGCCAAATGTATTGTTACAATTTGAAGATTTTGCTCAGGATCATGCGACACCATTATTGAAGCGCTATCGAGATCAATTGTGTTGTTTTAATGATGATATTCAAGGTACTGCGGCAGTAGCAGTTGGGACACTCATGTCAGCTTGTCTGGCAAAGGGAGAGCGATTGAGTGACCAGCGTATTGTGTTTGCTGGAGCTGGTTCTGCGGGTTGCGGTATCGCCGATCAAATTGTTAAACAAATGATTGCTGAGGGTACCAGTGAGCAGGATGCGCATCGGAAGATTTTTCTATTGAGCAAGGATGGGTTGTTGCGGGAAAGTTCATCAGGTCTGTTTGAGTTTCAAATTCCTTTTTGCACGCCCGATGATGTTGTTAGCCACTGGTCCCTAACTCACTCAACAGATGATGGTCGGGTAAATTTACTGGATGTTGTTATTAATGTTCAGCCTAGTGTTTTGATTGGTGTTTCCGGACAGGCAGGGTTGTTTACAAAATCAGTCATAGAGGCAATGCAGGCCAATTGCGAGTATCCATTGATCTTGCCCTTGTCGAACCCTACCTCTCAAGTTGAGGCACAGCCGGTAGATCTATTGCGTTGGACGGCAGGCAAGGCTCTGGTTGCTACGGGAAGCCCGTTTCCAGCGGTTGATATGGGTGATCATGAAATTGAGATTGCCCAATGCAATAATAGTTATATTTTCCCCGGTGTTGGTCTGGGGGTTATCACTGCCAAGGCATCCAGAATCACTGATTCCATGATGATGGCTGCGAGTAAAGCCTTGGCCGATGCGTCGCCCATTGCGCAAACAGGGCAGGGTGCATTGCTACCGCCGTTAGAAAGGATTCGTGATGTGAGCAAATTGATCGCGCGAGCGGTTGTGCTTCAGGCGATAGCGGATGGTGTCGCCTTACCAATTCCGGAAGATTTAATAGATCAAAAAGTAGATAAAAACTTCTGGGAACCAGAATACAGAGAGTACCGTCGAACATCTTTCTAACTTAATAAGTAAGTATTAATACCTGGTTGCAAAAAGTTTGTGCAATTTACCCTCTTGCAACCTATATGCTAGTCTTCAAATTGAGAGTAATAGATTCGGCTTCCCAAGTGGTTTTGGCGTGGAGACGCTTTTGTTATACCAAAGTCTCTTGTGGAATAGAGTGACAACTGGTCGGTTTGACCATAAAATCAACACCGAATCAAAATTAGTTGAATTTGACGCCATTCTCTCTATCGTTTCTGTTGTGGCTGATGCAGAATAGGCAATATCAGAGGGAGCGGGCCTGAGATCTAAAAGCTATTGTTGAGTATATTCTATATCTATAATAACTTTAGGTCATAAGGTGTGGCGTTTAAATTAACAGCCTATGCGGATACGTCAGGAGTGTAACCGGTGCCAGTACAAGGGCAGTTTCAAAGTGCAAGTCATGACAAATTGATGATTTTGCAACTTGGGCAATCCTTTAACCAGTGCTATTGCATTAACCCTAACCCTTTTTATAGCTTTTTAATCGACCTGAGTTGTTCGATAAAGGACTAAAACATGGATTTTCTTTCTGCACAGAAATACCTTTTAAACAAGCACCAAGCCAAAGAGATGTTTCCTTCTGGCCCAGATATGGCGGTCTATAAAGTGTGCCATAAGATGTTCGCGACTTTGACGGCCGAAGGCGGTGTTCCGCGTGTAAGCTTGAAATGTGACCCGGATCTGGCGTTGCAGCTGCGAGAGCAGTATCCGGCCGTACGCCCTGGATTCCAGATGAATAAAAAACACTGGAATACTATTATTCTGGATGGATCTGTTCCTACCGAACAAATTCAGCGAATGATCGACCATTCTTATCAGCTTATTGTTGATAACCTGCCCACCGCTGAGCGCGATCAGTTACTTGCGTCTAAAAAGTAATTTATATCTGCGCCGGATTGATGTGCCGGCGCTCTTATACATAGAGGCGAAGGAGCAGGCGTTGGTTATGGCTGCTAAAGGCGTTGTCAGGATCTATTAATGGATATGAGAGATTCGTCCCCCGCTCAAACATCTAGCGTTGCAAGCCGACTAAAGCTCATTCGTGAGACCTTTGGTATATCCCAGCGCGAATTAGCTAAACGGGCCGGTGTTACTAACAGCAGTATTTCAATGATTGAGCTGGGCCAGGTAAGCCCTAGCATTCAATCGTTGGAGCGAATCCTTTCTGTAGTTCCTATTGGCTTATCTGATTTTTTTGGTTTTAATCCGATTTCAACCGTTCGCGTTAATAGGGTATCAAGCCAGCCATCATCTTCTTCTGATTCAAGCATTCATCCCCTTGTTAGTGATCAGCTAGTGGGCGGCGTTGTTATCATTTCACCTGGCGAAGTAAGCGGTTTGAAGTTTCTGGCTCGTGATGCCTGCGGTTTCGTGATTGAGGGGCGGCTAAAGCTAAAATCTGTTGGTGCGCAAGAGTTGTTGAATCAAGGCGATTCTTTCTACATTCCGGCCGGTCAACTGCATTGTTTTATCAATCAAGACGAATCTCCGTCGCGACTGTATATTTGCTCGCTTTTTGCGCAGCGCTAACCCTTGTTCCGTTTTTTGTGCATTATTCCCCATCAGCGTGCTCTAGAGTAAGGCAAGTCATTCCCGGCCTGCTAAACTCAAATCCAGATTTTCACTCCCTATACCAATGAGAGATTCGATTATGTACCAAGGAAAAGCCCTCAAGGTTTCTCTGCTACCCGATGGTATTGCAGAGCTGACTTTTGACCTGCAAGGCGAGTCAGTAAATAAGTTCAATTTGCTTGCTGTATCAGAATTGGAGCAAGTACTTGACTTGCTTGAGCGAGCAAAAGATATCAAAGGTTTATTGGTGAAGAGCGCCAAGGATGTATTTATTGTGGGGGCAGATATTATGGAGTTTGGCGCTGTATTTGCCTCGGGTCCGGAAAATATTACTAAACACTTGGCGACCAATAATCGAAACTTTTGTCGTTTAGAAGACCTGCCTTTTCCAACAGTAGTTGCTATCAATGGTTTTGCATTGGGTGGTGGATTGGAATTTTGTCTTGCTTGTGATTATCGAATTGCCAGCCCGGTAGCGAAAATAGGGTTGCCAGAAACCAAACTAGGGATCATTCCTGGTTGGGGTGGAACTGTGCGGTTGCCTCGAATTGCTGGTTTGGATACTGCTGTTGAGTGGATTGCGGCGGGCAAGGAAAATGACGCAGAAGCAGCGCTGACTGCACGAGTTGTAGATGCTGTTGTCGAACTGGATAAGTTATATGATGCGGCTTTGCATTGTTTGGTGCAGTGTATTACTGGCAAGTTCGATTACGTGGCTCGCAGGACGCAGAAAAAAGGCCCGCTTAAATTGAATTTTATTGAATCGATGATGGCCTTTGAGACCTCAAAAGCATTTGTCGGAGCACAAGCAGGGCGTAACTATCCCGCTCCAGTAAGCGCAATCAAGGCGATGCAAAAATCCGCTGATAAAGGTCGCGATGAAGCCTTGCAAGCAGAGGCGGAAAACTTTGCCAAAATGGCTCAGACTCCTGTTGCGCAATCCTTGGTGGGGATTTTTGTTAACGAACAAATGCTTGGCAAAAAAGCTAAAGGCTGGGAGAAAAAAGCCGACAAAAAAGTCGTCCGTGCGGCTGTGCTCGGTGCGGGAATTATGGGGGGCGGTATTGCCTACCAATCTGCGCTGAAAGGTGTGCCCATTAAAATGAAAGATATTGCTCAAAAAGGCATAGATTTGGGCCTGTCTGAAGCTAATAAATTGTTGAGCAAGCGCGTCGAACGTAAAAAATTATCGCCAGCAGAAATGGGCGAAGTACTAAATCGCATCGAGCCAGCGTTAAGTTACGACGGTTTCGACCAGATTGATATTGTTGTTGAAGCTGTAGTTGAGAATCCAAAAGTAAAAAAATCGGTTCTTGCAGAAGTTGAGACTAAAGTGAGTGTCGATACCGTTATCGCCTCTAACACCTCTACCATATCCATTTCGTTGCTGGCCGAGGCATTGTCCCGTCCGGAAAATTTTTGTGGCATGCATTTTTTCAACCCGGTTCATATGATGCCGTTGGTGGAAGTTATTCGCGGCGTAAAAACGTCTGATAACGCTGTTGCTCGCACAGTGGCTTACGCAAATGCCATGGGTAAAAAACCCATTGTAGTAAAAGATTGTCCTGGATTTTTGGTGAATCGCGTTCTTTTTCCATACTTGGCTGGTTTCGCCATGTTGCTGCGCGATGGAGCTGACTTCCAGCGCGTTGATAAACTAATGGAGACTTGGGGCTGGCCTATGGGGCCTGCTTATTTGCTGGATGTGGTCGGCATCGACACTGCTGTTCATGCAGAAAAAGTAATGGCAGATGGATTCCCGGATCGTATGAAGCGCGATTTTACATCCTGTACAGATGCGCTCTTCGCAGCGGGTCGTTTGGGGCAGAAAAACGAAAAAGGTTTTTATAATTACGAATTGGATAAAAAAGGTAAGCCTGCGAAAGTCTTCGCGCCTGAAGTAATCGAAATGCTTAAACCGGCAATTAGCAGAGCTGTTGAGCTAAGCGATGAGGATATTATCGCGCGTATGATGATTCCAATGGCTACAGAATTAACCCGTTGTCTTGATGAGGGTATTGTGGAAACTGCGGCGGAAGCAGATATGGCATTGGTTTATGGAACTGGCTTTCCTCCATTCCGCGGTGGTGTATTTCGTTGGATCGATTCCATTGGTGCCCAGGCATTTTGTGATTTGGCAAATAAGTTCAGTGATCTCGGAGAGCTATATTCTGCTCCTGACAGTTTGAAAGCCAAGGCAGCAAATAATCAAAAATTTTACGGTTAAGGAGTCAGAGTGATGAGCTTACAACCACGCGACGTTGTTATTGTTGATTACGCTCGTAGCGCTATGGGACGCTCCAAAAATGGCTGCTTCCGTCACATGCGTGCGGATGATATTTCCGCCGCAATTATTAAAGGTTTATTGGCGCGTAATCCTCAATTGGATCCAAATACTATCGATGATTTGCTCTGGGGTTGCGTCATGCAGCGCGAGGAGCAAGCATTTAATATTGCACGCAACATTCTTCTGCTGGCGGGATTACCACATACTATTCCGGCACAAACTA
Organism: Cellvibrionaceae bacterium; assembly: GCA_021151615.1. Classification (GTDB taxonomy): domain Bacteria; phylum Pseudomonadota; class Gammaproteobacteria; order Pseudomonadales; family Cellvibrionaceae; genus Cellvibrio. The sequence goes on along the minus strand of JAGKXA010000059.1, from coordinate 5,086 downwards.
TCAATCGCTTGTGTGGGTCATCAATGTCTGCATTGCATACGGCGACTGTAAATATTCGCGCAGGGCAAGGGGATGTTTATTTGATTGGTGGTGTAGAGCACATGGGGCATCTCCCCATGTATGAATCTGTGAGTATCAATCCTTTGTTGGGTCTTTCAGTTGCGAAAGCGGCAGGTAATATGGGGATGACTGCCGAATATCTTGCGCTTTTACATGGAATTAATCGTCAACAGATGGATGAGTTTGGAGCTCGCTCACATCAGCTAGCTGCCAAAGCCCGCGAGACGGGGAAATTTAAACGCGAAATTATTCCCGTTGATGGTCATAACGCCGATGGTTTTTTAATTTCGGTAGATCAGGATGAAACTATTCGACCGGAAACTACTGTCGAAGCACTGGCAAAATTACCTCCTGTGTTTGATCCGAAAAACGGGCAGGTTACTGCAGGTACTTCTTCGCAGCTAAGCGATGGCGCCTCCGTAATGTTGGTTATGTCTGCGGAGCGAGCTAAATCACTCGGACTTAAGCCTATCGCCAAAGTGGTTTCATTGGGGCTGGCGGGTGTTGATCCGTCAATTATGGGTTATGGCCCGGTGCCATCGACAGAAAAAGCGCTTAAGGTGGCTAACCTGACTATGGATGATATTGATGCAGTTGAGCTGAACGAGGCCTTTGCTGCTCAGGCTTTACCGGTATTGAAAGATTTAAAGTTGTTGGATGTGATGAACGATAAAGTGAATTTGCATGGTGGTGCAATTGCACTTGGTCACCCCTTTGGCTGTTCTGGAACACGAATTACCGGCTCGCTGTTAACGGTTATGCAGGAGCGCGATTTGAATTTTGGCGTTTCCACTATGTGTATTGGTTTAGGGCAGGGCATTACCACTGTGCTTGAGCGGGTTAACTAGGCTTAATGTGGTGGAGTCACGCGAATCAGCCGATCTTTTGATCGGCTGTTTTCGTTTATGCGGGGTGTTTCCGTTGCTGGCAAGCTCATTGGGAATAGGAGTGCGTAGGTTTTGACAGGATTGAATGCTAGAATGCCCGCCCAATTAGATAGGGGTGAATATGTCATCGTTTTACGAAATTATTGAGTTAATAAATGGAGATGTGGCGCTGGCAAGAGCTGATGATGAAAACTCCGAGCCTTTAGTGACTATTCGGTTTTCTCCAGAATCCTTAGCCTTTCTGGGTGAGGAGAAATTCAATGTGGCTAAAGCTATGATTGAGGCTGGAATGGAGGTGGCAGGTGATATTGCTGACCAACAAGCTGAGGCCATGTTAGAAGAATTGTCCGAAAGTTTTAGCGATAATGAAAAACTAATGCTGCATTAAATCTGGTTCACATCCTTGGTTGTGAGTTTACCTTTTGTTCCTGACGTTTTTTAACGTACCCGCAGTAATAACCCTTGGCATTGCCCTTGTGCAGCTGCCAGTTCAAGCTGGTTTAGTTCCTTATCTGTTAATTTTCCTGGGCTTGAAATCACCGTGTGGCTATTGCCGGCGGCTAGCGCCTCCCAAGTAACCCATAATAGGCTTGATTGGTCGTTACAGTGAATAACGCGAATATAGCGCGTGTTTACACCATAGGACTCCAAAAGCTCGCGACTAATATTATGTGGTGCAATCCAGGTGATCCATCGATCTTGTGAGCTGTTGCTAAGGAAGGCAATCATTGGCATTAACAGCGAAAGTTGCTCGGGGGTATCACTGGTCAAAATTAATTCGGTAACACCGCCAAGCGGCTGTTGGTGGCTGGTACTTGTAGAGTTGCTGCGAGCGAGATTAGTCACGGCGAATTACTCCTACACTTAAACCTTCAATAGAAAATTCCTGATCACGCATATCAACATGAATTACTTCAAAGTCAGGGTTTTCAGGCCAAAGCTCTACTTGGGCTTTGTTGCCATTGCGTTTGAAACGCTTGACGGTGACCTCCTCTCCTATACGAGCTACAACAATTTGGCCGTTTCTCACTTGATCTGTTCTGTGTACGGCAAGTAAATCCCCATCAAGTATTCCGGCATCTTTCATGCTCATGCCATGCACACGTAATAGGTAATCGGCACTGGGAGAAAAGAAGTCATAGGGAATATTACAGTAGTCTTCAATGTGCTCTTGGGCGAGTATCGGGTTGCCCGCAGCAACTCGGCCGACGATAGGAATACCATTATGAGTCTCTGGCAGGCGTATACCGCGTGAAGCTCCAGGGATAATTTCAATAGCCCCCTTGCGGGCCAGTGCTTTGATATGTTCTTCAGCAGCGTTCGCAGACTTAAAGCCCAAAATACGTGCAATTTCGGCGCGCGTAGGTGGGTAGCCGGTTTCGTCGGCATATTTGCGGATAAGATTTAATACTTCTTCCTGGCGTGGTGTTAGGTCTGACATGAAACACTCCTGAATCTGTTTATTTGTACAGTTATTGTGATTATATACAGTAATTCAGGTTGTGCAATAGCTTTTCAATCTGGTGTTTATTTAACCCGATCCCCATAGCGGATATTTTGTAGTCGGCCACGACTGAAATACAGATGAGCCATGAACTTGCCGCTGCCAGGGTTGTAAGTCCAGATGTCCACATTCTCACAGGTGCTAATGGCGATATTGTTCTGGAGGTTATTGTTACCGTTTTGTATCCCCTGGGCCTGATTGACAGCAATTGGCTCGCAGTAAGAGTCGGTCATTACCGGGTTCCCGCATTTTTCCACAATATCTGCTTTAGTTTCACCTATGTGAGCAAGTTGGCTACCGCAACGCAACGATTCTGCATGAGTTGAAGCGGTGATAAACAAGGTAAGGAAAAAGGTGTACAGCGGAGTTGAAGTGTTCATATTCAAACCCATTTTGGCTTTTCTGTAACTTTAGTAGCGAATGCTGAATTGAGAATGAATTAGCTACCCAGTTTGTATAAAAGTTTATCCATTAATGATGTAGGCAGGATGCGCTTTAAATAGCCGACCAGATACGTGGGAAATGTAACGTAATAGCGAGCGTTGGGGGGAGTGCTTTCCAATGCGTGAATAAGCCGTTTGTATACTGCATCCGGTGCAAGTGTAAATGGAGTATTGGAGACCTCGTTACCTAATCGTGAAATTGCCGTTTGATAGCTTTCTTTGTGCCGACTTGAATTAATATCAACGTTTTTAACTAGCATAGAGAGCGCGTTTTTTCGAAAGCTGCTATGAATTGGGCCTGGCTCTATAAGGCTTACATAAACTCCGGTTCCTTTTAATTCAAGTCGCAAAGTATCGCTCAGGCCCTCAATGGCATATTTACTTGCGTTGTACGCGCCACGTAGGGGCATGGCCGCAAGACCCAATACCGAGGAGTTTTGTACGATTCTTCCAAAGCCCTGTTTGATCATAATAGGCAGTGCCAGATTGGTTAGTTCTGTCCAGCCAAATACATTGGTTTCAAACTGTTGATGCAATGCGGCGCGTGATAAATCCTCAACTGCGCCTGGTTGGCCATAGGCACCGTTATTAAAAAGTGCGTAAAGATTGCCGTTAGTTAGCTGCATTGCCGCATGAAATCCCGACTTTATAGATATGGAGTCAGCCAGATCAATCTGCACTGCATTTAACCCTTCCTGTTGCAGGCGCAAAACATCGTTGGCTTTGCGGCAAGATGCGATAACCAGGTAGCCGCCTTGGTGAAGTTGATGAGCAACATAATGACCTATGCCGGAGGATGCCCCGGTAACAAGAATAGATTTCTGCATTTTCCAAACTAATCCGCATTAAAGATTTTAGGGCTTGTGCCGCTAGTTTAAGGGTGCGCCGATTTTCATTGCACGCTGATAATGACAAAGCCTTCTGTATAACATTAATGGTGATTTATGAATTCCTATTCTGCCGTACAAAACTATGCCAGTGTCAAAGTGCATTCCGGAGTTGAGTCTGCGTCACCTCATCGACTCATTCAAATGTTGTTTGAAGGTGCGCTTGAGCGAATTGCACAGGCCAAGGGGGCAATGGCCCAAAATCAATTGGCTCGCAAAGGGGAAATGATTGGCAAGGCGGTAGCAATAGTAGGGGGTTTGCAGGGGAGTTTGAACGATAAAGAGGGAGGCGACCTGGCAAATAATCTCGATAGCCTCTATGACTATATTATTCGCCGTTTAACCCAAGCTAACTATGAAAATAATCCTGATTATCTTGATGAATGTGGTCGTTTACTGGGGGAAATAAAATCCGCCTGGGATGCCATCGCCAATCAGGTCTAGTGAGGTTGTTTATGAGCATTCAGTTGGTTCCCTCGCCTGATTATTGCGGCGAGGCAGGTATTAATGCTATGCGCTCCTTGCAACAGGAGTTGAATAGAGCATTACAACAAGAGGACTGGGAGAGGGTTCGTCATTTGGATCGTATTTGCGTGCTGTTGATTGATCGAGTCATCCGCGCCAATCGCGACGATAAAAGTACCCTGGTGCGAGCATTGAGTGAGCTAAAAGGTGTTTATGCAGGCCTGATTGCCCAGTGTCAGCGAGAAGTAACCCTACTACACGCGACCTGATTATTGGGAAATGTTAAAGAAGTGTTAAAGCTGATTGGTTGATTCGGTTTTTAAAACCTGTTTCTTATAGCAAAACTCGCAAAAGTGCGCTGCCCCTGCTAGCCTTAAAGAACATTACTGCCAGCAGGGGGCATTCCGTGTCTAATTACAATCCGCAAGAAGCGCTGAAGCAATATCGCCAGTTGGGTATTGAATCAGAAGTTAGCAATGCGTCTCCTCACCGCCTAATTCAATTATTGTTTGAAGGTGCTTTGAGCCGTTTGGCTGCTGCACAGGGGGCAATCGAGCGCAATGATCTTGCGGTAAAGGGGGAGCTGATCGGCAAGGCAATTAGCATCGTTGGAGGTTTGCGTGCATCGCTGGATATGAGTGCGGGTGAAATTTCCGAGCGATTGGATCAGTTGTACGAATATATAAATTTCAAATTGCTGGAAGCCTCTGTACAGAACGATGCAGAAAAAGTGAATGAAGTGATTCAACTACTTAAAACGATTAAATCGGGATGGGATGAAATAGCTCCTCAGGTATCTGGCTCATCGACATAAACATAAATTTGAGAGACTATATATAT
>JAGKXA010000274.1 GCA_021151615.1 Cellvibrionaceae bacterium | reverse complement strand
AAAGTTTCCTTATTAACTCTTTAACCTGTGCATTAAACTATCAAAGCCGCACTATTATTTACTTCATTCAATTGTTGAGTTTCCTTCTGAGCATTTCGATTTTCTACAATCACCTTTACTCTACCTGTTTGCATTGTTGGGCAGGTATTGGTGTTTGTTTAATTGAATAAAATATTGCGACGACCATCAATAATAACTCTATTGAAAATAAAAAAGGATGCATTTTTGCATCCTTTTTTTGAACGAAAGTGTGAGCCTTCAACGTCGAAAAAGCTCACAGAAACGACTATAAATAGCGTCGTTATTTATTAACGCGACTACTTATTCGCACGATTGGCAATTAACTCATTGACCACCGCTGGATCTGCCAGGGTTGAAGTATCACCGAGCGAATCCAATTCATTGGCCGCAATTTTGCGCAGAATACGACGCATGATTTTGCCAGAGCGGGTTTTGGGCAAACCTGGTGCCCACTGGATAACATCAGGGCGAGCAATTGCACCGATTTCTTTTACCACCAACGCCAGTAATTCTTTTTTCAGTTCGTCGCTGGGCTGCTCACCCGCCATCAAGGTGACGTAAGCATAAATACCCTGACCTTTGATATCGTGCGGATAGCCAACGACAGCGGCCTCAGCAACTTTGTCATGCAGCACTAACGCACTTTCCACTTCTGCAGTACCCATACGGTGACCGGATACGTTGATCACATCGTCCACGCGGCCGGTAATCCAGTAGTAACCATCGGCATCGCGGCGCGCGCCATCACCGGTGAAGTAGTAGCCGGGGTAAGCACTGTAGTAGGTGTCGATGCAGCGCTGGTGATCGCCGAATACAGTGCGGATCTGGCTGGGCCAAGCGGCTTTGATGCAGAGGTTGCCCTCGCCTGCACCGATAACTTCTTTGCCTTCGGCATCCAGCAATACGGGCTGTACACCAAAGAAAGGCACAGTGGCCGAGCCGGGTTTCAAATCAATTGCGCCAGGCAAGGGCGTCAACATGTGCGCACCGGTTTCGGTTTGCCACCAGGTATCCATAATCGGGCAGCGGCTGTCACCAATTACGCGGTAGTACCACTCCCAGGCTTCGGGGTTAATTGGCTCGCCCACGCTGCCGAGAATTTTCAGGCTGGCGCGCGAGGTTTTGGTAACGAAGTCATCGCCAGCACCCATCAATGCACGGATTGCAGTGGGGGCGGTGTAGAAACTGTTGACGCCGTGTTTGTCGATCACCTGCCAGCAGCGCGACGCATCAGGATAAGTGGGTACACCTTCAAACATCAGGGTGGTAGCGCCGTTGGTAAGCGGGCCGTAAACAATATAGCTGTGGCCAGTTACCCAACCCACGTCCGCCGTACACCAGTAAACATCACCTTCCTGATAGTCGAATACATATTTGTGGGTCATGGCCGCTTGTAGCAAGTAACCACCAGTAGTGTGCAGTACGCCTTTGGGCTTGCCAGTGGAACCAGAGGTATAGAGGATAAACAGCGGGTCTTCCGAATCCATCACTTCCGGCTCGGCATCATTCGCCTGACGCTCTACCAAATCTTCGTACCAGAAATCGCGCTGCTCATTCCAGGCGATATCACCGCCAGTGCGCTTCACCACGATACAAGTGTGGACATTCGGGCATTGCGCCAAGGCAACATCCGCATTCTTTTTCAGGGGTACACGCTTGCCACCACGCAACCCCTCATCGGAGGTAATAACCACCTGGCAATCGGCATCGAGAATTCGATCTTTCAACGCTTCCGGTGAGAAGCCGCCGAATACGATGGAGTGGATTGCACCGATGCGGGTGCAGGCAAGCATGGCGTAGGCCGCTTCCGGAATCATCGGCATATAAATACAAACGCGATCGCCCTTTTTCACACCGCGCTCACGCAGGGCATTGGCCAGGCGACACACCTGATCATGTAATTCCTGATAGGTAATAAACTGGTCTTCAGAAGGATCATCACCTTCCCAGATAATGGCCGTTTGATTCGCGCGCGCTGGCAAGTGACGATCAATACAGTTCACGCTGACATTCAGCTTTCCGCCTGCAAACCAGGCCACTTCGCCTTTTTTCAGATCACTCTTAATGACTTGGGTCCAAGGTTGCTGCCAGGTCAGGAAAGTTTTGGCTTGCTCTGCCCAGAAAGTATCGGGCGAGTTGATCGATTGCTCGTACATGGATTTGTAACGGGCCAGATCAATGGCAGCGTTCTTTTTGAAACTTTCAGGAACCGGATACAGGTGTACTTCTGACATGCTTATCTCTCTTTGCCATTATCTTGTTATTACATCAGGAGGCGGTGACAGATGAAAACTGCGACAGCTCGGATCCGCACCTTCAATAGCCAGCAAGCTTAGCAGGATTGAGGTTAAAAGCTCAATGACAACGTTGTCCAAATGGTGCAAAAAATTGGCTGATTTTAATGCAATGCACCAACATGCATCACATTCACCATCAGCCATTCGCGAATTACTGTTTTTTCAGCCCAGGGCCTTCGCGATCCAAGCGCTCCAGCTCACGCTGGTAAGCTTCGATATCTTCCCAGTCGAAAGCCGTACCCGCGTGGATATGCAGCGGGTCTTTAGCACGTGCCTGCGCCTGCTCGCGCAAACTGTGTTCCTTTTGCTCTTCGTTAGATTCACCTTGCTGCAGATCAAATTGCTTGAGAATGTCGTCGGTTTTTTTACTCATAGTTAAACTCCAGTAACCAACAAAATGCAGTCATAAAAAAAGGGCCACCTGGGACCCTTTGCATTCACGGTTTGCCAATCACTTTCACGCAAACTGCATGGGAATGGTATTGCTGGTGCGAGCCACTGAATTGTCTTCATTCAGATAAACCAGCTTGGGCTTATGGGTCAGCATCTCGGCATCCGTGAAGTAGCCGTAAGTGGCGATGATCACACGATCACCCACAGCCACTTTACGAGCAGCAGCACCATTCATGGAGAAAGTACCTGAACCAGGCTCAGCCAAAATGATGTACGTGTGGAAGCGCTCACCATTATTGACATTGTAAATATCGATTTGCTCGAATTCGCGCATACCTGCCAGTGCAACCAAATCCGCGTCTATCGCGCAGGAACCGTCGTACCACAGCTCCGCCTGAGTAACCTTAGCCATGTGTAATTTGGCTTTGAGCATATGAGAAAGCATAAAATCCTCCAGGGAGATTCTGATACGGTGGGTTATTAGCGACCAAGCACCAGAGAAACATTGTCTATTAAACGAGCGCCCTGGGTATACATGGCGCCGAGTATCGTAATCTCCCGATCATCGTGTGCCGCCATTTCCAATGTGCGACTGTTGCAAATGCTGATGTAGTCCACCCGGAAACCCGCTATCTCTATCAGGGCTCGGGCCTCATCCATCAACACACTAAAATCACGGCGCCCCTGCTCTATATCTTGTTTGATTCCATTCAAAGTGCGATTAAGCACCGCCACACGAGGGCGCTCATCCGCCGTAATAAAGCCATTGCGCGAACTCATTGCAAGACCATCTGACTCACGGAAGATCTCGCCCGCTGTGATCTTAATCGGAATACACAAGTCTTCGACCATTCGGCGAATAACCGCGAGCTGCTGGTAATCCTTGATTCCGAATACTGCTTCATCCGGCTGCACAATATTAAACAGCTTGGTGACTACGGTTGTCACGCCCTCAAAGTGGCCGGGGCGACTCGCACCACAAAGCACATCAGTCATGGTTGGCACAATCACGCGAGTCTGCTCAGCCATACCATTGGGGTAAATCTCTTTCTCATCCGGGCAAAACAGGTAATCGCAATTCACTGATTCCAGCTTGACTGTATCTGCCGCCAGGGTGCGCGGGTACTTATCCCAATCCTCGTTTAAACCAAATTGGAGCGGATTAACAAAAATGCTGGTAACAACGACATCGCAATTCTTTTGGGCGATTTTCACCAGTTCAAGGTGAGCACTGTGAAGGTTACCCATAGTGGGCACAAAACCGATACGCTTGCCGGCACGACGCTCTGCAGCCAACGCCTCCCGCAAGGAACTGATGTGATGGAAAACCTGCATATCTACGCCTCAAACTACGCCAGGAGCCGACCTGGGCTTGGGCGCGCGATAATACACGGTCAGGATGGAGAAGTACATTTTGCGCACAAAAAACAACCAACCGAAAAAACAACACGTACAATTTATTGCACAACTAAAAACCACACCGTAGACTTGTACAACAAGCAAGACAACAGGCAAGTACTATGAATGTAACCACCTTTAGCGAAGCTAGAAACAACTTGAAAAGCGTGCTGGATAAAGTCACCAACGACGCCGACTGCACCATCATCACCCGCCGTGACGCGGGCGATGCGGTAGTCATGTCGCTTGATTATTACAATAGCCTGATGGAAACCGTACACCTGTTGCGCTCACCGGAAAATGCTGCGCATCTGGCCACATCAATTGAACAGTATCGCGCAGGGAAAACAAGGGTTAGAGATTTAACGGATGACTAGACAGCTCGCATGGACAGAAGCAGCCTGGAGTGATTATCTCTACTGGCAAGGACAGGATCGCAAAACCCTGAAACGTATCAATCAACTGATCAAAGAAACCCAGCGCGCTCCATTTGAAGGGATTGGTAAACCCGAGCCATTGAAAGAAAGCTTGTCCGGTTTTTGGTCGCGCCGGATTGATGACACCCATCGTTTGGTGTACGCCGTCGATGATGATTATCTAACGGTGATTGCGTGCCGCTATCACTGAGCATCTTGAAGCGCGAGCCGAACCACCGCATCGCCCACACGCATAACCCCACCCTGAATCACTTTCGCGCACAAACCACCGTAACCAAACATAGCAGTGGTGCCGCCCGCGCCCAGGGCCTCATCCATACGCGAACAGGGATGGCAAAGTGCATTGGTTTCAATGATCACCTCGCCAATCTGCAACTTCTGATAGCGCAACAAATTCATGTTCATACCAGAAATCACCAGGTTGCGGCGCAGCAAGCGGGGATCTATCGAGGAGTGGCCGGTGTGGCGACAAATGGCTTCAATATATTCTGCGCTGATCAGCGTTACCTGACGTGCAGAGCCAGGTGTTTTTTTCATCCGGTGATCGCCCATCAGCCCTAGATCAACAACAGCTTCCGCCTGTTCAACCACGATGACTTCACCGCGCCGCTCACTGCGCAAACCAATCCACTCCAGTTTTCCCGGGGCGATATTGGCGCAGAGTTTATCGAGTAAGCGGGCTTGGCTGTTCATTGGGGACTCTTAAGGTTTGGCGAGATAATCCACGCCGGCCAGGGATTTAAAATGGGCATCGCAAGTAAGTAACCTCGCTCCAGCACGCTGGGCGCTGGCATAAACAATTGCATCGGCCGTTGCCAGTTTATGCTGACGGTGCATTTCGGCAGCATGTAACGCCGTATCTGTATCCAGGGTCAATACCTGACATTTTTGCGTATAGGCGATAACCGTATCAGCAATATTTTCATCGCACTCGCGCATCAGCCATTTACTTAGCTCCAACTGAACAATGGTTGGCACCAGACACTGTTCCTGTGCCGGAAACATTCCCACCAGCACTTGGCGTAAATCACCATCAATTAACCATTCAATCCAGGCCGAAGTATCCACAACGACCAACATTAATAACGATCCTCACGATCACGGTAGTTTTCAGACTTTGCCCCCTTGGCAATGCCGGCAAGTTCAGACAACTCCGGTACCGGCATAATCAATACGCCTTTGCCTTTGGGGATAAACACAAACTCCTGACCGCTCTGCCAATGCTGCTCTTCACGCACACTCAGGGGAATTGAGATCTGGTATTTGCTGGATAAAGTTGCAGTCGCCATTCTTACTCCGCATAGATCGATAGAATTAAAGTAAGAATATAGTGGCGATGATCAATATACAAGCAACCTGATTAGTACTGATCCTGTTGGAAATACTCAGGCGCCAAGTTATCAAAGCGGGTGTATTTACCGACAAACGCGGCGCGGCAAGTACCAATTTCACCGTTACGTTGCTTGCCAATAATCAGCTCGGCAATCCCTTTGTCAGGGCTGTCTTCGTGGTAGTACTCGTCGCGGTAGATAAACAGGATCACGTCCGCGTCCTGTTCGATAGCGCCCGACTCACGCAAGTCCGAGTTCATCGGGCGTTTGTTGGGGCGCTGCTCAACGCCGCGGTTTAACTGGGAGAGCGCGATCATCGGGCATTCAAATTCTTTTGCCATCCCTTTGAGCGAGCGGGAGATTTCCGAGATTTCCTGGGTGCGACCTTCGCCTCCACCAGCAACCGTCATTAACTGTAAGTAGTCGACCATGATCATGCCGGGGTTGCCATGTTCGCGGGCGATTCGGCGAATACGCGCGCGCATTTCCTGTGGGTTCAAACCGCCGGTATCGTCGATAAACAGCAGCTTGTCTTTCAATTTTGCGACGGCCGATGAGAGCTTTGGCCAATCCTCTTCGGTGAGCTTGCCGTTACGCATCTTGCCCTGATCGATACGTCCAATCGATGACATCATCCGCATGATCAGTGCGGAGGATGGCATCTCCATACTGAAGATCACCACCGGCTTGGGCTGGTTAAACAAAGCACCCTCAACAAAATTGAGAGCCAAAGCGGTTTTACCCATAGAGGGACGCGCAGCAAGGATAATCAATTCGCCCGGTTGCCAACCCGAGGTGCGCTGGTCAAGATCATTAATACCGGACGGAACACCAGTAATATCACTGCCGGAACGGAACAACTCATCAATACGCTTGACCGTTTCCTTGAGCAGCTCATTAACGCCGACCAAACCACCCTCTTTTGGGCGATCCTCAGCGATTTCCGCCACGCGCTTTTCAGCGAGCTGCAGCAGATCATCCGAGTCCAATCCCGCCGGATTCATACTGGATTTGCTGATGTCTTGCGCTGCTGCAATCAGCTGGCGCAGAGTCGAACGCTCGCGCACGATTTTGGCGTAAGCCGCAATGTTGGCCGCACTCGGGGTGTTATTGGCCATTTCGACCAGGTAACCCAAGCCGCCAACACGCTCCAGCTCGTCGTGTTTATGCAGCTCTTCGGACAGGGTAATAACATCGAGCGGCTGACTGGCTTCCTGCAAGTTCAGCATCATGCGGAAAATAATGCGGTGATCTTCGCGGAAAAAATCGTTTTCCGTGACCACTTCCAATACTGCATCCAGGCGACCATTTTCCAGCATCAGGCCACCCAATACCGATTGCTCCGCCTCTACCGAATGCGGCAACGCCGATCTGGACAATTCATCGGCCAGGCGACTTTCAAAGCTGGAGGTTTCGTAGGCAGTATTGGACATAAATTCGGGTACTTATTTATCAAATCGAAAGGCAAAAAAAACGGGCACATCTAAAACCCGAAGGGTTGTCGATAGTGCCCGATTTTGCGAGTAAATCAAATCCCTCCCAACCTCCCTTTAGCAAAGGGAGGAGCCACATCCATTATCGAAGGTAGTGACTTCCCCCTTTGAAAAAGGGGGACAGAGGGGGATTTAAAAATTACTCAGCTACAACTGCCAATTTAACTGCCTGGATCACTTCAGCGTGCAACTGAACATCGATCTCGTATTGACCGATTTCACGGATCACGCCTTGTGGCAAGCGAACTTCAGACTTGGCAACAGCAACGCCAGCCGCAGTAATAGCGTCAGCGATGTCGCGAGTACCGATAGAACCGAACAGACGGCCTTCGTCGCCAGCATTGGCAGCGATAGTCACGTTCAGTGCAGCCAGCTTCTCAGCACGTGCAGTTGCGTCAGCAATTTTGGCAGCAGCAGCCGCTTCCAACTCAGCGCGACGCGCTTCGAAGTCAGCGATGTTTTTAGCAGTAGCAGCAACAGCTTTGCCTTGAGGCAACAGGTAGTTACGGCCGTAACCAGACTTAACGGTAACCTTGTCACCAATCGCGCCTAATTTACCTACTTTATCGAGCAGAATAACTTCCATCTCTATTACCCCTTACTCGTGGCTGTCAGTGTATGGAATCAAAGCCAGGTAACGAGCACGTTTGATAGCAGATGCCAACTGACGTTGGTATTTTGCTTTGGTGCCAGTGATACGGCTTGGAACGATTTTGCCAGTTTCGGTGATGTAGGCTTTCAGGGTTTCAACATCTTTGTAATCGATGCGCTTGGTGCCTTCAGCGGTAAAACGGCAGAACTTACGACGACGGAAAAAACGTGCCATGGTTATACCCCCTGCTCTTCTTCAAAGTCTTCAGCATCAACACCGTCTTCATCAGACAGGTCTTCTGCATCAGCATCATCACGACGTTCAGCGCGTGGTGGACGTGCCTTACGCTCACGGCCTTCTTTCTCGGCTTTGAGGATGAAAGATTCTTCGGTGATAGCAGCATCTTCACGCAGAACCAGGCTACGCAGGATGGCATCGTTGTAACGGAAGTTGGTAGTCAACTCTTCCAACACAGCGTCAGAACACTCTACGTTCAACAGAACATAGTGAGCCTTGTGCACTTTGTTGATTGAGTAGGCCAATTGACGACGGCCCCAGTCTTCGAAACGGTGAACT
>JAGKXA010000273.1 GCA_021151615.1 Cellvibrionaceae bacterium | reverse complement strand
ATTAAACGGGCTGTATTGCACAGTGCGCGTTGCCTGACCGGCTTTGGTCGCTGACTCCAGGTTGCCAATGGCATCGTATTTGTAGGTCCAACCATTGGCCGAGGTGACCGCGTGCGGGCCGGCAACATTGGTGCCGTTGGTGCCATACACCAGCGAACCACTCATGTTATCCCGGGCGGTAAGGTTGCCCAGTGCATCGTAGTTAAAGTCGTTACTCGCACTGCTGCAACCGCTAAAGCGCGCCGCTTTCAAACGGTTGAGTCCGTCGTAACAGAAACTTTGCGTTACCGAATTCTTGCGATCTTCACGCGATGTCAAATTACCGAGTGAGTCAAATTGGTAGCGCTGATCCTGTATGACCACACTGCCTTTTACTGCACGGATCGTTTCTATGCGGTTGTTGTTGGTGTCATAGGTTTGGGTGGTGACTGCGCCGTTACCCAGGGTGAATTGTTTAAGATTTCCCAGTGCATCGGCGTCGTCCGCTTTCCACACGCGGGTGCCCGCCGAGTCCATCACCTCATTCAAATGACCGTAGCTGTTATAGCGATTTGCCACCACATAACCCGTTGGGTAAGTAACACCCAGGGGCCGACTGAAATTATCGTAATGTTGCGTAATGCTGTAGCTATTAAACCCAAGGTTATAGGTCGTGGTGGCTGGCAGCCCCTTGTTGGTGTAGGAATAACTTTCGGAATAATTGGAGCCATCCGTACTCGCACCGCTCATGCTCGCCAATTGGCCTTTACCGTAGGCACTGCTGTCGTAATACCAATTCTGCGTAGTGCCGGTACAACTGCTACTGGCCTTGTCAACGCGCTTCACCTGACGGCCCAGCGCATCGTAACCAAAACAGGTGCGCTGGTTTTTGGCATCCATTTGCGTGGCGATTAAGCCAAGCGCGTTGTAGGTATACACCGTTTTACCGGTGTTAGGGTCGGTCATTTCCGTTTTGCGGCCAAGGCCATCGTAAACTACAGTCACCAGCGTTTTGGAATCGTTGTTCACTTGCGTGGTTTTTAAATCGCCCCAGGGCCAGTAGGTGAAATCCACGGGCGTATTGGTATTGTCGCGCGATTGCATTACCCAACCGGCCGCATTCAAATAACGGGTTTGGGTTTGATTCAAACGATTGGTGGTGGTGTGGCGCAGCCCCGAGTAGGCGTATGCCTCGCTGGTACCATCCGGGTACTGTACCGATTCAATGCGCCCGAGTGCATCGTAATTACGCGTAACCGTTTGCTGGCTGCCACCGTAGTAGAATGGCTCAGTGGTCTGATAAACACTGCCACGGCTGTTGTAGCTTTGCAGCGTGTATACATCTTGCCCGTTCAGCCCTTTACTGCGCGAACCAATTTCGCGATTAAAGCCATCGTAATAGGTACGCACCGCCGAACTGCCGGTGGTTTTGACTTGCTGATACCACTTGGCGTTAGGGTAGTAGAGCGAACAACCACTACAACTGCGGTAATCGATTGTGGTTGTGGTGTTATCGGCATAGGTAATTAATTGCGGGCGCCCGTAAGCATCATAATCACGCTTGGTTTCCAAACCATTGGCATCCACTTCACTCACCGGCAAACCCCAGACCGCGTGGTATTTGGTGGTTTCTTTTAAATTCAGCGGGCTGGTCACTTCCAGCGTACGCACACCGGCGGAATCGTAATTTTCAACAATGCTGGTGGTGCGCGTAACAACATCCAGGCCGTCGTTAGCGGTATCGTCCCAGCTTTCGGTCACGCTGTTAACAGAGCCGTAGCCGTTGTAGCCATAGGTAGTCGTGTGCTTCAGCGCTGACGCAGCGGTTGCTTCCGGCTCAATGGTTTTGGATTCCAACTGCCCCAGCGAATTGTAACCAAAGGCTTGTGTGCGCACCGCAAAAGCGGATTTGGTAGCCGCGCCGATTGAATTGCCCGCCCAGGCATAGGCCTTTTGTTTTTGTACGAGCGCGCGCGCATTACCTTTGCTGGTAACCTCCAGATTTTCCATTGCCTTCACTTGCACCGATGCAGCAGAACCCGAGGTATCGCAGGTTGCTGATACGCTGTAGTTAAGTACACCGTCGGAGGTGTAATCACTATCGCCAGCGCTGCCGGCAGCAGTCACTACAATCGCCGGACTTTCCGCGAGTTCCGTACAACTTGCCACTGCATTTTGTTGGTTTTGTATTTGTGCATCGGCAACTTTGGCTCCATCCAAATCCCACTGCTGGCTGCTGGATTTATAGAGGTACGCAAAATAGTGCGGACTCTTGTAGCCGGAATCCAGGTCGTCACTATAAATTCTTACCTTCCATTGGTGGCGCGTATCTGACAGCAATGCTGAAGGTGACTCACTCCAACTGGCGTCACTTTCGTAAACGCGTTGACGTTTTATTTTTCCGGCGAGCTTATATTCATTATTCGCCGCCTGATAATAATCCGTCACTGTTTTTATCGGCGTGTATCCCGCAACCGTTTCCAGTTTTTCTACTTTGGCAAAACCTAAATCGCCATAACCAGCACCGTGAGTTTTTGCACCAAAATATTTGTATTCGGTTGTATTGGTACCGCCGGTGCCGTTGGTGATTTGGATTTCATTAACACCAAGGCGCTTGGCCAGGGTTTTGGTTTGCTTCACATAACCCAGTTCATCTTCCAATACAGTATCGCTGGGGATGACTTCATAAATTTTATTGGACGCAAGCGGGGAATATTTGACGTCTATTCTTCGTGTTGACTCCAACACCGCTTCTATACGATTGGAGATCACATTATTTTTTAAGCGATAGTGTTCTTCATAGGCTCCATCGTTATCAAAATCATCGAACTTAAACGGCTTCAATGCGGCGTTTGTAGCACCAGAGTATGCCCATTGGTAATCGCTCCAATTACGATAAGTAAGTGGCGCAGCAAAACTCGGATTACCTTGTGCATCAGCACCCAAAGACAAATAAACCCTGGCCTCTTGATCGATAACAGTGCTTTTTTCTTGAAGACAACCTTCCAAACTGCCATCCAGCGGCTCCAGACAACGCCTGAACGCACGACCACCGGACTCGATGATATCGTCAAGGCCATCACCATTAAAATCGACCACTGAGCGGCTGCAACCATCAACGGTTGTGGCAGTGGGCAAGTTGGGTAGCGCCTCTAATCCACAAAAACGCAGGTATTTATTGCCAATGGCTGTCACTACCGGGGAGCGGAAGCCGGGAATTTCAGCGCCGCTACTTACGAATTTACCTACGCCCAATGCAACGGAAAATGCACCCGCTTCGCCCGACGTTATATTGCCGTTAGGCGCTGTTGGCAAACGAGCCATGTCGGTAATGCCATCGCCGTTAAAATCCCCCAGCATACCAAGCGAGTTTAAAGGATAAGGTCCTTGAAGGTCGATTGAGTCTGGCGCACCTGTTCCATTACTTAACCCCATATAAATAGGAATCGTTGTCAGCGGATGACGATAGTCCACAGGTGCATATAAATCCTTGCTGCCATCGCCATTTAAGTCCACAAAATTAAGACTGTAGTTGTAGGGAAATCCGTTGGCTACCCCGACAAACCAGGTTTGGAAAGGCAGGAAGCCCGCTCCTTTGTTATTTAACGCCACCGAAACGTCTTCGCGCAAAGGCTCATACCAACACGCCTCTTTCGGATCGTTTCCGTAACAATTTGGCGCGCGGACCAAATCCACATAGCCATCTGAATTTACGTCCACGTAGTCCAGTTTATAAAAAAACACCCCCTCCTCCCCTGTATTCGGGACAACACGCGTATAGGGGTTCGGGCCAATTAGCTGGTGATATTCCCTTCCTGTAAACGTCAACTCACTTTTCGCAATATCAAATCCATCAGCAGACGTAGTTGCAATAGCCGTCCCATTACTGAGATACACCTTAACGCCTGTAGAGCCGCTCCATACGATATCGTCGCGTCCATCCTGATTTATATCGATGGGTTTTAACGTAGCGGGAGGAATATAGTTTTTATCTTTCCAATTCCCTGTAGCAACTGCCTCAGGCAGGATGACCGTATTGGGCTCAAGCACACCATCCCCATTGATATCCAACCAGGTAACGTTTGGTGTAACCGGTTCAGTACGATCAACTTGCGTTAAGCGATAATTTTCTGCAGTTTGTAAATTCCAATCAAATTCCACTGGTGCGGAACAGCTATAGGCAGCGCACTGCGTCACTCTTGCCAAACGGCTGGTTTTTGCAGGATCCGAATAGGATTTACCTTGATAAAGTTGTCCCGCTTGTTGATAGGCTAAGGTGTACGAGGAAACCGTTGTACCTGCGGATTTTATTTCTATTTTTGCAAGGCGTTTGTCCGTTTTTACACGCATTCCTGCCACATATTTCAGGGCAATATCCTCACGGCTTTCATAAATAAATTTCACCGTGTTCAGCGCACCAAAGATGGGATCTATCTTGTAGGAAATAGTATCCGGGTAGTGACTTTGAATCCCGTTGCTTTCGGTTTTGAGATAGGTCACCGTCCAACTATTACCCGCAACATCCTGCAGGCTGCTCATGTACCAGGCGTAGGTTTGGCTTTGGTCATCGGCGAGTTTGCTGTCAGCGTTGTAACCATATCGGCTGGTTGCACCCGAATTACTGGTAACTTCCCAGTAATCACCCAGTTTTTTAATCCGCAGGAAACTTTCACTTTCAGTGCGGTATTCACCGCTACCCACTTCAACCAGACGCTGACCATCCAGGCAATATTTATAATTATCACCGGCTTGAATACCACTGGTGAAACCGTCGCGAATCATGGAGGCGTTGCAACGGCTAATTACCGATAAGCCACTCAGTGACCAACCCCAACCGAGCAAACCATTTTTTTGGTTTGAGCTATAAGCCAGTTGCAGCTTGGGTTGCGCAC
>JAGKXA010000272.1 GCA_021151615.1 Cellvibrionaceae bacterium | reverse complement strand
AGTTGGTACTGGCCGACCCCGGGCGCCAACCTTTTCTGGATTTGGTGGACAAATGCGAACGCTGGGATAACGAGTTGCTGACTTGGTACTGCCTGGAGCCCAAACGTTTTACCGGTAGTTTGTTGATTGTGGATTTGAATAGCTAATATAAGCCGGGTCGGCTTTTATTGGCATGAGTGACAGAGAAAACCAGGCATCGTCCCTGATGCAAAGTGGCAATTATTCTGTTCATAAAAAATCCCTCTCACATCAATTATTGTGAGTAAGACAAGTCAGGTGCAGCAATTAAAGATCGACTGACTCTCCGTTATTATTTCTTGCAAACATTTTGGCGTAACTGGTGGTATCGAAGCTGCTTTCCAACACCTTGTTTAGCAAATTGCTTTCTGCTTCTGTTACTGTTGGCTCGGCAGCATTTTTCTCTGTGACCTTTTTCTCCGCAAACGAAGGTTGTGTGGCAGGAATAAATGGTGCAATCGGCTTTGCATGTTCGTAACGGCCAGAAGCAATCACTTCATTTTCATCCAGCGCGTTTTTCAATAACCGTTGCACTTGCGCGCTGGGTGAATCGGCAGAGCAAGCGATCAGGTCCATATAGTCCACACCCAGGCGGTAGGGCGGCCAACCATTTTCCAAACCGGTTTTTACCAAGGCGCGATAACAATTTTTCGCGCGCGCAATATCCTCAGGATTTTTGCGATCAAATAACAATGGAATGGTCCCGGATAAAGTGCGCGATGAACGCGAAGTCACCGCAAGTAGTGGATCAAAGCCGTGATCGGTTAGGCATTTGCTCATCACCCTGCGATAGCGTTCCACTTCATCGGCCATAAAAGGTACTAGCGGGGCATACCATAAAATCCCAGCACCATCTTTTGCCGGGTGTGAATTCAGATCGAGTTTTTTTGCAGTGGGGTCAAGTGCATAAGCAATTTTCAGGAAGGCAACTATGGGATAACCCTCTACGGTTCCCAGCGTATTTACCAGCGCGCCAAAATGGCGGCGTAACGCAGAGAAGCCCCATTTGGGTAAGTAGTCCTGAATTTTTTGTAGCTGTTTAATTTGCTCAGGACTAAAACTCCACACACGACAATTTTTTAAACGACGACGAATATCTTTTACCGAACCCGCTACGGCTGCGCGAGAACCGTAAAGAGTTCCTAAGCCTGTCCATGCGGAAATTTTTCGTTGTTCTGCCAGGTTGCGCAAATAATCTGCGCGGGCTTCACCTTTAAGTGGTGATGCAAGCGGTGTGTCCACCTGGGTAGAAAGAATACGGCAATCGTTCATCATAATAATGCCGCCGATGCCGGGAATATCTTCGGTTAATTTATTCAGTTCTGCTTGGTTTGCAATAAACGCCTCGTTGGATTTCCATTCAAATACCAAAATGCGTGTTGCTTCCGGGGCTCGTGCCAGTTGAACGCGTGCTTTGGTAACTATACCGAAATTACCTTGTCGCAATAGGCCAGCCCAGGAATAACCTGTGCCTGCATTCCAGCGCTTGGCCATTTCGGCGCAACCCATATCTTGATAGGTATGACGAAATTCCGTGCCATTACCCCAAAATCCTTCCAGTTCACAAATCGCATTGAAGTGATCGGCAATAGGGGTTAAACCGTAACCACCGTCGAGTGCGTTGCCGAGGATGTTGCCGTTGGGCCCTACACCGGTAGTGGGTACCAGTAAATTTGCGCCGGATTTTTTTATCGCTGCGTGCAAATCACTTTGAGTTACACCGGGTTCAATCAACGCTGTTGACGAGTGAACATCAATATACACACGGCGCAGTTGTGACAAGTCCAAAATAAAACTGCGTGTATCGACCGGGAGCGAAGTGCCGTAACCAAAATTCCGTCCACCGCTAATAGGCCAGAGCGGAACTTTAAATTCATTGGCTAGCGCGAGCACCGCCTCAATCGCATCGACTTCTTTAATGATGATGGCTCCGGCGGGCAGACGTTGGCTTGCGCCTGTGTCTGCGCCATATTGGAAAGCCGCTTCTTCACGACTCAAGGCTTTGGTTCCGGGGACGCGCATTACTTCGCTGAAAAAAGAGCTGGTCATATTCATTTTCCTTTCAAATGCTGAATGACAAAAATTGCTTGAAGAGCAAAAGGTCGGCTTGACACTGCGCGCAAAAAAAATGTCCAAAAAATCGACACTCTCGGCAGTCAAGCAAGCATGAGCAAGAACTATGACAAGTCTGGATTTGTTAATGATTTCAACGACTTTACTGAAAAAAAGAAAATGTTTTCGACATTGAAGCCATGATTTTGGCGTTTAGTCAAACCCTTAATGAATTTCAGAAATTTCCCCATTCGCCAAATGAAGAATTCGCTATTTGACTTTGCGTGTCGCTGAAAACATTATTTTACAATTGAATACTAATGAAATGGGGCCGGCTCAGGGAGTCGGGTGATAAACTCTGGTGAATTGGTTTTACGTTATTGTTGGGGAAAATTTATGGGTGGAGCAAAAGTGTTAACAGGTTTTCGCGAGTGTTGTGCGCTGGTACTGATATTGAGCCTCGCTGCCTGCGGCGGTAGTTCCGGTAACAGCACGCCTATAAACTCCTCTGTCGCACGTTCTGTCAGTAGTGTGATTAACTCCAGCGTTTTACTTTCAAGTGACACAAGTTCGGTACAGAGCAGTGGAAGTTCAATAACAAGTGTTGCCAGTTCGAATGGCTCAAGCGCTATCCAATCAAATTCCTCCAGGTTTGTATCCAGCACGCAATCTTCCATGCCCAATTCCGCAGAGTTGTTTATTAACGCTCTTTACAATAAAGGCGGTACGATCAGTCCTTTTGGCTTTGTCGATATAGCTCAGGGAGAGATAAAAAATTTTTCCGTGCAAGCGGAAAACGGTTACAAACTGGCTGGCGTAAATGGTTGCAACGGTCGGGTGGAAGCTAATCAAGTCGTTGTTGGTCCGGTGAGTGCCAGTTGCGTTGTGAATGTGAGTTTTGTGCGTATAGGGTCGCTGGCGGATCAACTAAAACTGACGGATCGCGGCCTTATTCGTTGCATCACCGCGATGGAAGACGATAGCAAAACGCCCTTGACCGCAGAAGCGATAACCTCATTGAGTTGCGGCAGCTTGTTCGACCCGGTTGCATCACTGGATGAACTGAAGCTGTTTCCGAACCTGACGTCATTAGCGCTGACCAGCACGCGTTTAAAAGGCACTTGGGACTTTGGCTTTTTTCAGGCATTGAAAAGCTTGAACCTGTACAATAATGAGCTGGTTGCAGTGGATGTTTCGCGCAATACACAATTAACCCAATTGAATGTTGCTAAAAATCATTTGCAAGAAATTGATTTGACCAATTTAACCAAACTCGAATCGCTTAATCTTTCTGATAATCGCATCACAGACATCAATTTGCTCACAAATACCCACTTGGAAAGCGTCAATCTTGAGTCCAATCTGCTTACGCAAATAACGGTAAGTCATCTGCAAGATCTGCGGCAATTGTATTTGTCGCGCAACCAGCTCACTGCAGTGGATTACAGCCAGAATGTTTTACTAACGGATTTAACACTGGGCTGGAACAAAATCACTGCAGTAGATACCAGTATGTTGCCCGATTTGACCTTCCTGAACGCGGCAGGTTTGGGTTTAACGGCGATTAATCTGGCGAAAAATATAAAATTGACGGATCTGCGTGTGATGGAAAATAAAATTGCGGCGCTGGATGTATCTATGTTAAATCAGCTTAGTCGTTTAGATGTGTATAAAAATCAATTATCCACACTGGATTTGGTCAACAACATAAAACTCTCTGAATTAAATTTAATCGATAATAAAGTTACCAGTTTGGCGATAGTGCAGTTATTGGAATTGAAATCCCTATCGGCGACCTATAATCAAATTGCCAGTATTGATTTGTCCAAAAACACCCAATTGAAATGGGTATTGATGTCCGATAATCGGTTAACCAGTGTGACCGGTGTGGATAAGCTCAGTAAGGACGCAGAACTGAATTTTTCTAACAATCCACTCGATGCCGTTACGAAAGCTTATTTGTTTGATTTGTTTGATAAGCAGGGTTATGAAGATCTGCTTTTTTGATCAACCTGGACAACCAAAAATAAAAAAGCCCCGAATGTGGGGCTTTTTTATTTTCGCACCTCTATTTTGCTTGCTTTTATTTCGTTTTTTTAGTGAACGAGCAATGCTTCCAGTGTGCGCTCGTAAATAGCGGTGAGCTTATTCAAATCCTCTGCACTGATACATTCGTTCACTTTATGAATGGTTGCATTGATGGGGCCCAGCTCAACTACTTGTGCGCCGGTGGGTGCGATAAATCGGCCGTCGGATGTTCCGCCTGATGTTGATAATTCCGTATCCAAACCGGTTTCGGTTTTAATTGCATTTACTAGGGCATTTACCAAATCGCCGCGCGGCGTTAAAAAGGGTTGGCCACTTAGTGTCCATTGCAAATCGTATTTCACGCCGTGCTTATCCAGAATAGCGTGTGTGCGCTCGCGCAGAATCTGTTCGGTCAGCTCAGTGGAAAAACGGAAATTAAATACCACCGTAACCTCGCCGGGAATGACGTTAGTCGCTCCAGTGCCACCGTTAATGTTGGATACCTGGAAGCTGGTCGCGGGGAAAAACTCGTTGCCATTGTCCCAGTGTTCGGCCGCCAATTCCGCCAGGGCTGGCGCTAATTTATGAATTGGGTTATCGGCCAGGTGGGGGTAGGCCACATGGCCTTGAATACCTTTTACGGTGAGTACTGCACCCAGTGAGCCGCGGCGGCCATTTTTAATCACATCACCGACTACCTTGGTACTGGAAGGCTCGCCCACAATGCACCAGGTCATTTTGGTGTTGCGCGCTTCCAGCCACTCCACCACTTTTATGG
>JAGKXA010000058.1 GCA_021151615.1 Cellvibrionaceae bacterium | reverse complement strand
GGATGGGTAAGTAACACCTAAGTTAAAACGTATAACTCAAGCCTACAAAGTAACTGCTACCGCTATAGGTAGTGCCATACAGCCGATCACTGCTATCGGTATATTGTTCTTCGCGCTGGTTGGTGAGGTTGATGCCTTCCAGCGTGAATTTGAGTTGATCACTCCACTTGTAAGACGCAGAAAAATCCCAGCGGGTGCTGGCGTGGTAGCCGCGTTCATCTTCGTCCGAAAGCCCACCTTCTACATTCCCAATGTAGCTATCTCGGTAATTAGCCGATAAGCGCGCGCCCCAGTCGCCGCTCTCGTAGTAAAGGGTGGCATTGGCTGAATTGCGTGATAAACCGATGAAGTCTTTGGTTTGAGTTTCACTGGCTGCCTGCACATTGCGATAGGTGGCGGTACCGCGTGCCACTGTGTAGTTGGTGATGATGCCCAGGTGGTTAAATGGGGCGGGTAAAAAATCCAGATCGCGGTAAAACGACAGCTCCATTCCCTTAAAACGGGTGGAGTCACCATTTACCGGGCGCGCATAGGCGTAAATGGTGTTGGCATCTTGTCCATTGCCGAGGAAGGAGAGTGGGTAGCCGGTTTCACCGTAGGGCACTTGTACAGTTTCATCTACCACAAACTGATCGAGCGATTTGGAAAACAGCGACATGGACAAATAGCCTATGTCGTTAAAGTAATGTTCCAGTGCAAGGTCCAGACTGGTGGCAGTGATAGGCTGTAAATCCGGATTGCCTGCCTGTATGGATAGCCCTGAGGGGCCATCGGGGGTGTTGCGGATAATTGCCGAGGCGGAAAGGCGGTCAGTGTCAGGGCGGGTGATATTGCGACTGGCACTAACGCGGATGAGTGTTTGGTTATTCAGGCTCCAGGCCAGGTTAGTTGTTGGTAGAAAATCGTTATAGTTGCCATTTCTACCAAGGCGTGTAGTTTGCAACATGCCTTGAGTAGTTACCCTGGTTTGGAAATAGCGTAGGCCAACATTGCCGTGCAAAGGGCGGTTGAATAATTGGCTTTTCCAGGTGTATTGCGCATAGGCGCTGTGAGTTTTTTCGGTGATAGCAAAGGTTTCGGCATCTACCGGGATGGAATCATCCAATTGGCCTGACAGGCCATAAAAACGCTGGGTTTTTTTTACATTCGCTATCACCCAATCAATATCTTTGTGCTGGCTGGAAGGTACCGCAAAACCCTGGATCTTATTGGTAACACCGTTATTGAGCGGTGTGGGTTGCACGCTGACATAATCACTATCCAGATAGCCGGTGCTATCTCGGAAAAACTCCAGGTAAGCCAGGCCTAGCTCCAGATTGGCCTCATTGTCGAGGTCAAATTTAATTGTCGTTTTAGCCTGGCTGAGTTCGCTGATTTTGTAGCTTTCGCGAAAATCCAGCTCGCGCAATGTCCAGTTTGCCAGGTTATTGGTATCAAAATCGTAGCTGTTGGTACCGTAAAACCGGTCGCGGCGAAAATCGGTAGTGATACTGCCGGTATGTATCAGATAAGCCTTGTCGCTTACCGGGATTTGCAAATTTGAACGCGATTTACCCAGCAGCCCGGTAAGCTGGATGTTATCGCTTAGCTGCCACTCTGCATCGGTTACCAGATTGTAGAATCCGGTGTCCTGTTGATCGATACGGCTCTCCGATACCAGGGCGACGTTGCTGAATTCACCGTAAACAACCTCCAGATCGCCATTGTTGTCGATATATTCCAGCGCATTCACCCTGCCCAATGCAGTGCTGGCAGAACCATTGGTGGCCAGGTGTTGCTCGTGTTTGTCGTTACTGAACTCGCCATAAAATAGGTTCAGGTTGATGGCCAGTGTATCGTTTGGCTTGAATTGCAGGCTGGAGGTAAAACCCAGACGCTCCTGGGTGTTGCCCCAGTAAGAATAGCGATTGAGGCGGGCAAACCAGAGATTGTCTGCAGTCGTACCCGGGTTGCCATCCAGCCCTCCGGCAAGTATTGCGGCGACGGTGGGGTCAATATCAGGTCCTATATTGGTGGTGGTGCGTGTACGCCAACGACTGGTGCTGTAGCCTTGCTCCAGGGTGTCGTGCTTGCTGTAGCTGATGGCGGCCAGGGCACCCACTGTATCCCAGGTATTGGATACCAGCAGCGAGAGTTGTGGTTTCTGGTCGCTGGTATATTGGTTGTCGCCTAACTTGAGGCTGATATTGCTTTTAAAACCTTCAAAATCGAAAGGTTGGGGGGTGCGCAAGTCGAGGGTGGCGGCTATACCTCCTTCATGCTGGTTGGCACTGTAGGATTTGTTAACACTTATCTGGCTAAACAAATCAGCTGAAAACACATTGAAATCAAAGGCGCGGCTGGTGGAAATGGTATTACGGCTGTCGAGCGTTGTTTCGCTTTGCGCCATCACATCCATACCGTTCATGGTCACACGTGAAAAGTTGGCCCCCAGTCCACGTACAGTGATTTGTCGTCCTTCTCCCCCCTCGCGTGAAATAGCGATACCGGGAATACGTTGCAGAGCCTCAGCCAGATTCTGGTCGGGAAAGTCCGAAATATCTTCGCTGACAATACTGTCCTGTTGTATCAGGGCCACATGCTTTAGGTCGCGCGCACGCACTACTGAACTGCGGAAGCTGGTTGCAGGTATTTGCAGCAATTCCTCCAGGCTAAGATCGAGCAGCCCTTCATCACTACTACCAAAGGAGGGGTTATAAAAGGTTACCAAGCACAAAGCTGACAGCAATTTCCAACGGCTTGGCAAGCCGGGCAGGGCAGATTTGAAATCCGGGTTAGCGGAATAACAGCTTGCTGTGACAAAACGGCTTGTCGTGCCGGAAGCATGAGTTGGAAACATGCAGATCCTCATTGCTTTTATCATTGGATCATTTGACTTTAAGGGCTACTCAAAGTGTAGCAGCCCGATTTGATTGTCGCATCGTTACTCGATGAGGCGTAGCCATGCTTGAATTGCGCTGCTGCTTCCCCTAGGCTTGGCGACTATTTTTATTGATAGCCAGCCTTCTGGTTTAGCCAACAGGAATTCGCGTAATGTCTGCTGTAAAAGAAATCGTATTAACGTTCAGTTGTCAGGATTCAAAGGGCTTGGTTGCCGCCGTCGCCACCTTGTTTGCCACCCTGGGTTTTAACATTAAAGAGTCCTCCCAGTTTGAGGATGTGACCAGCAACCGCTTTTTTATGCGCACCGTATTTGAGTGCCCCACTGGTTACAACATAGGGCAGATTCGCTCGTTGTTTAAGCCCCTGGGTGAGCAATACCAAATGGATTGGAACATTTTTGACAGTGGCAGCAAGCCGCGGGTATTGATTGCCGTTTCGCAATGGGGACACTGTTTGAATGCGCTGTTAAACAGCTGGAAAAATGGCTCTTTGCCCATTGATATTGTGGGCGTGGTTTCCAATCACAATGTGATGCGCGATCTCGCTGAGTGGTACCAATTGCCATTCCATTATTTGCCGATTACAGCCGACACCAAGCCACAACAAGAAGGTCAGCTGTGGCAATTAATGCAGGATCTGCAGGCCGATTTTTTGGTGCTCGCGCGCTATATGCAAATCTTGTCCGATGATTTGTGTAAAAAATTAAATGGGCGTGCGATCAATATCCATCACTCATTCCTACCGGGCTTTAAAGGCGCAAAACCCTATCACCAGGCGTTTGATCGCGGTGTAAAACTGATTGGCGCCACGGCACATTTTGTGACAGCTGATCTCGATGAAGGTCCGATTATTGAACAATCCGTTGAGCGTGTTTCCCACGTCAATTCACCAGATGAAATGGCAGAGATTGGCCGCGATATTGAAGCGGTAGTGTTGAATCGTGCGGTGCGTTGGCATGCAGAGCACCGGGTGCTATTGAACGGTACAAAAACGGTGGTGTTTTCCCGCTAGATCATAAATGCTGCGCCTATGCGCCTAATGGGTGCGGCATTTTTAACGCTGTTCTGTTATTCCGAACGTGTAACTTTGTTGGCGCACGCTGCCAGTGCAATGAGTCCAAGAGCAACAATACATAGCGCAATTGAAAGGCTGGTGAGTTCTGCGACAAAACCAATCAATGCCGGTCCCGCTAATAATCCCGCATAACCCAAACTGACTACCGCTGAAATAGCCAAACTCATCGGCATGGATTTTTGATTGCCAGCGGCGGTAAATAGTACGGGAACAATGTTGGATGCCCCCAAACCAATCAGCGTAAAGCCAAGATAGGCGGTGAGGGTGTAGGGAGCAAAAACTACAATGGCAAAGCCGAGCGCCGCGCAGCTGCCACCCCACAATAAAATTCGTTTTCCTCCCAAGGCTTGCACAATACGATCACCGGTTAAACGTGCAATGGTCATGGCGACCGAGAAACACGCAAAGCCCAGGCCTGCATGTACCGGGTTTACCTCGCGCACCTTGGTAAGAAATACTGCGCTCCAATCCAATACTGAACCTTCCGCTAAAAAAACAATAAAGCAGAGCACGCCGAGCAATAACACTTTGCCGCGCGGCAATACAAAAAATGGATCGCGTTTTTCGCTGCCGGTTTTATTCCCGGTGCTGCCATAGGTTAAAAGTTTAGGGGCTGTGTAAGTCAGCATCACCAGCAGCATTACGGTCAGGATCAATAACGCATGAAAGGGCGAGAGTGATAGCCAGAGTAATCCGCTGATAATCACCGCACCAAAAATTCCTCCCAGGCTATAAAAACCATGGAAGCTGGACATCATGCTGCGGCCGCTGGCTTTCTCCACAATAACCGCCTGCATATTCATGGCGACATCGGTGGCACCGAGCGATAAACCAAAAATTAATAAAGTCAGTGCGAGGCCGGGTACGCTCGCGACTATGCCCAGAAATACCAGGCTGAAACACATCAGCAATAGGCTCAAGGTGATAAATTTTTTGCAGCCAAATTTGTTAACCAGTGGGCCGGTCAGTGGCATGGCAATCAGTGAGCCTCCACCGAGGCACAGCAGTAACGCACCCAGCGTAGCCTCGTTCACGCCCAGGCGTTCCTGCGCAAAAGGAACCAGCGGCGCCCAAGCAGACATGGCGAGCCCGGTAATTAAAAACGCCAGACGGGTGGAAAGTTGTTCAGCAAAACCGGGGAGTGGAAGTGCATTGTGTTGGGTGACAGATAACTCGGAAGCAGACATAAATGTTCTCAGTCATACCCTTGTGCGCATAATGCTTTTGCAGCCAACGGGTACTACAGCTCGATTAACTTTGCGGAAAGGGTGTTGCCGGGGGTGGCTTAAAGCGGTTTTTACTATAACAGTTTGGCGGGTTAATTGAGGTGATGTTTTGTAAAGCACAACAACAACCCGGTGAAAACCGGGTTGTTGCAGGCTGTGGTTTAGTTGATGTGTGTGGCTTGCTGGATTCCTAGGGAAATTCAGGCTCTTTTATCTCCCCGGCGGGAATCTGTGCGGAAGCAATGTGAGCCTCCTCGCTCAAACAAGCCGCAATCAATCGGGCGTTGTGCTCAAGGTTGGGTCCGGCTAGCAGTTCCAGGTGTTCTCCCTTACCAGCATGAATATACAGATTCGCAGTCGCATCAACCCAGTTGTAATCTTCAGTGTTATCAACAGGAATATCAGCCTTAATTAAATGTACTGGCGCTTGCAGTGAGCCAGAGTTAATCAACTCCTCCATATAAAGTCCGTAGCGATACGCTTGCTCCACCAAGGGTGCGAGCATTGAATCATCCAAACTCAGGTGGTTGCGCGCAAACGCGTCTTGCAGGTCTTGGGCAATTTGCGCTGCGGGCCGTGCCAGGCCAGTTTGTTTGCGCCGCACGGAGTCCAGCAAAATCAATCCGTCCAACTGACGCCCGCGCGTTTCCAGCACGCGTGCAACTTCAAAGGCGAGATTGCCGCCGGCGGAATAGCCAAACAAATAAATAGCACCATTAGTTTGTGCGGCGGCAATAGTATCAGCGTAAATTTCCAATCGCTGCGGATCATCGAGATAATTAAAACAATAAAAGCGATAGTCCGGTAACTGCTGACTGAGTTGTGCGTAAATTGCTGCTTCACCCAATGCCGGTGGAAACAGGAACAGAGGTTTTTCGCTTGCTGGATTAAGCAATTGATAATGAGTTGTTGCACTAGTGTTTTCACTCCGTTCGCTGTGCTGCTGAATAAGATCAGCGAGTTGCGCCAGAGTGGAGTGAGTAAAAATGTCTGTCAGCTTGAGCGCGATATTCCACTGGCGATTGATGTTGGTGAGTAACTTTATTGCCAGCAATGAATGGCCGCCGACACGGAAAAAATCTTCATCGATACTGTAATTTGTACCGTCTAGTAAATTACTCCAGATGTCGGCGAGTTGAACTTCAAACGATGTACGTGGTGGCAGATAATCAGTGCGTACCACCATGTCAGATTGGGGTAGTGCTCTTTTATCGACTTTGCCATTGGCAGTTAATGGAATTGAATCCAGGTAAATAAATTGTGCGGGCATCATATATCCGGGTAGCCATTGCGCGAGCTGAGCGCGCACCTCCTTTTCATCCAGCGCTGCTGAGCCTGTGTAGTAGGCGCAGAGATTGGCGTTAATGGTATCCTGGTTGCGTACCGTCACAATGGCTTGTTGCACGCCTTCAATTGCCATCAAGCGCGTTTCAATATCGCCAGTTTCAATGCGATAACCGCGGATTTTTACTTGTTGGTCAATCCGGCCAATAAAGCGAATTTCCCCGGTGTTAGTCCAGCTGGCGAGGTCGCCCGTGCGATAGAGTCGCGTGCCCGTGGCAAAAGGATTTGCAGTAAATTTTTCTGCTGTCAATGGCTCTCGCTGATGATAGCCGCGTGCGAGATTATCGCCACTGATACACAATTCGCCCGGTACCCCAATGGGTTGTAGGCGCCCGAATTTATCCAGAACTAAAGCGCTGGAATTGGCCATGGGTTTGCCAATAGTATCATCGTCTGCTCGGCAGGCTTTGCTGGTGGCGTTCACGGTAGTTTCGGTGGGGCCGTACACATTGTGCAAACGATAACCGCGCGCGAGTATTTGATCTTTCAATAATGGGTCGAGGCGTTCTGCACCGGTAATAACCAGCGCAAGTGACTCCATGGCAATATTGTCGAGCAAATAATCCGCTAATAAACTGGGCACTAGTTCGACAATCTGAATACGATGTTTCTGAACAAAATGGGTAAACTTTTTCTTATCCATTTTACTCTCGTCATTGAGGATAAATACTTCTGCACCGTTTAGCAGAGGTACCAGAGTTTCTTCAATCGAGACATCGAAACCAGGGCTGGTCATTTGCAATAATCGTGAGTTATGTTTCAGATTGTATTCGCGACCTGCCCACTGTGCCAGGTTAAGCACACCGCGTTGTTCTATTAGTACGCCCTTGGGAATGCCCGTAGAACCACTGGTGTAAATAACATAGGCAAGATCCGTCGCACTGCACGCAGGCGCTATATTTTCAGCAGAATATTTTTTTGCATCTGCGAGTAAATCATCCAGGTAAATTTTTTGGCAATTAGCGGTGTCTAGTCCGTTTGCGGTATTCGGCGTGCAAATAAGCAACGGCGCCTGTGCGTCCTGCAAAATACTGTGAATGCGCTCTTGTGGCCAATCTGGGGCAATGGGCATATAGACAGCTCCTGCTTTCAGCAGGGCGAGCATGGTGGCGATCCAATAGCGTGATCGCTCCAACATCACACCGACAAATATTTGCTGCATTCGTCCAGGTTGCGACGGTTCTTGCCGGATCAAACCCTTTTGAAGTAAGCAAACTGCCACTCTATTGGCCAGTTCGTTGAGTTCGCGATAGGTTAGTGTTCCATCGTCATCATGAATTGCTAATTGCTCACTACAGTGCGCGGCCATTTTTTCAAACTCAAGTGCGATAGTGGAATCGCGGGGAAAGCTCATGGCCGTGTTGTTGAAGTCCAGCGTTAATTGCTGGTATTCGGTAACTGACAAACAATTCAAGTTGTGCAGCGGTTGTTGCGGGTGTTCAAGCAATTGTTGCAGCATTATCAAATAATGTTGGCCCATGGCAGTCGCACGCGTCGCGCTGAACAAGCTGGTGGCGTAATTCACGGACAATAAATATTGCCCTTGGCGTTGATCAAGGCTCATCGCCATATCAAATTTGGCTTCTTTCACTGGCAATAGATGAGGGATAAATAATTCCTGTGCACCCGCATTGCTTAACCAATCATTACCCAGTGAAAACATGGTGTCGAAGAGCGCATTGCGCCCAGGGTTGCGTGGTAGTTCCAGCGCATTGACCAGTGCGTCAAATGGAAAATCCTGATGCTGTAAATCTTCAAGCAATTGTGCGGAAATCTGTTGCACACAGGCTTGAGCGGTTTGCTCGGCATCCAGATGGATATGCAAGGCGAGGCTGTTAACCATTAACCCTGGAGTATTGGCAAACTCGGCCTGGCTGCGCCCGGAAACTGGTATGCCAATAGCCATGTCAGTTTCACCGCTGTACCGCCACAGCCAAAGTGCATAAGCCGTTAATGCCACCGCAAATACACTGGTACCTTGTTGTTGTGCAAAATTTTCCAACGCGTTTGCCAGTGTAGAATCCAGTGGCAATGAAAATTCAGCACCCGCAGCGCTGCGTTCCGGTGGGCGTGTAAAATCCAGCGGCAATTCCATTACCGGCGGTAAGTGGCGAAAACGGTTTAACCAATGGTGTTTTTGGGTTTGGTAATTGCTTGTGTGTTGCCAGTTTGTTTGCCAATCAATGAGTGCTGAATAATCATACTCAGGTGTTGCTAATGTTTCGTCTTTGTATAAAGCCAGGAGGTCACGCAGCAAAATTTCAACGGTGACACCATCGGCAATAATGTGGTGTAAATCCAGTAGCAACCAATGGGTTTTAGTGTTTTCAATGTCCAGTAATTGAATGCGGAATAATGGTTGCTGATGTAAAGTAAACGGCTTAACCCAGCTGGTCAGGTAATAATCCAACTCCTCTGCGGCAATAGCATGATGCTGAATAGCGATAGCATCTTGCACAATGGTTTGCATCGGCTGTCCTTCATGGATAGCAATGCGTACACGTAAAATACTATGGCGTTCCACCAATTGCTGTAATGCAATGTGGAGTTGGGGTAAATCGATACCAGATTGTATCTGTGCGACAAAGGGAATGTTGTAGTTAGTATTTGGCCCTGCCAACTGATCAAGCACGTAAAGGCGCTGTTGTGCTGAAGACAATGGAATCCAGTTGCCCGGTGTGAAGCGAGTAGGGCTGTCTGTCGCCGGGGAAATCACCAGGTTTGGAGCTACTTCGTTGGCGATGTTGGTCGATGTTAGTTCGGCAATGTGTTCCGCCAAATTATTCTTTGCGTTTTTGGTGGAAATTAATTCTGCTTGCTGTTCCAACGTTCGTGCTACAAATAATTCTTTGAGTGAAACAACAATATTCCATTCGCGCCGGATACGTGCCGCTAGAGCTACTGCATTCAATGAATGCCCACCAACAGCAAAGAAATCAATATCCAGGCGGGGTTCTGGAATTCCTAATAATTCCTGCCAGAAGCGCGCCAGATTAATTTGTATTTTGTTAATGGGCTTTTGTGCATTGCTCTTGGTTGACATTGTGACTTCAGGCAGTGCGCGTTTATCCAGTTTGCCGTTGGCTGTAATAGGCAGTTGTACAAGTGGGACAAGGAAAGCCGGCTGCATATAAACGGGCAATTCGCTGGTGAGTTTCTGTTTAATAGTGTCTAGTGCTACTTCTTCTGAAACTGCTGAATTGAGTACTACATAAGCAACCAAATAATTATTGCCCTGCGGATCACGTTGAGCGATAACTGCCGCTTCATGGATGCTAGCCTGTTTGCGCAGACAAGCTTCTATTTCGCCTGGTTCAATACGATAGCCGCGCACTTTGACTTGTTGGTCGCCACGGCCTAAGTAAATTAACTCACCGGATTCACTCCAGTAACCCAGATCGCCTGTGCGATAAATACGCTCGCCGTTAATCGCCAGAAATTCAGTGCTGGAGAAATAAATATTTCCAGTCAGTGCCGCTAAATCAACGGTAGATAAAAAACGTTCTTGCGTGAGTGATGGCTTTTGCCAATACCCGCGCCCTACACTGGCGCCGCCAATAAAAATTTCACCAACGGCCCCACGCGTTTGCAGCTTGCCGTGCTTGTCCAGTAAGTAAATTCCCGTACCGTTTATCGGTTTACCTATTGGCGGAATATCAGCAATGACAGTCTGGTTGCTCAACACCTGTGTGGTGACTACGTGAGTTTCAGAGGGGCCATAATGGTTGTGCAACAGCACCTTGCTTGCTTGCAAGAACTGACGCAAATGGGGTGATACCAGTAATTGTTCACCGGCGGTAATAATATGTTCCACACATGCGGGAATTTGTGCGATTCGCTCCGGTGTTGAAAATAAAAACTTGAAATAGGCAGTTGGTAAAAACAGCGTATCTATAGTATTGGTGCGAATAAACTCCAGCAGGTAATCGGCATCCTTCTTTAGTTGCTCGTCAATAATGTGCAAGCATCCGCCTGCTAACAATGTGCTGAAAATTTCCTGGTAGCAAACATCAAAGCTGTGGGTTGCAAATTGCAGCACCTGTTTCTTAAAGTGCAATAATCCTTGCTGTGTCTGGCTATCAATCAATGCTAGTAAATTGCGCTGCTCCAACATTACTCCCTTGGGGGCTCCGGTGGTGCCAGAGGTGTAAATCAGGTAAAGCAGTTGGGCATTATTCAGTGGTGGTAATTGTGTTGAATCCAATGCAGCCGGTGTGGTTAACCAATCGCTAAGCGTAAATTGCTTAATTTCAGGGCGGGTTTGCGCCAAATCGGGTTTAATTTCATCGACCAGAACATAAGTGGCGGTAGAGTCAGTTAATAAGTAGTGGATGCGCTCATCAGGCAAATGTGGATCTATGGGCACAACCACGGCACCGCTTTGCAAAATTCCGAGGAGTGCGGCAACCATGTTGCAAGACCTGTTTGCCAACAATGCCACCGGTTGTTCGGTGCGAATCCCTTGTGCGAGTAAATGTTGTGCAATTTGCCGTGCTTGTTGCGCAAGCTGGGTGTAGTTAATTTGCATAGCGTTATCGCATACAGCAAGGGCACGGGGTGTCAATTGTTGCTGTTGTAAAAAGCGGGCAATCAGATTGTCTTCCGGTGCTAAAGGAGTGCCCTGGGCTGTACCAAGTGTAATTAATTCCCGGGTTTCTGCCGGGTTAATAATGGTGTTGGGTAATACAATATTCTTATGCTTAACCCAGGTACGCAGCAGCTCCAGCAAATGTTCGGCAATGCGCGCTACGCTGGCGGCGGGGTGCACCTGGGTATTCACGATAAAACGAAACACCAGTTGTTCTGCTGGCTGAATCAGTAAATTAAAATCGTAATGGGTTTGCTCATGCAGGCTGATTCCATCAATACGCAAATTATTGCCCAGCAATTTATCTTGTACCGGGTAGTTCTCAAACACCAGCAGATGGCGAAATAGATCACTGGAGATAGTGGCAGCACTGGCTATATCGGCCAAGCCAATAAAGGCGTGTTGCTCGGCCTGCAAATGGTTTTCTTGCAGCTTGCACAGCCACTGCTGAATATCCTGTATTGCAGAGTGCTGCTGATCAAATGGCGGAGCCGTAATGCGTACCGGAATACTATTAATAAATAAACCCAACATGTGCTCAATACCCGCAATGGGCGCCGTTCGGCCAGATACTACGCTGACAAACAAGGCTTCATTGGAATTATTGTAGCCTTGCAGTAGCAACCCCCAGGCGGCTTGAATCAGTGTGTTGAGTGTTACCTCATAGTCTGTGGCTAATTGTTGCAACCCTTGCAAATAATGTGCGGGTAGTTGGTATTCGGTTTCCTGCAATGAATGCCCAGTATTCTCTGCGGCAATTTCACCGGGGAGACGAGTTAAATCATCTATGTCTGCTAATTGGGCGCGCCAGAAATCGCGCGCCTGCTCCGGGTTTTGCTCGGCCAGCCATACCAGGTAATCACCAAAATCGGCGGACGGTTTTGTTGTTGAATGTTGTTCTACGCTTTGCTTTTCTGTTGGGGCTAAAAACCTGTGCTGTTGTAATTCAAGATAGCGTGCTAACAATTCTTCAATGAATGCAGCGCAGCTCCAGCCATCCAGAATTAAATGGTGGTAAGTAAATAACAGCTGGGATTTCTGCTCTCCCGTTTTAAACAAATGCAACCCCAGCAATGGCAATTGCCAATCAAAACCAGCAGTGCGTAGCTGATGTTTTTGTTGGTTAAGCCATTCTTCCTGCGCGTTGTTCGTCAGGCCAGATATATCGCTAAAATTCACTGTGGTGCGCACATTGTCGCAGACCATCTGCCGAACCTCTTCGGTGCCTTCCTGGATAAACAGGCTGCGCAAAATACTGTGCTTTTTTGCCAACTGGTTTAATGCCAGTTGCAACAATTCTGCATCCAGTGCCTGGTTTAGCGATAGTCCCAATTCTTCGTAGTAGAGTTCCGAATGTTGTTGCTGCGTGTGAAAATAAATACCCGCTTGGGTTGGTGTAAGTTTACGAATGGCGGTGATTGGCCCCTGGCTTTCCAGTCGTCGCGCCAGTTGATGGAAGGTTTCCAGTGAATAATGCGCATCGCCCAAATCGCTGGGTGTTTGCTGTGCAGCTGTTTGTTGACAACAATGGGCGCTAATGTCCAATAGTTGTGCGCGCAATAACTGGTTAAATTTAGCTATTCTTGATGCGGAAAACTGCCTGCCTGAAAAGTGAATCTCCCAAGTTAGCTGTTCGTCCTTGATCGCCATGGTGATTTCAATGCTATGGCTGCGCCGATTCTGTGGACCTGAATAAAGGCCGGTGTTGTGCAATTTCCATTTAGGGCTTCCGCTATCCAGATGACCAAGATAATTAAATAAAATGTCTGGCCCGTTGGTGCGTAACTGTTGTTGCTGTTCTTCTGTGCCGAAATATTTCAGCAATCCAAAACCAATACCTTTATCGGGTATTCGACGCAAGGATTCTTTAATGTGTTGGATCTTGTGAGAGAGTGACGTATTCCTATCCAGATCTGTTATCCAGGGAAATATCGCGGTAAACCAACCTATGCTGCGCGAACTATCCAGTGGATCGAAAGGTAAATGACGTCCGTGTGCTTCCAAATCCAGCGCTACGCGCAATTTCCCTGTCCACTGGTGCCAGGCCAGTGCAAATGCACTGATCAATAAATCCTGGGTGTCGGTGTTATAGGCTGTGTGAGCGGTAGTGAGCAACGGCAATGTTTCGATTCGGGACAAGCCATCGTTGATAGATTCTGTTTGCAGGCTGCCATCAAGCATCCCTTCTGCAATCTCCAGTCGCGCAGCGGGAATAGATTTCTGTATTGCTTGCCAATAGGTAAATTGCTTTTGCACATGACTGGTTTTTGTGCAGGCTTTGCTTGCTTGCACCCATTCATTTGGAAGTGTTGAGGGTGGACTGAGTTGTATTGGAACGCCACTATTCTCCGTTTGATAATAATGATTCAAATCATCCAGAAGGATGCGCCAGGAAACACCATCAATAATTAAATGGTGAATACTAATCAGCAAGTAATCCTGTGTGGTTGTGGATAAAAGACCCGCTGCGTAAAGTGCTTTGTCCAATGCGATGCAGTTATGCAGATCCTGCAGTAACCGGTTTAATTCAGATTCAATTTGATTGCTGGTATCTGCGGTGCTTATACGTTGGATAAATTGCGTATCTTGCCATTGCTGTAGATTACCTTCCGTAATATGCAGTTGACTCGCTTGCGGGACATTATCCGCGTCCGTGTCAATTACTTTCGCGTTTAACAATGGATGCTGTTGCATCAGACAATTTAATGCCTGCTGCAGGTGGTTTGGGTCAACTCTTGGTGTTTGTAAAATAATATACTGGCAATACGCATCGGGTTGCGTTAGCCGCTGTTCAAAAAATGCCAGCTGAATGGGTGTTAATGCGATATCGCCCGTGACTGTTGGATGTGCTGGTAATGTTGTTTGTTGCAAAGCAGGGCGTAACCTGTGTTGAACCAATTGACGTAGATTGGGATATTTGAAGATATCTTTAATGCTGATGCTAAAACCCTGTTGTGCTGCACGCGCCGAAAATTGGATAGCACGGATCGAATCACCACCGCTGTGAAAGAAATTATCTTCCGGCCCCAATGCCGGGTTGCTTAACAACGTGCGCATTATGTGTAGCAGGTTGCGTTCAGTATCGCTGAGTTGTGAATCATCGATACCCTTGGTGGCAGCTGGTGCGCTGATTTGCGGCGCAGGTAATTGTTTGCGATCCACCTTGCCACTGGGGTTTAGCGGCATATGTTCCAGCAATACGAATTCTGCGGGTACCATATAGTCTGGCACTGATTCAGTAAGGTGTGAACGCAGCTGCGCAATGGCAACAGCGGCGCGTGTTACCAGGTATGCGCATAAAAAATCTTGCCCGGCGCTATTTTTCAAGGCGGTTACTGTGGCTTCGCGTACCGCTGGGTGGTTCAGTAGACAAGTTTCAATTTCACCGAGTTCAATGCGGTATCCGCGAATTTTTACCTGGTGATCCAGTCGTCCAAGGTATTCAACGTTGCCGTCTTCCAACCAGCGGCACAGGTCTCCGGTGCGATACATGCGCTGCCCGGGAAAAAACGGATCAGCCAAAAATTTCTCGGCAGTTAGTTCTGGTTTATTAATATAACCACGGCCAACGCCAATGCCGGAAATATACAATTCCCCCGCAATCCCCAGTGGAACCAGTTGTTGCTGGTTATCGAGAATATGCAAACGAATATTATCGATGGGTTTTCCAATAGGAACGCGCTTGACCTTGCCGTTTACCGGGCAATCAAAATACGTCACATCAATGGCGGCTTCAGTGGGGCCATAGAGATTGATTAATTGCGCCCCTGAGTGTGGGTGAATCAAGTGGTTAAACTCTTCTACCTGATGCGGGTTTAAGGCTTCGCCACTGGCAAAAACATAGCGCAAGCTGTTCAGGTTCCAGCGGTTGCTTTGATGCACCGCTAAAAATTCCAGCGATGCGGTCAGCATGGAGGGAACGAAATGCAAAATGGAAATGCGCTGTTTTTCAATGCAGGAAAAAATCTGTTGTGGATCTTTTTCTGCATCGGGCGCAATAAAATAGACTGAGGCACCTGCGAACGACCACCAGAACAATTCCCACACAGAGACATCAAAAGTATAAGGGGTTTTTTGTAAAATCACATCTGTAGCGGACAGTGGGTACTTATCCTGCATCCAGTAAATACGATTCACCACCGCGCGGTGTTCAACCATCGCGCCTTTGGGGCGACCGGTGGAACCGGATGTGTAAATGACATAGGCAAGATCATCTGGTCCGGATTGCAGAGCGGGATTAGTGTCCGGGCCAGTCAACAGCGACACATTATCCAGGTGCAATATTTTTCCTGTAAATCCCGTTGCCTGTGCACTGTCCTTTGTGGTGGTAATTAATGCGGGTACGTTGCTGTCTGCCAGCATGTATTCAATTCGTTCTTGTGGCAAATTGGGGGCTATAGGTAAATAGGCAGCACCGGCTTTAATAATGGCGAGTATTGCGACCGGCATTTCCAGGCTGCGTTCCAGCATTACAGCAACTATCTGGTTGTTGCCGATACCTGCTGCGATTAACTGATGAGCAAGCTGATTGGCTTTTGCATTTAATTGGTGATAGCTGAAGGAATTTTCTGCAAAACCTACGGCGATTTGCTCCGGTGTTTTTACAACTTGTTGTTCAAAAATGCTGGTTAGCGTTTGGTGCTGTGGGTAGTATTTTTCGGTGTTATTAAATGCATGCAGCAATCTGTAGCGCTCAGCGTCATTTAACAAACTGAGCGCACCTAATGGCGCATTGGGTTGTTCCACCATATTTTGCAGGAGCACAATAAACTGTTGCCCTAGGGACTGAATGCGCTGTTCATTAAATAAATGGCTGGCATATTCAAGATCAAAGTGAATGTATGATCCCTTGTCAACTGCATCCAGTGTTAAATCGAATTTTGCATGTTGGTAGGTAATCGGCAAGGGAGTCACTGCCAATGTTGTCGTGGTAATTTCCGGGAGCGCGTCTGCTTGCAGTACCAGCGCGCAGTCGAACAATGGGTTGCGGCTTAAATCGCGCGCTAGCCCGAGATGGTCAATTAATTGTTCGAACGGGTAGTGCTTGTACAAAAACGCCTGGCTGACGTTGGTTTTAATTTCTTGTAAAAATTCAGGCAGAGATTTGGTGGGCGATGGATAGGTGCGTAACGGTAAGGTATTAACAAATAATCCTACCAGTTCATCAAAGTGTTCGTTAGGACGATTGCTAACCGGCGTACCTACAACTATATCTTCACGCCCGGTATATTTGGCTAGCAGCAGATTATAGGCAGCCAGCAATAACATAAATAAGCTGACATTATTTTGTCGGGCCAGATTTCTAACAGCATCACTCTGCGCATTGCTTAAAGAAAAGCCAAGGCGTTTACCAGAAAATTGCTGCTGCGCCGGGCGCGTGTAATCCGTTGGAAAATCCAGGCTGGGCAGAGTGCCTGAAAATTGTTGTTGCCAATAGTTGGTGGCTTGCTGCCATGCATGGCTTTGCTGCCAATCTGTTTGCTGCTGGATGAAATCGCGATAATCAGCGGGCAATGCTGGTAGCAATTGCTGTTCATACAGTGAAAATAAATCGCGCAGGAAAATGTTGATAGACAAACCATCGGCTACCAGGTGATGCATATCGATGAGCAAGACATGTTGTTGCGCCTCACCTTGCCAAAGCTGTGCCCGCAACAAAGGTGGATGGTTTAAGTCGAATGGCCGTACAAACCCCCGGATGGCTGTGGGCAACCAGTTAGATAAATTTTCTGATAAGTCTATTGAAAATATTTTTTGCTCCAGCAAGAAATTATCGGCTGGCATAACCTGCTGAAAAAGTTCACCCTGGCTTTCATAGAAACGGCTGCGTAACGCAGGGTGGCGCTTCAGCAATTGTGAAAATGCCTGTGCTAATTGCGCGTGATTCATTAGGCCGCGAATTAAAAAGGCACCGTACATATTGTAAGCCGTTTCACTGGCTTCCAATTGCTGCAAAATATATAAACGCTGTTGGGCAGAACTGAGCAAAAAGGGCGAGTTTTGGTTGTCCTCGGTTAGCTTCAGTGTGCTGTTGTCAATCATTACTCTATTGGGGTTTGCCAACCGCGATGCTAATAGATCTGCAAAATCTGCAAGGCGGGAATGTTGGAAAATATCGGCGGCTTCAGCCGCAATACCCGCTTTGCGCAGGCGATTAACCATTTGGATATTGCTGATGGAGTCGCCGCCCAAACGGAAAAAATCATCGTTGCGCTTGGGGCTCTCTACTGCCAGTACATCGACCCAAATAGCGGCAATGGTTTTTTCCAGTGGTGATTGCGGTAATTCCTGCGTACCGGCTTGATTGTTTAACTCTGGTTCTGCCAGCACTTTGCGATTGATTTTTCCGTTAGCTGTTAATGGCAATGCCTCCAGCCAGGTGTAAGCAGCGGGCAACATGTACTCAGGTAAACTATGTTTCAGGTCGTTTGCCAATACTTCATTGCTAATGCTCGTTGTTTTTGCCACACAATAAGCAGCAAGATAATTTTCGCCGCGTGCATCACGCCAGATTTTGACTGCAGCATCTTTTACTTGCGGGTGCTTCATGAGCGCCGCCTCAATATCACCCAGTTCAATTCTGTAGCCGCGAACTTTTACCTGGTCATCATTGCGGCTGCGAAAATGTAGTTGGTGTTTGTCGGTGAGCTCAACACTGTCCCCGGTTTTATAGATGCGTTGCAATTCCATGCCGGGCAGCTTGTGCCATATAAAGCTGGCCGCCGTTTTTTCGGTATCGTGAATATATTCGCGCGCAAGGCAGTGGCCGCCGATATACAGCTCACCGGGTAAATTAAATCCTGTTGGATAGCCCAGTGCATCCAGCACAAAATAACAACAATTGCTGATGGGATGACCCAGGTGAATCTCCTTGCTACCTATTTTTTGAGTGCATGCTTCATGGGCTTTTTTACCTTGATCGTTAGCGGCCTGAAGCAGTGCCGTTGAGGACCAGACAGTGGCTTCGGTGGGGCCATACATATTCCACAATTCCACCTGCGAAAACTGGTGGAACTTTTCCAATAATACCGGTGGCATGGCTTCACCACCGCACAAGGCTTTAAAGTGGTTATCGGGTTGCCAATCGGCATGGAATAACATTTTCCAGGTGGCTGGGGTGGCCTGCATCATATTCACATTGTGGTTTTGCATTAATTCGCGCAAGGCGAAGGCATCGCGTACCTGATCACTCGAGGCAAGAACCAGCGTTGCACCGTTTAGCAATGGTAAAAATAATTCCAGAACATGAATATCAAAACTGATGGTGGTGACTGCCAGCAGGGTGGTGTTGGCATTTATGCCAGGAGCGTTTGCCATAGCCGTTAAAAAGTTGGCCATACTAGCGTGCTCAATGGCGACACCCTTGGGAATTCCGGTAGAGCCAGAGGTATAGATTACGTAAGCCAAATCGCTTAATGAATAATTGATTGCCGGGTAAAAATCTGTGTGTTGATTGCCGCTAATTAATTCAGGCGAAAACACGCAACAATGAATTTTTATGCTCGCAAATAGTGGTGTGTAGGCGGAGTGCGCAATGACCCATTGCAATTGTGAATGCTCTACGACTTGATGCAGGCGTGCAGTGGGATATTGTGGATCCAATGGAATATAGGCAGCACCAGCTTTCCAAATCCCCAGTAACACTACCAGTAGATCGCTGGTGCGATCCATACAAACACCTATACCTGCGCCCCGGGTAATTTTCTGTGCGATTAGCCAGT
The DNA here is from genome assembly GCA_021151615.1 of Cellvibrionaceae bacterium. GTDB lineage: Bacteria > Pseudomonadota > Gammaproteobacteria > Pseudomonadales > Cellvibrionaceae > Cellvibrio. Next base: position 1,833 of record JAGKXA010000058.1, on the reverse strand, counting down.
GCGCAAAAGTATTACTGGCCTGATCCAATTCCTGATAGCTTAATGATTGGTCATTGCCAATAACGGCAGGGGTATGCAGGTTTCTTTGTACCACTTGCGCAAAGCGTTCAAGCGCATGAGGATATTCTGCGACTGCAGGTGCAAATTGATTAATAGTTTGTAGCGCTTGCAGTTCATGATTCGGTAACCAACTTAGTTGGCGTAGGTCAAGGTCTGGTTGAATGGCTAACTGCTTAATTAAATGACGCAAGCGACCTTCAATCCAGTGGGTATCATCAGTGGAAAAAAAGTCGCAGTGCAATTGCAAATCAAATTCGAAATCACCCGATATCGCGTATTGGCGAATAAACAAGCTAAAAGGTGTTTTATCCTGACGATGGGTAATGGGGTAGGGAGTAATCTGCAGACCTGAGTGGGTGATTTGCTGATAGGCAAAATTTTCAAAAGACACAAACACATCGTAGAGTCGATCGCGACGTTCGCCCAGGTTATTAACTTCCCGGTGTATTTGGCCCAGTGAATATTCCTGGTGGCGAAAGTCGCGCAATAAATTCAGTTTTATCTCTGTTAATACCTCAGTGTAAGAACTACCCGGTGATGTCTGGATGCGGGTGGGTGAGGTGTCGGCCAGCATGCCGATAATGTGTTTGTTGCGGGCATTGTTGCGCTTGTGAAGTGGCGTTCCAATGACCAGGTCATGGGTGCCCGTTGCGCGCATGAAATAACAATAAATCAGCGCAAGCAGCGCATGAAACGCAGAGGTGTTTTGCTGTTTGGCTTGGGCGAGCAGCGGTGCAATGTCGGCAGCGCTGACAATAAATTGATGGCGCTTGCTGGTATTGCCTGACTGGTCGGTGAGTGAACTTGTACTGCGTTGTACCAACAGGTGATCAGGGCTGGTGGCCAGCCGTTCTTGCCAGTAAGTGCGCTCTTTCGACTGGTTATCTGCTGCCGGTATAGCAATCTGTTGCTGATGTTTGCGTTGAATAAACTCCCAATAACCAGACGATGACAGCGGGGCTGTATCCCTAATATCACTACTGTAATAATCCATAACGCGTTTAATAAACAGCGCATAACTCCAACCATCCATAATCAGGTGGTGGGTTTTTAAGTAGAGCCAGTGTTCATCTTGTGCAATTTTGCAAACAGCGAGTTGGAAGAGTGACGCCTGCAACGTGAAAGGTGTTGCAAAATTGCGTTCCAACCATTCAAGCGCGCTGTCGCGGGCTGTTTGTTTGTCTGGGGTGGCTTGATAAAAATCCTGCCAAGTAATATCCGGCGATTCCGGTTGCACAAGATATTGCTGTGGCAGTTCTTCAGATAAATCCAGTTGCAGGTGAAACGCAGATTCGGCCTGAATAATTGCGGTGATGGCGGAAGTTAAGCGCTTCGTATCCAGTGTGCCAATAATCTGGAAGTAGCCGCCAATGTTATACCGGCTACTGTCAGGTGCACGTTGCTGATCCAGAAATATATCCAGTTGGGATGGGGTTAAAGGTAATTTGGGGGAATTGATAATTTCCATCTAAACAAGCACCTATCACTATAAGCATCTATCACAAACGCTGTTGCAAGATTGTAAGTAAGTGTAACTGCTGCAAGTTTGTTGCAGCTGTGTTTTAAAAACAGCACTCAGTGCGGAAGTTTTAACCGCGCTATTGCTGCTGTTTAAACATGCAATCGTTTCAGGTTCGTAGAGGTGTTGCAGTGGTGGTGGTTTGTTTTTAATTTATTTTTTGTACAGGCAATTATTTATGCTGACAAATAAGAAAAACTATTGTGATCCAATGTAATCACAAAATCATTAAGTTTTTATTATTTATATAATGC
>JAGKXA010000271.1 GCA_021151615.1 Cellvibrionaceae bacterium | reverse complement strand
GCCCTTATCCTGCAGGTTATTATTTATTTAACCTAATGATTTACATTAATTTTTTTTACTTATCCACAGAAATACCGATCACTATATATAACAACATCATTAAAAACCCTAAATAACAAAATATTTATTTATCTATTTAGAAAATTCTCCTTTGTTGTAACGCGAACAAATTTTTTGAATAAGTCTGGTATCCGAATGTGTGAGGGTTAATTGAGATGAAATTTATATTGATTAATCCCTGTACAAGTTTTGTGCAAAAGCGCGAGTCGCTCTATAATGTTGCCCCTTTTGACCAACAGGTCATTTTTCGGCTAAGTACGCAGCCAGGCTGCAAGGTGTAAGCGATGATTTTCCCGGATCGTTTTGATGTAATCGTAATTGGTGGTGGCCATGCCGGAACCGAGGCGTGTCTGGCCGCAGCGCGTATGGGTTGCAAAACGTTATTGTTATCCCACAACATCGAAACGCTAGGGCAAATGTCGTGTAACCCGGCGATTGGCGGAATTGGCAAAAGCCATCTGGTGAAAGAAATCGACGCACTTGGCGGCGCTATGGCGCTGGCGACCGATAAAGGTGGAATCCAGTTCCGCGTACTGAATGCCCGTAAAGGCCCGGCGGTGCGCGCGACTCGTGCCCAGGCCGACCGAATTCTCTATAAAGCAGCAATCCGCGAGACCTTGGAAAACCAGGAAAACCTGTGGATCTTCCAGCAAGCCGCCGATGATCTGATTGTTGAAAATGATCAGGTGCGCGGAGTTGTTACCCAAATGGGCCTTAAATTTATGGCCAACCAGGTAGTGCTCACTGCCGGTACTTTTTTGGGGGGACTCATCCATATCGGTTTGCAAAATTATTCCGGCGGTCGCGCGGGTGATCCGCCGTCCATTGCTTTGTCAAAACGCTTGCGTGAGCTGCCGCTGCGCGTTGATCGTTTAAAAACCGGCACTCCGCCGCGCATTGATGCGCGCACGGTTAATTTTGATGTGCTGGAAAAACAATGGGGCGATGAACCGCGCCCGGTGATGTCGGTGCGCGGCAACCGCGCCATGCAGCCGCGCCAGATTTGCTGCTACATCACCCACACCAATGAAAAAACCCACGATGTGATTCGCCGCAACCTCGATCGTTCGCCGATGTACTCCGGCGTGATTGAAGGTATTGGCCCGCGTTACTGTCCTTCGATTGAAGATAAAATTCACCGCTTCGCGGATAAAGACTCGCACCAGATTTTTATCGAGCCTGAAGGCCTGACTACCCACGAACTTTACCCGAATGGAATTTCCACCAGCTTACCCTTTGATGTACAACTGGAAATCGTGCGCTCGATGAAAGGTTTTGAAAACGCGCATATCCTTCGTCCCGGTTACGCGATTGAATATGATTTTTTCAATCCGCAGGATTTGCAACACAGCCTGGAAACCAAAGTCATCGGCGGATTGTTTTTTGCCGGCCAAATCAACGGTACCACCGGTTATGAAGAAGCGGGTGCGCAAGGTATGCTCGCCGGAATCAACGCCGCGCTGCGTTCTCAGGAAAAAGAAGCCTGGTGCCCAACACGTGATCAGGCCTATATCGGTGTATTGGTTGATGATCTGATTACGCTCGGCACCAAAGAACCCTACCGTATGTTTACCAGCCGTGCGGAATATCGTTTGCTGTTGCGTGAAGACAACGCCGATTTGCGCTTGACTGAAAAAGGCCGTGAATTGGGTTTGATTGGCGATGAGCAGTGGCAAATATTTTGCGACAAACGCGAGCAAATTGAGTTGGAACAACAGCGTTTGCGTTCAACCTGGATCCAGGCTGGTTCTGCCGAGGCGGAAATTATTGAACAAAAGATCCAGACTAAACTTGCCCGTGAATACAGTTTGATGGATTTGTTAAAACGTCCGGAGTTGACCTACGCTGATATCGCCCATTTAAAAGGTGAAGCTATCGCCAATGAAGCGGCGGCAGAGCAAGTCGAGATAGAAGCAAAATATTCCGGTTATATTGAACGTCAGCAAGAAGACGTAAATCGTTTGCGCGCGTATGAAAATACCATTATCCCGGATGACTTCGATTATTCGCAGGTAGAAGGCTTGTCGAATGAAGTCAAACAAAAATTGACCGCTGCGCGGCCGCAAACACTAGCGCGTGCATCGCGTATTTCCGGTATTACACCAGCAGCGATTTCTCTGGTGCTGGTGTATTTGAAAAAACGCGGTGTACTTCAGCGTTTAAAAGACGATGCGTTGGAACAGCAAGCCAGTTGATTGATATTTAAAAACGCTAAAATTTTTTTCCGCTACGCGGATACACTGAGTCGTACAAGTGATAGAACCTGAGTTACACGATAAATTAAAACAACTGTTAGTGCGTGGTGCCACTGAAATGTCAGTGGCGCTCACTGGCGAGCAAACTGAAAAATTATTGGCCTATATCCGCGAATTTGAAAAATGGAACAAAGCTTATAATCTTTCCGCTATACGCGATATACAGCAAATGGTTGCGCGCCACTTGCTGGATAGTTTAAGTGTGGTGCCCTGGCTTAGCGCACAAAAAAAATTTCCGCTAACGCGGATGATTGATGTGGGAACCGGCGGTGGTTTGCCGGGAATTCCACTGGCAATTATGTTTCCGGAAAAACAATTTACCTTGCTCGATAGCAACGGTAAAAAAACCCGGTTTCTGTTTCACGTAAAAACCCTGCTGGGGTTAACCAATGTGACCGTGGAAAATCGACGTGTGGAAGAATTTACGCCGGCAGAAAAATTTGAAGGTGTTATCAGCCGCGCCTTTGCCAGTTTGCAAGATATGACAGAAGGCTGCGCCAACCTGATCAAATCGGATGGAATCTTTCTGGCCATGAAAGGCCTGTTTCCGGAAGATGAATTGGCACCAATTAGCGATACGATTGAAGTATTGGAAACCATTAAATTAGTTGTCGCAGAAACCGATGGCGAGCGCCATTTGTTAATCTTGCGCGCCAAACAATAAAATTTTCAACCACGCGGTGGTTATAGGATTGTCACTTGACCAAGATCTATGCGATTGCAAATCAGAAAGGCGGTGTGGGCAAAACAACAACCTGCGTAAATCTGGCGGCGTCTTTGGTGGCCACCAAAAAGCGTGTGTTACTGGTTGATCTGGATCCACAAGGCAACGCCACTATGGGCAGTGGTGTCAACAAAAACGAAGTGGAAGAAAGTATTTACGAAGTATTGACTGAACGCGCTGCGATAAAGGATTGCATCCAGGTATCGGAAAGCGGCAAGTACCATGTACTGCCGGCCAATGGTGACCTTACCGCCGCTGAAGTGGAAATGCTCGCGCTGGATAACAAAGAACGCCGTTTACAAAATGCCTTGAATCAAGTGCGCGATAGTTATGATTATATTCTGATCGACTGCCCTCCCTCATTGAATATGCTCACCTTGAATGCCTTGACCGCCTGCGATGGAGTGATTATCGCCATGCAATGTGAGTACTACGCATTGGAAGGTTTGTCGGCACTGGTGAATACCATTAACCAGATTCAAAAAGTACTGAACCCGAATTTAAAAATCGAAGGTCTGTTGCGCACCATGTATGATCCGCGCAACAGTTTGACCAACGATGTGTCGGCGCAATTGCAGCAGCACTTCGGTGATCGCTTGTATCGCACCTGTATCCCGCGCAATGTTCGCCTCGCTGAAGCGCCAAGTTTTGGTATGCCAGTGCTGGCGTTTGATCGACAATCCAAAGGTGCCATTGCCTATCTGGCCTTGGCTGGGGAAATTTTGCGCCGCAACGAACCCAGCAATAAATCCGCTGCAGAAACTGCGGTTGCCAACTAAGTCGTCGTTTTTTGAATTGAAATAAGGCCAATAAGAATGTCGAGTAAACGCAAAGGTTTGGGAAAAGGCTTGGATGCACTCTTGAGTGCCGGTTTGGGAGTGACTGCGCCAGCGCCGGAAATGCCCGTAAACCCGAGCGATGCCGATCATAAAATCGAGTACAAAGATGGCAAGCTCGCCCATCTGCCAGTGGAATTAATCCAGCGCGGAAAATACCAGCCGCGCCGCGATATGCACCCGGAAGCGCTGGAGGAATTGGCCGAGTCGATTAAAGTCCAGGGTGTAATGCAACCCATTGTGGTGCGTAGTATTGGTGAAAGCCGTTACGAAATTATCGCCGGTGAACGCCGCTGGCGCGCCACCCAATTAGCCGGTCTGGATAAAATCCCTGCAGTCATTCGCGATGTGCCCGATGAAGCAGCCATTGCTATGGCGTTGATTGAAAACATCCAGCGCGAAAATTTAAATCCGATTGAAGAAGCGGTTGCACTCAAGCGCCTGCAAGACGAGTTTGAGTTAACTCACGCCGAAGTGGCACAAGCGGTGGGCAAGTCGCGCACCACTATCACCAACTTGCTGCGTTTGATCGCCCTGAACGAAGAAGTTAAAACCCTGCTTGAACACGGCGATTTGGAAATGGGTCATGCGCGTGCGCTGTTAACCCTGGAACCGCAGCAGCAAAAAGAAATTGCACGTCAAATTGTGGCCAAAGGATTATCGGTTCGCCAAACCGAAGCCCTGGTTCGTCACTATCAGGAAAACCAGAATCAGGAAAAAGTAAAACCGGAAGTGCAAGTCTCGGCCGATATTCGCCGCTTACAGGATCAACTTTCCGAAACCCTCGGCGCCGGGGTGGAAATCCAGCACGGTAGCAAAGGTAAGGGAAAACTGGTGATTAGCTACAATTCACTCGATGAACTTGATGGTATCCTCGGCCATATCAAATAATTTCTCGCATTTTATTCGTTAAAGGCATCTGTTTATCAGATGCCTTTAATCTACATCTAGTTGTACTTCCAAGACCAAACCACAAGCAGCAGTAAGGCGTTAAAAAACGTCTAAATTTACAGCAAATTTACTAGTCAGTTTTTGCGATTGGTGTTAGCCCAATGGTTGCTGCTGGGG
>JAGKXA010000057.1 GCA_021151615.1 Cellvibrionaceae bacterium | reverse complement strand
GCCTATGGATGGTTGCTGACCTTTGACAGCACCAGTTTGATGACCCTGGCTGCCGGGGTAATTCTTTTGGTTGCTGTGACGCCCGTGTTGTGGATATTGCGTAAATCGGCACTGATCTAATCCTGAAATTGCTCCGCAAAGAATCGCTTGATCACCCTGGCTGTTAATTGCCTTAAGTGATTAAGCGATTTTTTTTATCCTTAATATTTAATCTAAATCAATCTCTCTTCCCTGTTTTTGACGTGAAACCCCTTATGGTATTTGCGCATTTTATAGGCGGCTGCTATACCCAAATGAATCTTTAACTGCTTCCTCCTGATTAAATTTTCAGTGGGAGTGATTTTTCTTGCGCTAATAAGACTACTACATAACTGTTTTCACTTGAGGCTTGGACGATGCTCCGCTTGACCATTGCAAAAAAATTAATGCTGCTGGTAACTATCGCCTTGCTCGGATTTGCAATTTCTCAAGGGTACTCACAATGGGTTGAACGTGCTAACGGCAAACGTTTGGCAGAAGTTGAGCGACGCCTGTACCCCACGCTAGAGTTAACAACGGTAAATTTGGGCTCGCTGTTGTTAATGGAGCAACAAATCAATAGCTCGGTAACAACGGGCGATGAAGCGGCGTTGGAGCATGCGGACAAGCACTACCAAGAAATTCGTGAAAACCTGCAAAAGCTAGCGCAGTTGAATAAAAATATGGCGCCGCAGGTGCAGGAAATTGATGTGTTATTGCAAGATTGGTACGGCACAGCGACGCGAATTGCAAAAAGCTTTATCGGCGGCACTGTGGATTTTGAAAAAGTGGGTGCAGAAGCGGCTGCAAATGCTGACAAGCTTAAATCGTTGCGCAAGTTGCTTTCTTCCATGAAAGAAAAAACCACGGAAGAATTTACCAGCTCAATTAGCGAAACGGTGGATTCATCCAAAAATGCCGGGCGAATAGCATTGACTATTGCAGCCTGTGTTGTGGTTGCGCTGATTGGTGTGAGTTCGGTAATTGGCCGGTCGATTACCGCCAGCATTAATGAAGTCACTGCGTCACTAAAAGAAATGTCCTCTGGAGAAGGGGATCTCACCAAACGAATTCATTATAAGGGACATGATGAAATTCTTTACCTCGTAAAATATTTCAATGCCTTTGTGGAAAAACTTCACAGTTCCTTTGCCACAGTTAGTGAAGATGTTGGTGGTTTGGCTACAGTAGCGTCACGCCTCACTAATTCCAGCAGCCAAAACCTTGGGCGAATCAATGAGCAGGCGCGCGCAATTTCAGCGATGCGCACATCAATTGAAGAGCTCATGAAAAGCGTGCATGAGATTGCTGAATTTGCCGGCAACGCTTCATCGCAAGCACTGGACGCAAGCACTGCCGCTGCGCGCGGCAAAGAAACCTTGTCAGCAAACGTGGCAACCATCAGCACGCTCGCGGAAGAAGTGCGCAGTGCAGCAAATGTCGTAAACCGCTTTGAAGAGTTTTCTTCTGATGTAGGGCAATTACTTAACACGATTCAAACGGTTGCAGAGCAAACCAACTTGCTTGCGCTGAATGCGGCGATTGAAGCGGCGCGCGCCGGTGAACACGGGCGCGGCTTTGCGGTAGTGGCCGATGAAGTACGCGGCCTTGCGGTACGCACGCGTCAGGCCACTGAAGAAATTCACAAGGTGATCAGTGAATTGCGCTCGGTGTCGGCCAGTGCAGTCACTGCAATGCAAGGCAGCGTGGAGCGTGCTAATCGCGGCGTGGAGGCTACAGCTGCCTCTGGTGAAGTGCTCAACTCCATTTTGAATAATGTAGAAACCATTAGCAGCATTAACGAGCAGATTGCGGCTGCCACGCAAGAGCAATCGGCAACATTTGCCCATGTATCTGAACACGTTAATGGTATTTATCACAATACCCAGTTGGTGACCACCAGCACCAATGAACTGGATGAAATCAGTCACGACATTAGTCATATCAGTAATGCCTTGCGTAAGATCGCGGCGCAATTTCGCGTCTAGCCAGTTTTTATCTTGCCCACACAAACAGGTGGACAAGAAGGATTTTTCAGGGAGTTCATGCACAGGTGAGTGCGCAACAAGAGGAGTGTCACGCAATGAAAAAAAACAGTTCGAATCGTAAAAAAAATCACCTTGCCTGGGCAATTGCGTTGTTAATGTCGGCGCCTTTTGCCAATGCAAGCGATGTCACTGTATCCGGTTTTTTATCGGTTGGCGGCGGCATGGTTGATGATGAGGATAGCGTCCCCTATGGCGGTTATGATGAGGAAGATCTCACCTTTGATCGCAATTTGCTGGGACTGCAAGTTAGCGGGCAGGTTAGCGAAAAAGTTACCGCTACTGCGCAATTAATTGCGCGCAGCGGCGACGATTACCAGGTGAATTCCGAATGGGCCTATTTAACCTGGCAGGCATCGGATGCGATAAAAGTTCGCGCGGGGCGGTTGCGCACACCATTTTATATGTACTCCGATTTTCTCGATGTGGGTTATTCCTACGCCTGGATTACCCCTCCGCAAGAAGTGTATTATTTGCCGTTTAATAACGTGGACGGCGTTGATGTTTATTTCACGGGCACACTCGGTATTTTCGATACCAGCTTGCAGGCTTACTTCGGCAGCTTTACGGATGACCTTGTTTTAAATGGCGCCCAAGCCGATGCGCAAACACGTAACCAAATGGGAGTATCAGGCACTCTCGGTAAAGATTGGTGGACGCTACGAGCAGCTTATCACCAAGCGGATTTAACAGTAGATGTAACTGGTACGCCTATTAGTCCGACCACTACTTTGGGTGGTTTTGCAAATACCTTGCGCGCACTGCAGTTTGGGGCAAATGCGGATAGGCTGTTGGTGGAGGATGATGATGCATCCTTCGCTGAAGTAGGAATTAATATAGATACTGGACGTTTTGTTGCCGCGGCAGAGCATGTGGAGTTTGATCCGGGTGATGCGGTGCTCTCAAAAAATATTCGCGAATATGTGATGGTAGGGGTGAGGGCTGGTAATTGGTTATTCCACGTAACTGCGGCGCGTGCCGACGATGAGGCCACCCATCCAGAGGCTGGTATTCCCACCAATCAACCCTTGCCGGTGGTGGGTAGTACCAATGTGCTGATCGGCACATTAAAGGCGATTGCCGAATCGCAAGTGGATGAGCGTGATGTGCTGTCGTTTGGTACTCGGTGGGATGTGACTACCGGTACGGCCATCAAATTCCAGTTGGATGATGTGGATGATCAGGCTGGGGATCAGAAAGTCTACTCAGTTGCCTTGCAAACTGTTTTCTAAGCGGAGGTGACAATATGAATACATTAATCAGTATGTTCGCACCGCTAGTGCTTGCTCTGGTAGTACATGGCGCGGCTGCCGAAGTGGCGGTGATCGTTCACCCTTCGGCAGGCTTTAGTTCGTTAACGGAAGACGATATATCGCGCATTTTCCTTGGTAAAAGCAAAAGTTTCCCCGGAGGTGGTCAAGCAGTGCCGGTGAACCAAAATGAGGGCTCTGCCGTCCGTGACAAGTTCAATGAAGCTGTGTGCAAGAAAAATGCAAGCCAGTACAAAGCCTATTGGTCGCAACTGGTATTTACTGGCAAGGGAACTCCGCCCAAGGATGTTGGTGACGATGCGGCGGTAAAAGCCCAGGTTGCAGCCAACCCCAATGCGATTGGCTATGTTGACGCCAGTGCAGTGGATGCGAGTGTAAAAGTGGTCTTCAAGTTGCCCTGATCCTGCCTTGCAATTACCTGGAAAGCCCGCTTTTTTGCGGGCTTTTTAATGACCAATAAAAATCCCTGCTATGTGCCCAACTAGGCTAAAATGCGCGCCGTTCAATGATCTATCCCTATACATTCCTTTTTTAGTTGCACAGTCCAGAGAATTTACCCGTGATCTCCACCGCCAATATCACCATGCAGTTTGGTGCAAAACCCCTGTTTGAAAATGTGTCCGTCAAATTTAACAATGGCAATCGCTACGGCCTGATTGGAGCGAATGGCTGCGGTAAATCCACGTTTATGAAAATCCTCGGTGGTGACCTGGAGCCTTCTGCCGGGCAGGTCATGCTTGAACCCAATACGCGGTTGGGTAAATTGAAGCAGGATCAATTCGCCTACGAAGAATATTCGGTAGTGGATACGGTCATCATGGGGCACACCGAATTGTGGGCAGTGAAATCCGAACGCGATCGCATCTACGCCTTGCCAGAAATGAGCGAGGAAGACGGTATGCGCGTGGCTGAGCTGGAAGTGGCCTTTGCCGAAATGGATGGTTATACCGCTGAATCCCGCGCGGGTGAATTATTACTGGGCCTGGATATTCCTATTGAACAACATTTCGGCCCTATGAGTGCCGTTGCACCGGGGTGGAAATTGCGCGTGTTGCTTGCACAGGCATTATTTTCTGATCCTGATGTGTTATTGCTTGATGAACCGACCAACAACCTGGATATCAATACGATCCGTTGGTTGGAAAACATTTTGGTGGAACGCAACAGCACCATCATTATTATTTCGCACGACCGTCACTTTTTAAATTCGGTGTGCACGCACATGGCGGATCTGGATTACGGTGAACTGCGTGTTTATCCCGGAAACTATGACGACTATATGATGGCGTCTACGCAGGCGCGCGAAAAATTATTAAACGAAAATGCGAAGAAGAAAGCGCAAATTGCCGAGCTGCAAGCTTTCGTCAGTCGCTTTTCTGCCAACGCCTCCAAGGCCAAGCAAGCGACCTCGCGCGCAAAACAAATCGACAAAATCCAACTGGATGATGTTAAACCTTCAAGCCGTGTCAGCCCCTACATTAAATTTGTGCAGAATAAAAAGCTGCACCGTCAGGCAGTCACTCTGGATCAGGTCGCCAAGGGTTTTGATCGCCCATTATTTAGCGATTTAAGTTTGCAAATTGAAGCGGGCGAGCGCATTGCTATTATCGGCCCTAACGGTGCGGGTAAAACAACGTTGTTGCGTTGTTTGTACGGTGACTTGCAACCGGATAGCGGTTTAGTGAAGTGGGCCGAGCAGGCTGAAATCGGTTATTTCGCACAGGATCACGCGGCTGATTTTCTCGATGATGTTAATTTATTCGATTGGATGAAACAGTGGACCAAAGGCGATGAACAATTAGTGCGCGGCGCTTTGGGGCGTATGCTTTTTTCGAATGATGAAGTGAAGAAAAAAGTAAAAGTTTTATCTGGCGGTGAAAAAGGCCGCATGCTATTTGGCAAGCTCAGTTTGATCAATCCCAACGTGTTATTAATGGATGAACCCACCAACCATTTGGATATGGAATCCATTGAAGCGTTAAACCTCGCGTTGGAAAATTATCCCGGCACCTTGATTTTTGTCAGTCATGATCGTGAATTCGTATCCTCTTTGGCCACGCGCATTATCGATATGCAACCCACCGGCCTGATAGATTTTCACGGCAACTATGAAGATTACCTGCGCAGCCAAGGCATTTATACGAATTGATTTAAATTGGGGGGGATCGCAATAAATCCCCCGCTTGCGGGAATCTGCGTTTGAAAAGCACACTTGGGAATTAAGGGATTAAAAAAATATTAGTGTGAATGATTGAGATGGTGGAGTGACGGATTCACAAGGGGCGAACCAGAGATTTGCCCTGCTTACAGGTAGAGTGTGAGCCGGAGGCAAAAAAATTGGAAATTTTAAATGGTGGGCCCAGCTGGACTTGAACCAGCGACCTGCCGATTATGAGTCGGATGCTCTAACCAACTGAGCTATAGGCCCCAAGGGAACTGCTGAAACGCAGTGGGCGGCATTATAGTGAGTTGTGTTCTGCGTGGCTAGGGTTAATTCTTTCGGATTTTTATCTCGAGTTGATAAAAAAACCGCCGATTGGCGGTTTTTTTTTGCATTTGCGCTATTGTTGGTTCTCGCCCCTAATTGCACACAGTACCGGTTATCGCGGGTATAACGGCAGTTCCATTTGGTTTGGTGCCTTGGAAACCGAATTCTACCGATTGACCGGGCTGAATGGTTTTATTCCAATCAAAGTGAGATGCAGTGTAGGGATTAGTTCCAGCCAATACACCATTCCATACATTGGTTACGCGGGTTGCGTTAGTGTAGCTCCAACTCACGCTCCAGCCATTAATTGCATTCGTGCTGGTGTTGGTGATTTTAATCGACGCGGTAAATCCGCCACCCCAATCATTAGTGACTGTGTAAGCACATTTCCCATTGCTGGCTGCTTTGGATGAACTTGAGGCGCTTTTGGATGTTGTTACACTGCTTGAGGTTCGTGACGAAACGGAGATGCTTGAGCTCTTGGATGAGCTGGAGGATGAGCTTGGTACACTGCTGGATGAGACAGAGCTGACCACGCTGTTTCGATCTATTTTGTCGAGCATGATTTGCGCATAGCGTCTGCCAAACTCGCGATAGGATGCGGTGGTGAAGTGATACACGTCCATGCCAGGCAGGCCCATCGCCGAAACTACGTGGGCATTGTTGATTAATCCGGGCAACTTTCTAACCTCGGCATTGTGCCAATGGCAGCAGGATCCATAATCCGCATAGAGCAATTCGCCAGCGAGAAAAGGCACATCGCCAATACCAAGATCTCTGCGCAAATCCGTAACGATTTCTTTAACCTGGTTTTTCCAATTCGGGTCGCTGGTATCGCTCTCTCCTTGATGAAAAATAATGCCTTTAATGACACCGGCTTGTTGGGCTTTTTTGGCCATATCGAGTAGCCATGCATAGCCGCCGTTGAACTGTGTTGGAATGTTTTGGTTGTTTCGGCCTATCGGCGCCGATTTTTGATAGAGCTCAATGGGCGTGCCGGATACTGCCGCTGGAACCAATCCTATGGTGACGGAGCTGGGCATTCCATCTGCCATGGTTTTGCCAAAATAATCGCCTGGTCCCAGGCCGCTGTAGCATCGATTCAGCGGTGGTGACGCGACATACCAATTGCCATAGGTGCGACCCAGGTTGCCGCAATTTAAATCAGCCATCACTCTTACCCGGGGATTGGTGATGCGATCCTGGTTTTCAATGGGCGCTGCACCTTCCATGTTGGATTGGCCAAACATCAAGTAAATATGAAAATTTGGATCAGGTGCGGCAGTGACTTGATTCGCCGCCGTTGATAACAAGATTGAGAAAAGCAATTTTTCCAGCACATTATTTTTATTGAACATGGGTTACTCCTTTTTTTGCTAAGTGGAGGGGCGTGTAATCGTTATTTTTTTGAACCCTTAACTACTGGGTTCGCGCGAATATTGGCCGAGGAAATACTAAATGGCTTGATTGATATGCAGGAATGCTTGATGGATGCGAAAAGTTGAAGCTTTTTTGTAAAAAAAATAAGAATAGGTTTTTGAGGGCTGATTTTTTGTGGACAATCGCTTTTGTAGCTAACGCAGGTTATTCAAAATCTGAATGAAAGGAATATAAAAAAACCCGCCGAAGCGGGTTTTGGGGTCAAGAATCAATCATCCAGGAAGCTGCGCAGGTGATCAGAGCGCGATGGGTGGCGCAATTTGCGCAAGGCCTTGGCTTCGATTTGACGAATACGCTCGCGCGTTACATCAAATTGCTTGCCGACTTCTTCCAGTGTGTGGTCGGTGTGCATATCGATACCGAAACGCATACGCAGCACTTTCGCTTCGCGTGCAGTGAGGCCGGCCAGCACTTCGCGTGTGGCTTCCATCAGGCCTTCCATGGTCGCAGACTCCACCGGAGAAATAATGGTGGTGTCTTCGATAAAATCGCCCAGATGCGAATCTTCATCATCGCCAATCGGCGTTTCCATGGAGATGGGTTCTTTGGCGATCTTCAGCACTTTACGCACTTTATCCTCCGGCATATCCATGCGCTCACCCAACTCTTCCGGCGTTGGCTCGCGGCCCATTTCCTGCAACATTTGACGCGATACGCGATTGAGTTTGTTAATGGTCTCAATCATGTGTACTGGAATACGAATGGTGCGAGCCTGGTCAGCGATAGAGCGAGTAATAGCCTGACGAATCCACCAGGTGGCGTAAGTAGAAAATTTGTAACCGCGACGGTATTCAAATTTGTCCACCGCTTTCATCAAGCCGATGTTGCCTTCCTGAATCAGATCGAGGAATTGCAAGCCGCGGTTGGTGTATTTTTTGGCAATAGAAATTACCAGACGCAGGTTGGCTTCCACCATTTCTTTTTTCGCGCGACGTGCGCGCGCTTCACCGATCGACATGCGACGGTTAATGTCTTTGATGGCAGCAAGGCTCAGGCCACTTTCCGTTTCGATTTGTGCGAGTTGTTGCTGCGCCGTTTTTACATCGGGCAACACGCGCTCCAGTTTTTCGGGGCTTTCCACCTTGCCTTTGAGTATTTCGGGCAGCCACTCTTCATTGGTTTCGTTGCCGGGGAAGGCTTTGATAAACGTCTTGCGCTGCATTTGGGCTTTGCGGGTGCACAAATCCATAATGTGGCGCTCTTGCTTGCGAATGTGATCGAGAGTTTCGCGTGCCTTGTTGTAAATCGGGTCGAATTGACGAGCGGGCAATTTGAAGAATTTGAACAAATCACCAAGGGCGGTCAGTTCTTTTTCGGCTTGCTTGCTGCCATAGCCATTCTTGGCGAGTGCCTTGATGGTTTTGTCGTATTGCTTTTGTAATTCTTCAAAGCGAACACGCGCTTCTTCCGGGTCTACGCCGGCGACCGCTTCCTCTTCATCATCACTACCGCCTTCTTCCTCTTCGTCATCGTCAGACGCAGGCTTGGCAGCACCGCCGGCCGCTGCGACAGGAATTTCTTCCACATCTTCAACAAGTGCTGAGGGGATATCTTCGATTGGGTCCAGCCAGCCGATAACAACGTCGGCAAGGCGGCGCTCTTCTTTCGCTACCAGTGCATATTCATCCAGGACTTGTTGGACGGCGCCAGGCCAGTAGGCGAGGGCATGCATTAATTCGCGCACACCTTCTTCTATGCGTTTGGCGATAACAATTTCGCCTTCGCGAGTGAGGAGTTCGACGGTGCCCATTTCGCGCATATACATGCGCACCGGGTCGGTTGTGCGACCGGTTTCGGTCTCCACTGCAACCAGCGCAGCAGCTGCTTCAGCGGCGGCGATTTCGTCGGCCGCTGAGTCACCATCGGTCATTAGCAGGGTGTCTGCGTCAGGTGCAGTTTCATACACGCGGATACCCATGTCGTTGATCATCTGGATGATGTCTTCGACCTGATCCGGATCGGAAATGTCTTCTGGCAGGTGATCGTTTACTTCGGCATAGGTGAGGTAACCCTGTTCTTTACCGCGGGCGATCAATTCTTTGATACGAGACTGTTGTTGTTGGACGTCTTCAGACATTCGAGACCCTATTAAAACCTGGTGAGTGAAATGCAAAGCCCGAAATTATACTCCACTTGTTTGAGTGGATTCTAGGCAGTCGGGTGACGACACCAAAAACTCTCGCCCTTTGTGGCGAGAGTTGCGCAGCTTTTGACCGATTTGCGGGGCTAAGGTTGCAATTTGGTGGCGAGAGCGGCGCGCACCAGTTGCTCGCGCTCTTCTTTGGATAGTTGAGTTAAGTCGGCGTTCTTGAGTTTTGCCAAGGATTCGGCACTTTTTTTCTGATTTTGTTGCAGGCGTAGTTTTTCCAAGGCGCTGGCAAAAGCCGCCTGGGTATCGTAATCCGCCTTGGCGGGTTTGTCGGCGCGGGGCTGTGTTAAGGCATTTGCTGCCTGTAATAGATCATGTCCGGCAACAGCAGCCAGCCGTTCTGTATCTTCAGCTCCATAGATTCCACGCCAATAGCCGATCAGGTGCGACAAATTATAATGTGGCCGCTCATGCAATACTTTCAACAATCGTCCCAACATCTGGCAGTCAAGGTCGTCGCTAATGGCTATCCATGTATCGTGATCTGGCTCCAGGCTCGCCAGCGAAGTATGTGCAAGCAGCAGGGCGATTGCTTTACGTGCAGGCGGCATCAGGTACTTGCCGGGGGGGCGCGCTTTTAGTTCTGGCTGGTAATGACGGTGTGTCGGCTGGCGCGAAGTGGGTTCTTCGTAGTATTCGCGATAGTCCGCAGGTGGTAATTCTGTGGGGAAATCGCCGTAATCACCCGGGTGCATGCCCGTTTCGTAAGGGTTTTGATGATGGTTTTGGGTTGGATGATCCCACCAGCTATCCGCTTGGCGCGGCATGGCGACCTGCGGGATTTTTTCATCTGCCGGAGATTTGGCTTGGATGGGTTGGAGTGGTGTCTCCTTGCGTTGTTGCTCTAACACCAGATCTTCCAATAGATTGCGATTCAACCCTGTTCGCGTTGCCAGACTCTCGAACATCAATTCGCGAAATACGCCTTTGGGTAGGCGGTCGAGCAAAGGTGCGGCGCGCTTGCTGAAGGTGGCGCGGCCTTCCATGGTGCGAATATTTAATCCATCGGCGACGGCATCGAATAAGTAGTCCTCAAACGGAACGGCCAATTCGATCATGCGCTCGAATTTTTCCGGGCCGATTTGGCGCACTAGCGTGTCCGGGTCTTCGCTCTCAGGCAGGAACAGGAATTTCACTGTGCGACCATCGGTCATGCATTCGATCGAGGCTTCCAGTGCTCGATGGGCGGCGCTGCGACCGGCTTTATCACCATCAAAACAGAACACCACTTCGTTGGTGTATTTAAAGGCGCGGTCGAGGTGGTCTGGTCCGCAGGCGGTACCGAGTGTAGCAACGCCATAGCAGATGCCAAATTGCGCGAGGCTAACCACATCCATATAGCCTTCCACGACCAGCAGGCGCGGCAATTCGCGGTAAGCGAGCCGCGCTTCGTAAAGCCCGTAAAGCTCCTGGCCTTTGTGGAACACAGGCGTTTCGGGGGAGTTGAGGTATTTGGGTTTATCGTCTCCCAAAACGCGACCGCCGAAGCCAATGACCCGCCCGCGGGTATCGCGAATGGGGAACATAATGCGATGGCGGAAGCGGTCGTAAAGTTTCTTTTCCTGCTCCTGATGGATCAGCATGCCGCCTTCGATTAGCAAGTGCTTGTCATCATCATTTTGCGCGAGGGATTTGAGCAGGTTATCCCAGCCTGGTGGGGCAAAGCCCACGCCGTAAGTTTTGGCGGTTTTGCCATCCAGCCCGCGATTTTTCAGGTAATTCACTGCCAGATGCTTACTGGGGTGATGACGCAATTGTTGTTGGTAAAACTGATCGGCCTTTTCCAGCAAGGTGTAAATGCTGCGCTTTTCTTCCTCGCGCTTTTGCTGGGCTTCGGTTTGGACTTCGCGCGGTACTTCCAATCCTGCGAGGCGTGCGAGTGACTCGGTAGCTTCAGGGAAGCTGAGCCGCTCGTAATCCATGATAAAACCCAGCGCGTTGCCACTCGCACCACAGCCAAAACAATAGAAAAACTGTTTTTCCGGGCTAACAGTGAAGGAGGGGGTTTTTTCGTCGTGGAAGGGGCAGCAGGCGCTGTAGTTTTTGCCGGTTTTTTTAAGTTTTACACGGCTGTCGACCACGTCGACTATGTCGAGGCGGTCGAGCAGGTCGTCGATAAAGCTCTGGGGGATTAATCCGGCCATGAAACAGTCGCCTGAGGGGATTAGACAGACTCTAGCACTAAGCTAGCAGTCCGGGCGACTAGCTACTTAGCCTGGCTTTAAGCAGTTTGCTTACATCACCCATGTCAGCACGGCCTTGCACCTGGGGTTTGATCAGGGCCATGGCTTTGCCCATGTCGCGTGCTTCTGCTACACCGGCGTCTGCTATCGCTTTGGCTACAATGGCATCCAGTTCGGCAGCGGTTAGTGCTGCGGGTAAGAACTCCTGGATCTGGCCTATTTCATAAGCTTCCTGCTCGGCAAGCTCGGGGCGATTGGCATTGCGATACTGGGTTTCTGAATCGCGGCGTTGCTTGACCATTTTGTCCAGCACGGCCAATACGCGGGCGTCATCCAATTCGATGCGCTCATCCACTTCGATTTTTTTGAATTCAGACATCACAAGACGCAAAACCGCGACGCGCTCTTTTTCTTTAGCGCGCATCGCGGTCTTTAAGGCATCATTTATGCGGTCTTTTAGCGTTGCTTGACTCATGGGTTCACCAATAATCAATCACTGAAAACGCACGGCTTGTTAGCGAAAAGATGCAAATATGGCTAACAAGCAGAACCGGTAAGCACTGGCAGCTGCGTTATCCCCAATTGGGCGCAGCAGGCTCTTAGTACAGACGGGTAAACTTTTTGGATTCGCGTTGAACCTTTTTCGCATGACGCTTAACAGCTGCAGCAGCATCACGCTTACGAATAGTGGTTGGCTTCTCATAGCATTCGCGAGCGCGAACGTCAGCCAAAATACCGGCTTTTTCACAGGCGCGCTTGAAGCGACGCAGGGCTACATCAAATGGCTCGTTTTCTTTGATTTTTACTGAAGGCATGTCGTTACCTTTAAATTAATAGTGCTTGAAAATGATGTCTTGTGGATAGCTACCGGTATAAAACACGGTCAAGTATCCGAGGGGTGCGGATTCTATACGCTTATTCCCCCTATCGCAACCTTGGGTAAAGCTATGAACCCAGTGTTTTGCTGGGTTTTCCGCGGTCGTGGGATTATCATAGCGTCCCTTTTGGGTGCGCTTGGGCGCCCGGCAACAAAGATTTGAGGTTGGTTATGCGTGTGTTGGGGCTGGAAACATCCTGTGATGAAACCGGTGTGGCTGTTTATGACAGCGAACGTGGTCTGCTCGCCCATGTGCTCTATACCCAGATTGCGCTTCATGCCGAGTATGGTGGCGTTGTACCTGAGCTTGCCTCGCGTGACCATGTGCGTAAGCTGTTGCCTCTTATTAACGAAGTAATGGAAAAGAGTGGTACCCGCGCGGGTGATATAGATGCTATCGCCTACACTTCCGGCCCCGGCTTGGTGGGGGCCTTGATGGTTGGTGCTTCCTTCGGGCGCTCGCTCGCCTACGCCTGGAAAGTGCCAGCGATTGGTGTCCACCATATGGAAGGTCATTTGCTTGCGCCCATGCTTGAGGCAAATCCTCCGGAATTTCCGTTTGTAGCACTGCTGGTTTCTGGCGGTCACACCCAGCTCGTTAAAGTAAATGCCTTGGGTGATTATGAATTGTTGGGCGAGTCCATCGATGACGCAGCCGGCGAGGCGTTCGATAAAGCTGCAAAAATGCTCGATCTGGATTATCCCGGCGGCCCGCAGGTGGCAAAGTTGGCTGAGCGTGGAATCGAAGGGCGCTTTAAGTTTCCTCGCCCTATGGTAGATCGCCCCGGTTTGGACTTCAGTTTTAGTGGATTAAAAACCGCAACCCTCACTGCCGTAAATGCAAACAAGCAGGAAAATGGTTTGCCCGATGATCAAACCTGTGCGGATATTGCCAATGCATTCCAAGCGGCGGTAGTGGATACGCTGGTGATTAAATGCAAGCGCGCGCTCGAGCAGACTGGAATGAAAACGCTGGTTATTGCTGGCGGCGTCTCCGCCAACAAAAAATTGCGCGCTGATCTGGATAGCGAGCTTGCCAAAATCGGCGCAAAAGTATTTTACGCCCGCCACGAATTTTGCACCGACAATGGCGCCATGATTGCCTACGCTGGCTGCCAACGACTATTGGCGGGTCAACATGAAGAGCTGGCGATTAATATCAAAGCGCGCTGGCCGCTGGATTCACTTTCGCGGCTTTAATTTATTTCAATTTTTTAGCAGACGCTGATTATGGATATTGTTTACATCCGCGATTTACGCATAGACACCATTATTGGAATTTACGATTGGGAGCGCGAAGTGCGCCAAACAGTGAGTATCGATCTGGAAATGGCCAGCGATATTGGTAAAGCAGCAGCCACCGACGACATCCAGTTTGCGCTCAATTACAAAGCGGTTTCCAAGCGCTTGATTGCCTATGTGGAAAATCGCAACGCGCTGTTGGTCGAAACCCTTGCTGAAGAAATTGCACAAATAATTCGCTCGGAATTTGATGTGCCCTGGTTGCGCTTGCGGTTAAGTAAGCCAGGCGCAGTGCGCGGCGCGCGCGATGTGGGCTTGATTATCGAACGTGGCGCTCGCCCCGAGGGCCTGCCCTTATGACGGCGATTTATTTAAGCCTTGGCAGTAATGTGGATCGCCATAAGCATATTTTGGCCGCGCTGGATGCCTTGAGCGAATTGTTGGGCGAATTAAAGATTTCATCCGTGTATGAAAGTAAATCAGTCGGATTTGATGGAAGCAATTTTTTTAATCTGGTGGTTGGTGCGGAAACTAACCTGGCTATTGCCGAGTTGTCCGAAAATTTAAAGCGTATTGAAGATGATAATGGTCGCAAGCGCAGTGGCCCCAAATTTAGTCCCAGGACGCTGGATATAGATATTCTCACCTTTGGCGATTTCGTCGGGGTTGATAGCGGCATTGAATTGCCTCGTGCAGAAATTACCAAAAATGCATTCGTGCTCTTGCCACTATCGGAAATAGCCCCCGCTGTTTTGCATCCGCAGTTACAAAAAACCTACCAACAATTATGGGCTGAATATGATCAAGCTTCACAAACGTTGTGGGCGATTGATTTTGAATGGCAGGGAAAGGTTATTTCTGTTGCGAGCTAGTTTTTTGCTTGCGTAAGCCAGTAATTTTCTATCATGTTGTAACCTCTGGGGTCATACTTTTCCAAGCCATGTTTGTCAAATGGGTAGTAAGGTCCCCCAACAAAATACATGGATGTCAACTCCGCAAAATACTCAAATTCATTGGTTGTTGCATAGGCGGGTTTAACTAATCTTCCTTTATAGTCCTTTACTGATTGATAAAGTCCATTGCTGCGAGAATTTAACCAAATATCGATGATTGGCTGATATTGGTATGTCCATTCCAAAAAGTGCCAGGCATGAGCTAGCTCATGAACGATAAGGTGATTATTCCATAGGTTGGTTTGACGCAAATAATTGTCTGCGCTGTAAATGACCACTGCATTATTCCAGCGATCGTCATGTAATGAGTAGTGTTCTATTTTGCGATGGATATATCGCGCTCCATTATCTTCACCTCCTAAATGATGCTTTGGGCCTCGCATAATATAGAAAGTTACCGTTTTCAATTTTGCGTGCGTTGCGTAGGGAAATTTGGTGAAAACCATATCCAGTGTTTTTGTCAGGCGTGCAACAGCTTTGTCGTAAATTTTTTTATCATCCGGGGTTTCGGGGCGCTCAATAAAAATTGGCCAATGACTGGAGCCGCGATCATAAAGCCGTTCCGGGTAGCGATAATTAACCCGGGTTTGTTTGGGGATATCCAGTTGAACTTCGGCGGCTGGTTGTTTGCCGCATTTGCGTGGATCATCGGTAAAGATGGTTTTTCCATCGGCTGCTTTGCAATTTAGAATGGCAGCGGCAGCAGGTTGGCAGAGGGGCAGGAGGAAACATCCCAGTAGTCCAGCGAATATCCTTAATATCATAGCGCGCACTTTGTCTCAAAAAGTAAATGAGTGAATGGAGGTGTGGAGTTTAGCTAAAGCCACTTTTTATAAGCAACAATTCCGAATCCTGCTGCAATCACCAGCATTGCACCCAAGGTATAAAAATAACCATAGGTGGCATGCAGCTCAGGCATATTGTCAAAATTCATTCCGTAAATACCGGCGATAAACGTTAACGGAACAAAAATCGCGGTGATCACAGTTAACACTTTCATGGTGTTATTGAGTTGGTGCGAACTGATGGATAGGTAACCGTTAATTAAATCGCCACAAATTTCATAGTACATGGTGGTTAAGCCATGTAAGCGTTCACAGCGTTCAAATAAATCCTGTAATGCATGCTCTATATCGCCATCCTCATCAATCAATCGTTGCGGAACATCTTTGAGCAGGTTGGTGACGAGTTTTTCGTGATAGCTGAAAATGCGTTTGAGTTTGCGTAGGCGCGATTGGTAGGCGATCAATTCGCGCATTACGTCGTCGTTGGGTTTTTCCTGCATTGAGTCCTCCAATTCGGTCAACGAAGACTCAAACGCAAGTACGGTTTCCAGATATCGCCCTACTGAAAAACGCATAATGCGCGACGCTAGAAGCCCCGGGCTAATCAACAAGTTTTCGCCCTGTGCATTTTCCCAGTAATAACTTATGCCCATGGAATTGCGCGGATGGCAGCTGATAAGGCAGCGATCACCGGCAAACAACGCGATGGTCATCTGTTGAATGGTAAGGTCTTTATTGAATTCAGTTATACCCCGATACAGCAGCAGCGTGTAGTTATCAAAAGTTTCGGTTTTCGGTGGGTGGCGAAAACGCTGTACATCTTCCACTGCCAGCGGGTGACACTCCATGGAAAGTAAAAACTGTTTTTCTACGGCGGGTTCTTCCCCTAATAAATCTATCCAGATATAACCACTGTTATCGCGCTGCCAACGTTCAATGAGTTCGCGACCACCTTGTATGTGTTCGCCGTGAATAGTGAGTAATTGGGTTCTGATCATTATTACTTTGCGTCGAAAGTTGAGTGTTTAATTGCTGATGATTAGATGGTAAGCGTGCGCCCGCCATCTACAGTAATTATTTGTCCGGTGATATAAGGTGCATCCTTAGCTAAAAATAAAATGGTGCGCGCAATGTCTTGCACTTGACCGCGTTGTAGCAACGGAATTTGTGAGAGCATTTTCTCTTTGTTTTCATCAGAAAGTTGCGCTTCAGTTTTTTTGTAGTGATCCTCTGGCCACAAAATTGCACCTGGTGCAATTCCATTAACGCGCACTTCGGGCGCCAGTTCCTGGGCAAGGCTTTTGGTTAGCATCATATTGCCGGCTTTGGCGATGGAGTAAATGCTATGTTTTTTCAGCGGGCGCTGTGCGTAAATATCGGCAATATTGATAATGCTACCGTGTGTCTGTTTTAGAGAGGGGGCGAGTGCCTGGGCTAAAAAGAACGGTGCTTTGAGATTGGAGTTTATTAAATTGTCCCAGTCCTCGATGGAAGCTTCACCTATAGGTGTAGGAAAAAAACTGGAGGCGTTGTTAACCAGCAAGTCCAGTCGTTGCCATTGCGCCGAACTTTGTTGTGCAAGGTTAATGACCTGAGTGTGATCATTAAGGTCTGCAGGAAAACCTGCCGCAGAATTGCCTCGATCGCCATTTAATTCATCGACAAGATCCTGTGCGGCACTGGCGGAATGATTGTAATGCACAATGACATTAAATCCAGCGTTGTGGAGCTGGCGCGCAATTTCTGCACCTATACGTTTTGCTGCGCCGGTTACCAGTGCAACCTTGGGATGATTGCGGTCAGTGTGATTTCCAGAGG
This sequence comes from Cellvibrionaceae bacterium, assembly GCA_021151615.1. Classification (GTDB taxonomy): domain Bacteria; phylum Pseudomonadota; class Gammaproteobacteria; order Pseudomonadales; family Cellvibrionaceae; genus Cellvibrio. Next base: position 3,652 of record JAGKXA010000057.1, on the reverse strand, counting down.
TTGATCCAGCCATGCTTCTCTCCTGCAAAATACTATTCCGGAATGGAAAACTCTTGCTTTAATTGTGTGATTTGCTCGAGCCGCAAGCGCGCAATAGCCTCACCAAATTCCTGGCCGGTAATGCCTTGTGCACGCAAAGGCGCAAGGTCCAGTTGCTGGCTAACGGCCAATGCGCGACGAAAAAATTCAGCTTGCGGATAGCTGCGATTTTCAAAGCCCGTTCGGCCGCGAGCATCGGCTTCGCAGCAGACTAAAAATTGCTGGAAGCGCTCCGGTCTGCGAAACGCATCGTTGCCCTGTAATACTTTTAATACCGTGGCGGGTTTGAGTTCCATGGCTCTGTGGCAGTGGGTATGCCATTGGGCCACCATCAACGCCAGCTCTTTATAATCGCGCGGTGCGGCCACTCGCTCACACAATTGTTTTACCAGCGGCAAACTGCGGTCTTCATGGGCAATATGGCGTGGCCACTCTTCTTTTGGTGTGGCCGCTTTACCCAGGTCATGCAGCAAGGTTGCAAAGCGGATACACGGATTGACCGACAATTTTGCCGCTTGCTGCAAGCTCATGAGCGTGTGTACCCCCGTATCTATTTCCGGATGATGTATGGCAGTTTGCGGTACACCAAAGAGCGCATCAATTTCCGGAAAAATTTTTTCCAGTGCGAAACACGCGCGCAGCACCTGAATAAAAATTTCCGGGTTGGGTTCTGCCAGTGCACGTTCGGTTTCTTTCCAGATCCGCTCGGCAACCAGGTGGTCTACCTCGCCATTACTCACCATGGTTTGCATCAGGGTGATGGTTTCATCGGCTACACGAAAGCCATATTGGTGATAGCGCGCCGCAAAACGCGCAATGCGCAGTATGCGCACCGGATCCTCCGCAAAGGCGGGTGACACATGGCGAAGCAGTTTATTCTGCAAGTCGGCTTGGCCGCCATAAGGGTCGATGAGCTCTCCCTGTTCGCTCTCTGCCATGGCATTGATGGTCAGGTCGCGGCGGATAAGATCATCTTCGAGTGTCACTTCGCTGCCACAATGAAAGCTGAAACCGGTGTAACCTGGCCCGGTTTTGCGCTCGGTGCGGGCGAGGGCGTATTCCTCTTTGGACTGTGGATGCAGAAATACCGGGAAGTCTTTGCCAACAGCCATGTAACCCAGGGATTGCATTTGCTCAGGTGTTGCTCCCACTACCACCCAGTCGCGCTCTGTGACTGTGCGCCCCAATAGTTTGTCTCTAACGGCACCACCTACCAAAAATGTTTTCATGAGTCTCGCTTATTAAAGTTCTCGCTTATTAAAACCCTGGCTTATTAAAAAGTTATCGCGATCTGGCGACGATGAAGTATAGGGGAATCAACTTGATAAAAAAATCTACAAAATGACTTGTGGCTGAATAGAAATTAAATTACTCTCGCCCAACTTAACAAATTCATCTAACCATAGATCAAAATATTATGTATTCAATGAATTCCCTGAAACATCGTGTGACCCTGCGACCAATTTTTTGGTGCGTGGTCATTGCGCATGTTTGGGCGGAATTTGTTGATTAATGTTTTAATCGTTGTAAACAAAGGCCGCAGCATAAAAACTGCGGCCTTTTTTGTTTTCTGGCTTTCAGTTTTTAAATCAGTAACTGCTGCGGAAAATGTCCATTTCCTCCTCAGGGAATATAAGGAGTTATGCCGTGGCTGTGTTATTTGCCTATTTTTCAGTGGTGCTTATTTGGGCCACAACCCCGCTCGCTATTCAGTGGAGTAGCGATAGTCTGAGCTTTATTGCAGCTGCAGCGGCGCGCATGTCGATCGCGCTGGTATTGGCATTGTCTTTTCTGGCGATGCTACGTCAATCCTTTGTTGTTTTTTGGCAGTATCGGATGATTTATTTTGCCGCATCGATTGGCATTTTCCCCAATATGCCGGTGGTCTATTGGGCAGCGCAATTTATTCCGTCGGGGCTGGTGGCCGTGATTTTTGCGTTATCGCCATTTGTCACCGGGCTCATGACGCTGATGTTGCTTAAGCAAAATCCTTTTACGCTAAAAAAAGTGTTGGCACTGGTACTGGCGCTGATTGGATTGGTTGTCATTTTTTATCACCAATTACATTTTGATTTTCGTTCGATTTATGGAATCTCGGGCATTTTGTTGTCCTGCGTGTTATTCAGTTTTAGCAGTGTGTGGGTAAAAAAACTGACTGAACAGCAATCTGTAAATCTGGATGCATTTCATCAGGCAACAGGTGCATTGTTATTTTCATTGCCGGGTCTGTTGCTGAGTTGGTGGTTGATGGACGGAGAACTTCCACACTCTGTCTCGGTGAAATCGGCGGGTTCCATTGTGTATTTGGCGATTGTGGGGTCGCTGGTGGGTGCTGCTTTGTTTTTTTATATTCTGCAGCGCTTGTCTGCCAGTGCTGTGTCGCTGATTACCCTGATGACACCGGTGCTCGCCATTTTGCTGGGCAAGAATTTGGCGAACGAGGAGTTGTCGGCGCAAACCTTGATTGGTGTTGCCCTGGTATTGGTGGCGTTGCTGTTTTACTCCCCGTTTTCGCTCCAGGGAGTAGCGGGTTGGTGCTCGCAAAAGTTGCTCGCGGGTTTGCAATCACGCGCCATTGTGGCGGAAGAAAATTCGGAATCCGCGCTGCAGGATGCAAGAGACGACATGATTCGCTACAAATGAGTTGTTTTGGTGCGCCAAGGAGTGGCGCATCGGGTTTTTGTGCACCAAGCTTGTGCTTTGGTGGGTTTTGTTTTGGGTATGCAATCTTGTATTCAATCTGCAATACATTGATTTTTATGTAAAAAATAAAATTGGCTTGCTCCCTGCAATACTCGGGTCAAGCTAGTGTGAATTATCAATAGCTGCCTCAAAACAAACTAGTCAAGACCATTAATTAGAGGACAAACTCATGAAGATGAAGCAAAAATTAATCGCTGGCGCTATCGCTCTTTCTGCTTTTGCAGGCTTTTCTGTGCCTGCAGCACATGCGGAAGTGGCAGCCAGTGTTGGCGTTTCCAACATGTACTACTGGAGAGGTTACGATTTAGGTGGCGGCGCAGCGTTAACTGCTGATGTTAATGTTAGTGGTAATGGTTTCTTCGCTGGTGCCTGGACTTCTTCTGGTGACGAAACTTTAGGCACTGAGTACGACTTGTATGCCGGTTATGCAGGTGAAGCGGGTGATTTTAAATATGGTGTAAGTGTCGTGTCTTACAATTATCCAGAGCTTGCTGGTGAAGACAAAATTGCTCCAGGTGATTATGTTGAGATTGTTCCAACGATCGGATACGGCCCTGTCAAGGTTACCTACTACGATGCCGTGGCTGCTGAAGTGGCTCCGCTTAACAACGAGGACTACTCATACGCAACCGTTGAGTTGATCTTCGATAAAGTGTCTTTTAAATACGGCCAGCACATGGATGATGGTGACACCACTTCATCTCACTTGGATGCCACCTTCAAGTACAACGATAAGCTCAGCTTTACCCTTGGTACTTTGATTGATGATGGTGACGATCCAGAAGCAGATGACGCTGCATTCGTAGTTAACCTGTCATTACCAATCGAATAATCCGATTGTTGTTTCGATCACAAAAGGCAAGCTTCGGCTTGCCTTTTTCATTAGTGATACATGTTTATTAAGTAATAA
>JAGKXA010000056.1 GCA_021151615.1 Cellvibrionaceae bacterium | reverse complement strand
TATTGTTGCTGCAATCGCCGCTCTTTCAAAAGCAACTGGCACAATTGAAGTTCCGTAAAAACCCTGCTCCTGACGCTACAAATGCCAAAGGAGTAAACAATGCTTAATCGTAAATTTATTCCACTCGCCGTTACCTGCTGCTTGTTCTTTTTGCTGTTCGGCGTTGGCGCTATTCAATTTGAAGGCTTTGGCACACCGCGCGTGTTTTTTAATTTGCTCAGCGATAACGCGTTTTTGATTATCGCCGCTGTGGGCATGACCTTTGTGATTCTGTCCGGCGGTATCGATTTATCGGTGGGCGCAGTGATCGCACTCACCGGTGTAGTTTGCAGTGTGCTTATCAGCAAATACCAATGGCATCCGCTGGTGGTATTTCCGGTGGTATTGATTGGCGGCACCGCCTTCGGTGCCATCATGGGCGCGATTATTCACTACTATAAAATGCAGCCGTTTATTGTCACCCTCGCTGGTATGTTTTTCGCGCGCGGCTTGGCGAGTGTGATCAGTGAAGAATCCATTCCTATCGAGCACGAATTTTATAATGATGTATCTGCTTTTGGTTTCGAAGTCTTTGGCGATGCCTGGATCGGTAGCTCCACCATTATTTGTTTGATGGTGTTGGCAGTCGCGATTATCGCTGCCCACTATACTCGTTTCGGCGGTCGTGTTTATGCCATTGGTGGCGATGCCAATTCAGCCGCGCTCATGGGTATCCCACTTGCCGCTACCACCATTCGCATCTACGCCATCAGCGCCTTCCTCGCCACGCTCGCGGGCATCGTCTACTCCTTCTACACCTTCTCCGGCTATTCCCTTGCCGCTGTGGGCGTGGAACTGGATGCAATCGCTGCGGTAGTCATCGGCGGCACACTCTTAACCGGCGGCTACGGCTATATGTTCGGCACGCTCATGGGCGTATTAATTATGGGCGTAGTGCAAACCTACATCTCGTTTGACGGCACACTGAGCAGTTGGTGGACCAAGATAGTGATTGGTGGATTGCTGTTTTGCTTTATTGCTCTGCAGCAGTTGTTGGTGCGAACCAATCCGCGTTAATAACAATTGCTTTCGTAACAAAAAGCCCAAGATGAGAGCCTTGGGCTTTTTTTGCTGTATTAATTGACTTTCAACCCGACGTACATACAATGTACATATGATTAAATTTGAATGGAATCAAGCCAAAGCATCCTCAAACCTCAAGAAACATGGAGTGTCTTTCGAGGAAGCACAATCCGTATTCCACGATGAATACGCCATACAGTTTTTTGATGAACAACACTCTGCCGAAGAAGATAGGTTTCTATTATTAGGATTAAGTCATAAGGCAAACCTGTTAATGATCTGTCATTGCGAATATCGTGATGACCATAGGATACGGATCATCTCAGCGCGAAAAGCCACCAAAAACGAAAGCAAGTTTTATCGAGGTGCCGACTTATGAAATCTGAATATGACCTCTCCCAAATGAAATCCCGTAAAAATCCTTATGCTGCGCAATTAAAGAAACCTGTCACTATGCGCCTCAGTGAAGAAGTAATTGATTACTTCAAAGCTATGTCTGATGAATCAGGGGTTCCATATCAAAGTCTTATCAACCTTTATTTACGAGACTGCGTCGCTCAGCACAGAAAAATTGATATCAGTTGGCAGAGTTCGTAACCAAGGATGTACAAACTCTTCTACTACCCCCGTAATGCCAGTTGGGCGCCGCATATGTTGTTGGCGGAGATGCAGTTGGATTATGAATTGGTGTTGGTTGATCGTAAGACCGAGGCGCAGAAAAATCCCGAGTATTTGAAGCTGAATCCTACCGGTAGAATTCCTACGCTGGTTGTTGATGGCGAGGCGATTTTCGAGAGCGCTGCTATTTGTTTATTTTTATGCGAACGCCACCCGGATAAAAACCTGATGCCCGCCGAGGGAACGCTTGCGCGGGCGAAATTTTATCAATGGTTGTTTTATTTGAATGCGACTTTGCAGCCTGAGTTGATGGTGTATTTCTACCCGCAAAAGCACAGTCCTGATCCACTGACTCATGCAGGTATTAAACAAATCCAACAAGCGCGCATTGGCGATATGTTTAGTCTTATCGACGGCGAACTGGCCGACAAGGAATTCCTGCTCGGCAATCAAATTAGCGCCTGTGATTTTGTGTTGTTTATGCTGCTCCACTGGGCGAGTGGTTTTGATCAGCCACCCATTGCATACCGAAATCTGAACCGTTTTCTGTGCAGATTTTCACAGCGCGAATCCGTGAAAAAAGTGTGTGCGATTGAACGCACCAATATTGATATATATAAACTGGTTTTGTAGCGCAGTAGTGAATTGCACCCAATAAAATCCAGCAAGTATTTGCACCTTACATGAGCACACCTTGAATAGTTATTCGCCTGCTTCACCCAGTGCTTCCATTTTTGCAAACCATTTATTGGCCGTTTTCTCGTCCAGGTGCCCAACCATGCCAATGAGGGTTTCATTGATTGGCCCTATACCCACAAAACCCAATATATTTCGCTCCAATGATTTCAAGCTGTGGGCGCGGTAATACCAGCGATACACCAACGCAGGCATGCCCATGGTGACCACAACCCGCGCAGAGCGCCCTTCCAAGCCCTTGCGCGCGAAAGGGTTTTTGCCATCGGATTCAAACGCGAAATTCGGGCGCGCAATTTGTTCCAGAAAACCTTTTAACAAGGCGGGCATTTCACCCAACCAAAGCGGAAAGAAAAATACCAAATGTTCCGCCCAGCGAATGTCGCCCTGCGCAGGCCTTAAGGGCTCTGGGACGACCCCATGTTCCCACTCCTGTTGGCTACGCAATAGCGGAAAATCCAGTTTGGCCACATCAAGCTGACGCAGCTCATGGCCCGCGGCGGCGGCGCCACTGTGATACGCGCGGGCCAACGCATTGCAGAGATGGTGCTCAGCGGTGTCCGGATGCCCCTGAATTAATAAAATACGTTTTGCCATGATCAAAAACCTCCATTCAATAAACTGATTAACACTTCATTACCTAGACTACGCTTTAGCCTTCAGGATAAATTTGATACGTCGCAAGATGTCGTGTAAAACAGTTAAATAATCCCAATCAAACGGGTATGCTTGTTGTTAAATAATTTTAAAAACAATGATTTTTATAACCGCCTACCACAGCGGTTCGCACTACAGCGCAGTAGATTGGAAGTAGTTTGCATGACGCAAGAACCTCATCCCCAAGGAGATACGTGTTGACACCTTTGGTGCGGGCATGGCTGCTTGTTTGCGGCCTGCTACTAACTGTACTTAGCCACGCTGGTAACACCATTACCGCCGCCGTGGATGAAGACATCATTGCAGATTACCAATTGTTTATTGGTGATCGCGACCCTGTTGCTATTGATTATTTTGGCGGGCCGGGCGCACGGCGCGATGTAATTGAAATTGTATTGTTACAGCAGGCACTGCATCTGGGTGGATTCAAAGGCAAGGTCGTGTTGCGACCAGAAAATAGCTACCTGCGCATTTTAAAATTACTAACCGATGGTCAAATTCCCATTTCGGGTGCACTTATGTGGCGGGAAGATATAAAGCCTTACTCTGAGCATTTATTCAAAACCAAGGCACTGGTAAAAGAAGGGGAATTTATCGCCGGGGTTTACACCCGCGCTAACAATCAACTTGCACTCAATGCAACTACGCGCGAAAAAATTAGCAAACTGAGTGCCGCCTCAAACGATCACTGGAAGCCAGATGTTGCTGCGTTAAAATCGTTGGGGATTGAGCGCATCCATTATTCCACCTATTGGGTACAAATAGTACGCATGGTAGTTGCAGGTCGAGCTGATGTAACTCTGGCACCGTTCCAAAGTAATCCGGCAATGAAAGTGCAAGTTGATAATTTGGAGTTGGTACCTATTCCTGGCGTTAAAGTCGCATTACCCGGCAGCAGGCATTGGCCAGTTAGCAAGAAGCACCCGCAAGGTCAGGAAATATTTACCGCTTTGGAAAAAGGCATAGCACTATTGGAACAAAAAAATATTATCCAGCGCGCTTATGAACAATGTGGTTTTTTTCATGAAGCGGTTAAAAGCTGGAAACTGTTAAATCCCCCTGTAGCGACAAATAAAAATTCCTCCCGATAACAATTACCCATGCCCGCCAGTATAGAAGCCCTGATCAACAGTATTTACCGCAGCGAATCACGTCGCGTACTCGCAACGCTTATTCGCTTGTTGAAAGATTTCGATATTGCCGAAGAAGCGCTGCAAGATGCCTTTACTGCAGCCCTGCACCAATGGCCCACTGAAGGTGTACCGCAAAATCCGCGCGCCTGGTTAGTATCTACTGGCCGATTTAAAGCCATTGACCAAATTCGCAAACGCGCACGCATGAATACCTCCTGGGAGGACATCGCCGAAAAATTGGAAGAAGAATTACACACGGACGACGATGAATATACCGATACACATAATATTGAAGATGACCAACTGCGCCTGATCTTTACCTGCTGCCACCCGAGCCTCGCCCCTGAGGCGCAGATGGCACTTACCTTGCGCGAAGTCTGCGGCCTGACTACCGAAGCGATTGCCCGCGCGTTTCTCACCACACCCAGCACACTGGCGCAACGAATTGTGCGAGCCAAAAATAAAATTCGCGATGCAAAGATTCCCTACGAAATTCCTGCGCGCAGCGAATTGCCCGCGCGTTTGGATGCCGTGCTGCATGTTATTTACCTGGTATTTAACGAAGGCTATTCCGCCTCATCCGGCACTGAGTTAATTCGCCAGGAGTTAGCGCAGGAAGCCATTCGGCTGGGGCGTTTACTCGCCAATTTATTGCCCGAATCAGAAGTGCTGGGCTTGCTGGCGCTAATGCTCATTCAGGATTCACGCCGCTACGCGCGCATTGATAGCCATGGCGATTTAATTCGTCTGGAAGATCAGGATCGCTCGCTATGGGACAAAACACAAATTGCTGAAGGCTCAGCATTAATACAGCGCGCACTGACCACTGGCAGCGCTGATATTTATTGTTTGCAAGCCGCCATAGCCGCATTGCATGCCGATGCAACAAGTTTTGCTGATACCGATTGGGCGGAAATTTGCGGCTTCTACGATTTACTGTTGTTTCGCCATCCATCACCGATTATCGAACTCAACCGCGCAGTAGCAATTGCGCACCGCGATGGTCCGGCGCAAGGGCTGGCACTTATAGACGATTTGGTTGCGCGCGACCAACTCAAGGATTATCACTTGTTGCACGCGGCACGCGCTGAATTTTTGGTGCAACTGCAGCAATACGAGGATGCAAAAAACGCTTACCAAAAAGCGATGGCACTGACTACGCAGGAACCGGAACAGCGTTTCCTGCGCGGCAAGTTACAAGCTATCTCTTAATACTATTGCAAACCAGAAATCAGCTCGCGTAGAGAAAGTAACGACGATTTACAATGAAGCGCTTTGAAAAACACGCCAGGCGATGGTAAACACACAGCCTAGCGAGAAGAAAAACAGTAATGTTCGAATGGATAAAAACGTAATTCCCAACCCATAAATCACAATATAGACAAGCCGCGCTGCGACAAACAACCAGGCCGCCCAAACCGTTAGCTGATCGTGAACACCCGCCACATGTGCAATCAGGATTACACCAACAAACGTAGGTTGATTCTCAAGCAAATTAAGGTGGGCACGCGACAACCTGTCAACCCAGGCCGGAAAATCCGGAGTGGTATCGCGATTACCACTCCCCCAGGCAAGCCCCGCCAAATGTCCTTTAATCGTTGCCACTCCCACAGCGTGGATGGGCGCCAATACGCAGATAAAAAGTGCAGCGCACAATTCAGGGGTTAATAGTGTTTGCATAAAGATTCCCTCACAAGTACCTAAAAAACTTTTTAGCGTCTGCCGCAGACCACAACAACAAAAACAGATCCAGCACCAGGATCATGCATCTTTGCCGTTAAAGTGATGCACCGGAATTGCATCAAGATCTATACCTTCAATACAGCGAATGTTGATTGCTGCGATTTTATTTCCCGCCGGGTCAGCACCTTCTGCATAAGGGGAGACACCGCATATCTGACAAAACTTATGATGGATAACATGTTTATTAAATGTATAGGTACCGATATTCTCGCCTGCCCCCAATAATTGGAATGCATTAAAGGGCGCAAACCACAAGAGCGTGCCTTTGCGCTGGCAAATAGAACAATTACAGGCCAGACCGGAATCTATCTCACCTTCAACTTCAAAACGAATATTGCCGCAATGGCAGCTACCGATATTTTTCATGGTCTTGCTCCTTTCATAATGTGGCGCATTAGAGAAAATGAATATCAACCTATAACGGGAGATTCACTATTTGTCGAATAAGGCAACTGACTTTCGACAGCGGACAATTTTTATTTAGCGCAAAGACTCAATATTGTCACACATCAGCCTAAGCAAGCGGATTTTAAGGATTAGCATAGCATCAGGGTCCTGCAAAAATGTTGCAGTATCCATCAATTGCCAATACTGCCCTTCATCGCCAAAGCGAATAGCGTTTAGTTCATCTTCATTACCCATTGCCACAAAAAACCATGACAAACCCTTGTGCAAATGATCTACCACTGGCTGACGAAACACCAAACGCGATTCAGGCAACACAATCCCAAATTCTTCCTCCAATTCGCGCAACACACATTCTTCCGGCGATTCATCCCCTTCCCTGCCGCCACCGGGAAAATCCCACTGATTGGGAAAAGGAATAGCAGGATTGTCATCGCGCCGGTACACCAATAGTTGGCCGTTACAGAAGTAGGCCAGTTTGCAGCCGGTGAAATTATTAAACATGGCATCCAGGCTTCAAAAAAGCTCAATAAAAATTTCAGGTATTATTTTGCTCCTGCTTTGCAGAACGTGGCCAAATAAAGCTGGTAGTTTGTTTTTTCCAACCTTGCTTTTCGTAAAAGACCTCTTTTCCAACAGCAGCCGTTAGCGTAGTAAAGATATAACCCTCAAGTGCATCTTTAAGATAAGCCAGGATAGAAGAACCTATCCCCCGCCCGTGAAAGTCCGGATGCACAATTAAATCCACAATCGATGCATAGTATTTCCCATCATCTACCGTTCGACCAAATCCTACTAAAATTCCATCGCTGTAAGCAAAGCGCACAAAACTACTTTTATTAAAAGCGGTTTTAATGTCTTCGGGAGATCGATCCCCCCAACCAACCAGCGCAAACAAATCAGACACACCTATCCAATCAATATTGGATGTATCGCTATCGTATACAAGATCCATCAAGATTAGCCCCTCAAAAAACTGTCCCGGATCACAACTGCACATCCTTACTAAACAAATCCTTCAACTCTTTGCGACTTTGTTTTACCAATAACGCCAATTCCTTGGGATCTTTACTCAGCGCAATTGCCTGATGTAACAGGCTTTGGTCGTGTTCGCGGAAAATGTCGATGGCGCGTTGGGATTGACCGTCGGTGTAGCCGATTTCCGAGAGGGTACGCATGGCAGCACTAAGACTGGATTCGTAGATTTCGCGGATGGGATTTTCCACGCCCAATTCTGCCAGTTGATAAGCATGTGCGCGGTCGCGCGCGCGGACGATTAATGTGATATGAGGGAAATGGTTTTTAACAAGCTTGGTGATAGTGAGCGAGGCTTCGATATTTACCAAAGCGATTACCAACACTTTCGCATCACGAATACCGGCAGCTTCCAATAATTCAATGCGGGTCGCATCGCCGTAATAACTTTGCACACCGTAGTTTTTCAGGAATTCAATATGCTCGGGATTTTTATCCAACGCATTAAAGGGAATGTTACCGGCGGTAAGGATACGGCCAATAATTTGGCCAAAGCGACCAAAGCCGGCAATGATCACCTCTGCCTTGTGCGCGTCTGGCTGCTCCAATTCATGTAAGGAATTCGCAGCCTGTGCTGCATCCTCTTTGGCTTTTTCCTGCATGGTGCGCTTGCGTGTAATCAATTCATGCAAGATGACCAAGGGGCTAGTGAGCGCCATGGAAATACCCACCACCAACACCACGTAGTTGGCAATATCCTTGGGAAGGAATTGGGTTTGCTCGGCGGTGGACATCACCACAAATGCAAATTCACCACCCTGCGCCAACATTACCCCGATCAACAAACCATCTTTCACGGGAAATTTGCGCACGCGCAAAACAATAGCCACTACCAGAATTTTTATCAGCATCAATGCCAGTGCCAGTGCGAGGATCAGGAGCGGCTCTGCAAATAGCAAACGCAGATTTAACGACATACCCACAGCGATAAAAAACAATCCAAGCAACAAACCTTTAAAGGGTTCTATATCGGCGGCCAATTGATGGCGAAAGGAGGATTGCGCAAGCAAGATCCCGGCAAGAAATGCCCCCATACTCATGGAGAAACCCACCAACTGCATCAGGTAGGCAACGCTTAATACAATTAATAAACCCGCTGCGGTAAGAATTTCGCGGCTACCGTATTTAGCAACAATCTGTAACAGCGGATTAAAAATGCGCGCCCCCGCCAACAATAAAAATGCCACAGTGCACAAACCTATCCACCAGGGTACGTGAGCTTCCGCACTGGCAACCGGCGACCAGGTAGCAAGCAATAATAAAATCGGAATGACAGCCAGATCTTGTAACAACAAAATCGAGAAGCCTTTACGCCCGATCGGCAAGCCCATAATTTTATGCTCTTCCATTAAGGGTACCGCAAACGCAGTGGAAGAAAGTGCAAGCGCAAGGCCAATCATAAAGCCCTGTTGCCAGGATAAATTTAACGCGACTGCAAGCACTGCCGTTATCGCCAATGCAGTCAATAACATTTGCGAACCACCCAGCAAACCAATATCCAGGCGCATCTTCCATAACTGCTGTGGATTTAATTCCAGGCCAATTACAAACAACAACAAGACCACGCCCAATTCAGAAAACTGAAAGGTGGCTTCGGGTTGATAAATCAAACCCAGCTCATAAGGGCCAATAATAGCCCCAGCCACCAAATAACCAAGAATCGCACCCAACCCCAGCCGGCGAAACAGCGGCACAGCGATGGTAGCGGCGAGCAAATAGTAAATAGCGTGTAGCAGGGTTTCGTGGTGATCCATAGACATGCTCTTGAATACAGTAAACACGTTAGTCCATTACGGGGAGGCGCAGATTTCGCCCCCCGCCTTTGACCGGGCTTTCGATTAAGTAATTGACTATAAAGCAGTTTTAACAATTTCCAAAGAAATCAAAAAATATTTATCCAGTAGCTGTCGATTTTCGTCGAGCCCCTGCGACTATTAGATAACAGTCAACTAACACCGTTTAAAACGAACCCTGTTTAAGGAGATATACCATGACCCATTATGTAGACGGCTTTTTACTTCCCCTCGCGCCAGAAAAATTGGCTGAATACCAGAAGATGGCCAGCACCGCCGGTGCCGTTTGGAAAGAACACGGTGCCATTGCCTACTGGGAATGCGTAGGTGATGATTTGGACATTCAGGACATGACCTCCTTCCGCAGGGCAGCAGGATGCAAAGATAATGAAACCGTCGTGATTGCCTGGATTATTTATCCCTCACGCGAGGAGCGTGATCGCATTAATGCCCTGGTGATGGCCGACCCGCGGCTGGCGGATATGTGCGATAAAGATAACCCCCCGTTTGACTTTAAACGCATGGCCTATGGTGGTTTTAAATCCATAGTGCGCTACGAATAATTTTTTACTTGGCCGTTAACTTTTTCCACAATCATTGGCAACTGCCGTTAACAAGATGCAATAAGGAACTGAATTATGCCAACGCAAGTATTTATTAATTTTCCGGTAAAAGACCTGGAAAAATCCAAAGCGTTTTTTACGCAGTTAGGTTACACATTTAACCCGCAATTTACCGACGAGAACGCCGCCTGCATGGTGATCAGCGACACCATTTACTCAATGCTATTAACCGAGCCTTTTTTCAAAGGCTTCACTCCCAAAGCCATTGCCGATGCACACACCACCAAGGAAGTATTGATTTGCCTCTCTTGCGAGAGCCGTGCAGAAGTCGATGAAATGGTTAAAAAAGCCGTTGCAGCAGGCGGTAAAGCAGCGCCAACAGAACCCATCGATCACGGCTTTATGTATTACCATGGCTTTGAAGATCTTGATGGGCACAACTGGGAAATTATGTTTATGGAACCTTCGCACGTTCAGGCATAATCGCTATCAATTCAAATCCGCAGCGGAGCAGACAATGAAATATTTATGCCTGGTTTTTTACGATGAGAATATCATTAACAACATGACCTCCAATGAGTGGAAAGCGTTGAACAGCGAATGCGAAGCCTGCGGCCAGGGCCTGCGTGAGAGCGGCAAAATGATTGGTGGCAATGCACTGCATCCATCAACAACGGCCACCAGCCTGCGCATTCGCGATGGCAAGCCATTGATTACTGACGGCCCTTTTGCTGAAACCAAAGAGCAATTGGCGGGATTTTATTTACTGGACGCACGCGATTTAAATGAAGCTATTCAACTCGCCAGCAAAATTCCACCGGCGCGTTTTGGCACCATAGAAATTCGCCCCGTGCGCGAACTGGACCCGAGTAAAGATGAACGATTCCAACAACATTTCGGCTGATATGAAGCAGGCGTTTGTTGAACCGCGTATCGAACAGGCCGGCCCGCTGTTAGTAGCCGGCTTGCGCGAACCGCTGGATCAAAACGCCGCGCAAAAAATTCCAAAGCTCTGGCAACAATTAACCAGCGGCTGGGATCTGATCACACAGCGTGTGGACAATGTCGGTTATGGAGTATGTATTCACTTGCGCGGCCATGAATACTATTACATGGCCGCCTGTACGGTGTGGGATTTTACCGGACTGGACGCTAGCCTCAGTCCGTTTATTATTCCCTCGCAAACCTACGCAGTGTTTACCCATGCGGGCGCAGTGCAAACCATTCGCATAACAATTGATATTGCGTTTGATCAATGGCTGCCAGCATCGGGATTCCAACACGCCGTCGCGCCGGAAAATTCGCTGCATTTTTTTGAGCGCTACGGCGAAGCTTTTGATCCGCACACAGGTACGGGAGATATTGAAATCTGGTTACCGGTTAAAGCCAATCACGCATCCCATTCCATATAGCCATGCACTTCGGCATAGTCATAGGTGGTAATTTCAAAGGGGTTGCCATCCGGGTCGCGAAAGTAAATTGACCAGGAGAGATCGTGATCAATAATGTTGGTCGCGATTCCCTTATCTTTTAAATGCTCAATCCAGGCAAAGAAATTTTCAGCGGTAACGCTAAAGGCAATAACCGTATTTTGAATACTCGCCGATTCGAATAGCGCCAAATGGATATTGCCCTGGGCATTACCAAGAGTTAAGGGGCCGTTATCAGTAGCCCAGGAATCAAACTCGGCAACGCGTTCAAAACCGAGCACATCTTTGTACCACTGTTCCGCCTGACTGCGATTCTTGACCGATACATGCACATGGTCAATAACTAATAATGCAGGAACCATCTTAACCTCCATCTAACAATTTGGCGCAGTTTACAATAAAAAACGGAGAGGCATAGCTCTCCGTTTTTTATTCGACCCCAAATACGGGTGCGTTTACTTTTTGGGCTTATCGAGCGACAACGACGTTGAGTTGAGCGAGACAATGCGTGTTTTACTGATTTTGTGACGATAGATCTCACGCAGGTATTTAATTGCTTTTTTCACACTGTCGCGCGAAAGTCGAATGTCATTGATCGAACAGAATTTTTCCGAGTCGTTGATCAGCTCGCGATATTTTTTCTCATACATGGGCTTAATCGCGTACCAGTTAGTATCGAGGATTTTCGCCGGATTTTCATGTTCGTTGAGCATTTTATCCACCAGTTTTTCATCAAACTCTTCAGCGCGGATAAAATCGAGCATCGCGGAATCCAATTGTTCATCAAAGCGATAGGGATCTTTGGCGAAACAGCGTTTGATAAAGGCCACGATTAAGGTGAGGAAGTCATCACTCAGGCAAGGGCTTTTTACAATCAGGGTCGTCAGCGAAATATTGGCCGAGGCACCAATTACCAGCGCATAACGTTTCAAGGTGGTATTGGGGAACAAACCATTCAAATGGGATTTGAGTTTATTCAAATCCATATAGGACAGTTTGTAATCTTTCGGCAGGGAAATAATCGACACAATGGACGAACAATTTTTAAAGAAGTGCAGGTTCTTCAGCTCTTCCGGGTCGTAGCCCTTTTGTAAATAATTCTCTAGCGCTGCACGATATTGTTCAGATTCAATTGGCAAAAGGCTAATCCCCTCAATCGCCTGGGTCACTTTATTGAAGTGTGGCAAATCTATCGAGCGATAAAACAGGTCATCAATATTCAGCTCGCTACTTTTTTTGGTTTCTATTCCGCGTAGCTTATCCACACCCTGCACGGGCAGCGCGGTAGGAATTACCGATTCGGCATAGGCCACAGCAACCGGACCTGCGAGGCTCATAAAGAGGTCATTGGCATCCAGGCGAATGGTTTCACCGATATCAATACCCGCGCGACGGAAATAGTTTTCGTCGTAATCGGTAGTAACCGCTTGCGCCGTGAGAATATTAAAAATTTGCTGGGAGATATATTGGTTGGCGTACTTCTCCATGGCATTCACATCAATATGCTGAATTGCACCTTCGTCGGTTTCTTCCGCGTAACGCATAATGTCATTGGAGATCAGCATCATTGCATTCCAGGGGCGAATGCGATGCATAACACTGGCTTCACTGGAATCTTCGTTGTCGAAGTTGTAAGAGAAGTCCCACTCTTCCGACAAGTATTTACACAGCAAGCGACCAGCATTGATATGTAACGCCTCCGACATTTCCACCCCGTGGTCAGAAATGTTTGGCAGTATGCAAATACCGCTGGTAAAAATGGGCTCGAACACAAAAGAATGACCACGATTTTCCGCATTATCGGCTTGCGAACGCGAATCAAAGGTTTTGCTCATGTAAGCATATTGCTGCGCAAGACCGAATTCACTGGCCATTCCCGAGCCTGTTCCGCCACCCGCACTGAAAATATAAAAATACAAGCGCGACTGGTTGGCTTTGATACCGCAGGAATCAATTAAATAGGAGTGCACGTGTTTCCAATCGGGATTGGAAAAGCGCTGGGTATCTTTATTCAAAATAATTTTGGCAAGGTACTGACCGAGAATCGGCGCATTACCGGAACCGCCGGCGTGGACCTCGGACAAGTCCATGATTTTCATTTTGGTGTAGTCCTTGAGAAAACCAGAGCGTTCACCCTTGTGGGAAAAACGAATGCGGCCATCGATGTCTTTATCCAGATCACCGAGCATCACCAGAGGCTCAATCAAAAACACCGGTTTCACACGATGGGAGCCTTTCAAATGCAAACCGCGCTTGATCCAGCGCATGGGCATATGATCCTGCTCGCGCACTTCTTTTTCTTCGGTGGTGAACTCGTTGAGGTAATAGTTGCGCGCGTTGTAAACCAGCGAGGCAACATCCAACGCAATATTGGACCCGCAGCGCCCGAGGCCAATCAAACACACCGAGGGAAATTGCGGCGGTTTGGCATTCTCATCCTGGTCATTGCCTAGCTGGGGATAAACACTGGAGCGCAAGGTATCCAGGTTGTAGAGGATTTTGTTCAAATCCCGCTCGGTAAAATACATATAACCGCTGTTTGAACCCGAGATGGATTGCCCTTCGGCCTCTGCTGGCAATTCTGGCGGAGCATCCAGCGTGATCAGATCATCTTGCTCAAGGGTTTCATTGCCGCGCGAGGATTTTTTGGTGGCCATGATGGATGGTGTCCTTAGTGAACCTTAGCTATTAATTTAGGAGTCAGTGCCAGATACGGCTTATGGTCTTAACACCTATTAACGCTAGACGCGACTTGCCATAAATACAAATTTGCATGCCGCGTCTGTACAAAAAGTCACCGAATTCGACTCATTTAACGCTGTTTGCGGGTTTTTCTCCTCAATTGTTACGGTTTAACGCAGCCAGCACCTGGGCATCACGCGCATAAATATCCGGCTTGAAGGCAATCTTGTCTTCACTCACTGCATCAACTGTCCAGTAGGCCAACAAGATGGGCACGCGCTTGGCAAGATTTACGTTACGGGTTTTGCCGGTTTCCAGCGCTTTATCGATTGCACTTTTATTCCAGCCCGGCGTTTCTGCCAACAACAACTCCACCAATTCCAGCGCTCGCTCTACGCGAATACAACCGGAGCTAAATGCGCGCTGGCTTTTGTTAAACAACTTCTGGTGCGGTGTATCGTGCAAATAAACCGAGTGGGAGTTGGGGAAACGAATCACCGCTTTACCCAACGCGGCGTGGGGACCGGCATCCTGACGCAGGGTCACGTTGCCCGGCTTAAACCAATCGATTTTGGCTGGATCCAATTCCTGGCCGCTGCTATCCAAAACACGGATCTTGTTTTCGCGCAGGTAACTTAAATCCTTGCGCAATTTGGGGAGTACATCTTTGCGCAAAATAGTGGGCGGAATTGTCCAGGTTGGGTTGAGCGTTATGTAATTCACTTCCGATTTAAAAATCGGGCTGGTGCGATAGGACATTCCCACTTGCACACGCGAACGCCAAATCGGTTGACCGGCTTTGAAGTAGGTAATTTTAAATCCGGCCACATCGACCAATAACATTTCAGGCGGGATGTTATGCAACAACCAGCGCGCGCGATCCAGGTTCACGCGGATTTGATCCACCCGCGCCTGCGCAGAAACATTCAGTGCCGCACGTGTTGCCGGGCCAATGGTGCCGTCCACTTCCAGGTATTGGTCGCGCTGGAATTTCTTGACCGCCTCTACCAGATGATTATCAAACACTTCCGCAGGATTAACCGGCGCCGCGCTGGAGGAAGCAACAGCTTCGCTACTTGAGGCAGCGTCGCTGGAAGACGCATTGCCAGAAGCGGCTTCACTGGCAAGCGCGTCTTCATCCAACAGGTGTTCGCTCGCGAGCATGTCTGCGGCAATCGCCGCGGCAGAACTGGCCGCCGCACTGGAAGACGCCGCCGCCAGGGCATTCAGACGCTGGCACTCGGCAATAATCGCCTGGCTTTCTTCATCATCTATTTCTGGATCCTGGTATTCGCCCGTTACCTGTAAACGCTGGCGCAATACCGCAACCTGGGGGTCAATCATGCAGGGTTTCAAGGTTGGTCCCGCCGCCAGCGACGGCCAACCACCGGCATCATTTAATTCGCGATAGCGCTTTAAACCCGCGACCAAACTGCGATAGATAGGATGCTGCGGGCGAGTCCGGGTAAAGAGTTCTGCAACCCCCCCTTCGTCCACTGCAGTTAGCAGTTGCGTCGCCAGGCTGGTTTGGGTCAGGTCTTCCAACTCAAAGTTCCACTGCGGATCCAACCCCGTGGGATCTACCTTGCCATTAAAGAGATGGTAGATAGCGCGCAGGTAGGCCGTCGTTGCACGCAGCTCGTCGTCGACACGCAGGCTGAGGGATTCCGGCGAGTCATCACCGATAAGCGGCAATGCATGGCGCAGTTGGTTGATTTGATAGTCGTCCGGGTTGAGCCCATCTACCGCCATAGACTCAATAGATTCGATCAGCTCATTCAGACGCGCCTTATTGTTCCACGCGGGGCGATATTGGCGCTGATGATAAAAGCCGCTCACTGCCTGATTAAGGGAATGGGGACTCCTGGGATTTGCCCCCTCAAAGGCCAGTTGCAAGGCCACTATGCGAGCTTCTATTTCTTGCGCCATCAAGGCCGCAAAATCCGGTTTGGCAACCGACTTTTTATCGCTCGCTGCCACCGCTGCCGGGCCAAACCACAACAAACTCCAAATCCCTAGAGAGACAACAGACACACCGAACCGACCAAATAACCGCATAAACCAGCGCTCCTGCACGCCTGAATCTTTCACATACATCCTGTTAAACAATTCCTGCAGAATACACTCTGTTATTACCTTTCAATAACAGGAACAGCAAAATCATGCGCAAACCATAGCTAAAAAGCCTATAGAAAAGTTTTTTTTGTGGAACTTTTGTTATTTGCTGCACCCAAACCAGAGTGCTAGCATTCTAAAAACATTGAGTTTTAATTAATAAAAATCTTTCGGCTTGGCCCGAATTACCCGATAACCATCCAGCAGGGCTGCTGCATCAACAATTTTACCCTGACTAAACTCGCACAATCGTCGATAAATAAAAGGGTACCCGGCGTCTTGGGGATTTACATGCGGTACCAAAATATCAAGGCCCTATTAATGTCGGCCTGCCTGAGCGTTTCCTTAGCGACAATTTCGCCGGTCAAGGCCAACTCAACAGACAATAGCAAGCTTGCCAACCCTTTTAAACCAGTGGTCTTTAAACGGCCATCTTCTCACCAGCAATTGCTCAACAAAATGTTACGCGCCGCCCCCACCGCCAATCCCAAAGTGGTTGCCATGGCTTTATCGGCGATGGAGTGTGCGCTGGGTGATGGCATGGCCCCCGCGCGCAACCTCACCCTGATTGATTATTCCCTGGTCTCCACCAAGCCGCGCCTATGGGTGTTTGATCTGGCTAGTGGCAAGCTCCTGTTTCATGAGCTGGTTGCCCACGGCATGAAAACCGGTAAAAACTTTGCACGTAATTTCTCCAATACCTTGGGTAGCCACCAAACCAGCCTCGGCCTATTCCGCACCAAAGACACTTATGTGGGCGGCAATGGCTATTCACTGCGCATGGAGGGATTGGAGAATGGTTTTAACGACCTGGCCATGGAGCGCAAAATTGTGTTTCACGGGGCAGACTATGTGGACTTAAAGCTTGCCAAAAAATTAGGTCACCTTGGCCGCAGCCACGGCTGCCCGGCCGTGCGTAAAGGCGTGGCGCAAAAGGTGATCGATACCATCAAAGGCGACCAGTTTTTGTTTTCCTACTACCCGGAAAAAAACTGGCTAAGCACCTCGAAATTTTTGAATTGCCCGCACAACCAACGTCTGGCGCAAAACACTATTGCGCAGTAATTCTTCTCAACCGCCCACCAATTCATCACCAAAGAATCACAAAGGGCTGCATATAATTGCAGCCCTTTGCTTTTGCTATCCCCAATTAGCCACAAAAAATCGCACCTTCTGTTAAGCAGTGTTAAAGAGTGGCAATCACTCACAGTCTCTGTATCAAGCTGTGTAAAAGCATTCGCTGGATCAACAAATAGTCGCTATAACTAAAACAAATTTTACTGATAACAACTACAGCAACACCTAGAGCAACAAGCCCGGGAAAAACACACTCCATGATTAACATCAACTTCAAACGCGGCGCCCTGCCCGCGTGCATTAGCTTATTAGCAATGGCCAGCACAAACCTGCAGGCAGCGGACGCAACTAAAGCAGAACAAAGTAAAAAAGAACCCTGGCAACTCGCCCAGGAAACCGAAGTTTGGGAGCCAGTGCCAGCCGTTATCCAGGCACCGGCGAATGCGGCGCCGTCCGATGCCATAGTGTTGTTTGATGGAAAAAATTTAAACCAATGGCAAGCTGCCGAGGGTGGTGAAGCCAAATGGAAAGTGGCCAATAGCGCAGTCACTGTCGTACCGAAAACCGGCGATATCAAAACCAAAGAATCCTTTTGCGATGTGCAATTGCATATTGAATGGATGACACCAACCAATATTACTGGCGATGACGGCAAGTTACTGGAAAGCCAGGGGCGCAATAATAGTGGCGTGTTTTTGCAAGAGCGCTATGAAGTTCAAGTACTGGATTCCTACAACAACAAAACCTACCCCAATGGCCAGGCCGGCTCTGTGTACAAGCAATCCATTCCCTTAGTTAACGCCTCACGTGCGCCGGGAGAATGGCAAAGCTACGACATTATTTTTACCGCGCCTAAATTTGATAACGCACAAAAACTCAGCTCGCCCGGCTATGTGACTGTGCTGCACAACGGTGTGTTGGTGCAAAACCATTTTGAAATCCAGGGCGCTACCGAATGGATTGGCAAGCCCTCCTATAAACCGCATGACTGCGCACCGATTCGATTACAGGATCACGGCAACCCCGTGAGCTTCCGCAATATCTGGGTGCGTAAACTCTAATTCCCGTTTCTGTCCGCTGGCGGTTTGCTTTATTGAACTGTCAATGTTTCGCGCCGCCACTTGCATAAGCGGCGGCGCTTTTTTCAAAAGAAAGAACAGGTAATCAACCATGCCTTTTACTCATCAGCTGCGTGCATCTGCACTCGCACTTGCGTATTTTTCGCTTGCCGCGTTTGCATTGGCCGATACCCCCGCAACAAATCCCGCACTGAACTTTAAAGACAATACCGAGTGGAAAACAGCCGCGGCGGTGAGCGCTGTTGGCAACAAATTACAAATTACTCCCGCGGCAACGGGCGATATTCTGGTACTCAATCAAGCCAGCAGCAATTCTTCAAACAATTCCTCCAGTAATGCTCACCTGGTGACCAAAGCTTATTTAAGTGATGCATTAATCAATCTGGAATATTTAGTGCCTGAAGGCAGTAAAGCCAGATTATTTTTACACGGCCGCTACGCCATCGATTTGCCTAACAAAAATAACGAGTGGTCACAACTGAGCGTGCAATTTCGCGCACCGCGCTTTGACGAAGCGCGCAACAAAACCCAAAACGGTTTGCTGTTGGAAGCTCGCATTAATGGTGAGCCAGTTGCAATTAATCAAATCATGGATAGCGTCAGCCCCGGCGCCAGCATGAACTGGGAAGACCAGGGTGGCCCCACCACTATCCTGGTTGAGCAAGGGCAATTGGCACTGCGCAATTTTTCTATTCTTCCGGCCGATTTTGACCAAATAAATTTACCGGAAAAATCCGGCGGAGAAACCAATCAAAAAGAATTGGTGGATTTTGTTGCATTAGGTAAAGAAACCTTTGAATCAGTCGGCTGCAATGCCTGCCACCTGATCAGTAAAAACGATGCGGGTGTCAGCTCTGGCCCTAATCTCTATGCGTTATTTAAACGCGAAGCACGCAACCGCGAAGTCGTAGAAGGCGGTGAAGGCCACCGCTTTACCATTAAAGCCAATCGCGAATATTTACACCGCAGCCTGCGTGACCCCAGCGCACAATTAGCGATTGCCGAAACCGGTGCAAAAAAAGGCGAAGCCTTTTTACCCATCATGCCGGCATTTTCAGCGCAAACCTTAAGTGATGCACAAATCGATGCGGTAGGCGCCTACCTGGCCACGCTCAATGAACCCTTTGAGCAAGGCCCTGCAGTAAAACTGCTCGCACAAACCGGGGCGGCGGAATACGACCCCATTGAAGATCGCTTGCAACTATTGGTGGATGATGAGGTGCGCATCCAACGCGGGCCTATGATCGGTGTTTCCGGCCGCGCTATTCACGTGGGCACGCCCTGGGGCATTAACTATTCGTTTGATCCGCGCCTGCTGGCCATTACCAAAATCTGGCAAGGTGGATTTCTGGATATGAGCGGCGAATTGTTGAATCGCGGCGGCAAAGGCTTAAAGATGGGCTACGAAAGCCGCGAAATTAATTTCGGCAGCAATGAGTTTTTATTGGCGCCCTTAAATGCACAGGGCAAGGTAATTGACTTTTCATTTAAGGATGCAAAATTTGGTGATCCTGAAACGGCCAAGGCATCGCTCTACAGCAAAGAAGATCACCTGCCGCGCGTTGCCGCAATGGATGCGCAATTTTTAGGTTACACGCGCAACTCCAAACAAAAACAGGAATTACCAACCTTTAATTACCGTGTGGGTAAAAACACGCTAAAAATCCAGACGCACATTAATGCACGTGGTGAAGTGACGATTAATCTGAGTGGCGATATAAAAATTGCCCAACAGTTTTTGCTTAACCCACAGTTATTGCAAAATACTGCGGTAGATAAAGGTGAAATCGCCAACAACCAATGGACCTTACCCGCCGGCATCAAGCAGGCAAAACTCACCGCAACAATGCAAGTGGCGGCTAACGTCTGGCACGCCAGAAAGTCGGAATTTAATTATCGCAAACAGCCGATAAAAATTATTGCATCCAAAGCGGATTTGCCGGCTGGCTACAGTATCGAAAGCTACTATCCCCCAAAAGATAATTACGGCCGCGAACAATTATTTGAAGCCCTCGGCTTGGCACTCACGCAAAACAACACCACCGTGATTGCGACACGCACCGCCGGTATCTGGCGCATGGTAAACGGTGAATGGCAATTATTTGCGGAAGGTACTTTCGATAGCCTTGGTCTGCTGGTTGAAGATAAAAAAGGCCTGCAAGTCATCGCCGGGCAAAAAGCCGAATTAACGCGTATTAAAGACACCAACGGTGATGGCATCGCCGATAGTTATGAAACACTCTTTGATGCCCACTCCTATCACGGCAACTATCACTCCTACATGCACGGCCCGGTGCGCGGTGGCGATGGTGCTTACTACATCAGCATCAACCTCGCCGATGGCAACGATGGCTCCACCTACAAGGCCGAGGGCAAATACATGGGCAGTGCCGGTGGTTTAGCGGGCTGGAATATTCGCGTTGAACCCAACGGAAAATTTGCTCCCTGGGCGAATGGTTTGCGCAGCCCCGCCGGTTTGGGCACCGCGCCCGATGGCCGCATCTGGTATTCGGATAACCAGGGCGAATTTATGGGGACGTCAAAAATATTTGTGATTGAAAACCTTTATTGATGGTTTGGAATCCGGTGTAATGCGCCCGCTGTTTTTGAAAGATGGCAGCTTGCTGCTCGGCCAAACCGGGCGCGGCTGGCAGGCAAAAGGCGGGCATGTGGCCAGTTTGCAACGCGTTGTTTGGGATGGAAAAACCATTGCCCCTGCCATTATTGATATGCAGGCGACACAAACCGGCTTTGCAATGAATCTCACCCAGCCAATTGACAGCAAAATAACAGCCGATGAACTAAGATCGCTGCTGACGCTGGAATCCTGGGTGTACCGCGATGCCCCGGATTATGGTTCGGATGAATTGGATGTAAAACTGGAAGCCGTCAAAGCCATTCAAATAGCGGCAGATCGTAAAAGTATTCATCTTGATCTGGCGACACTGGAGCAGCCCAACATTCATCCACAACAGACGGCGCGAATTTATCATGCGCAACTAAAAACAAAAACATTATTTGAAAAAAATGCGGTGGAAAAAATGGATGCGTATTACACGCTCTATAAATTCCCGAAAGAATAAAATCCACACAATTATCCAAGTGAGATAAAAATGGAATCCGGCATTTACTTCGGGACCGTGTGCAGCATGGATGCTGCGCCCGAGCCTACAGGGACGTATTCACGGCGTGTCCCGAAGTAAATGCCGGAGTCCATTGTTCTCGCAGCAAACTAGATCTTGCAAATTATGAATTAAGGTTCGCAATGAAAAATTTCCGTTTCACTCCATTATTTCTCGCATTAATCGCAACTCCCGGATTTTCCGCTACTGAAGAGTTAATCGTCACTGGCAGCTACAACCCGGTGACCAATGAACAACTCTCTTCTTCTGTCTCCGTTATCAACCACCAAGAATTATTGCAACTCAGCAACAACAGCGTGATTGACGCACTGCGTCAAATCCCCAGCCTGTGGGTAGAAGAACAAGGCGGCCCCGGTGGCATTACCTCCATCGCCCTGCGCGGTGCGGAGGCCAACCACACACTGGTATTGCTGGACGGTGTGCAACTCAATGACCCTACCAATACCCGCGGTGGTGCGTTTGATTTAAACAGCATCAATATCGAATCCATCGAGCGCATCGAAATTATTCGCGGCGCACAATCCGCGGTATACGGTTCCGATGCACTTGCCGGTGTAATCCACATCATCACCAAAACACCCGGCAAAGCCACCACGACACTCAATGCCAGTGTGGGCAGCGATGACTATGCCAGCACCGGCCTCAGCACCTCAGGCAAACTCAACAACCTCGGTTATGCATTCTCATTGCAAACCAAAGATGCCGGTGAACCTGTACCGGGCAGCACTGCAAAAAACACGGAATTTTCCAGCCGCTTAAATTGGCAACAAGAAAATCACACGCTCAATTTTAATTACCGTTATTTTGATGGCGAGCGCACCAGCTTCCCCGAGCAAAGTGGTGGGCCGGAATTTGCCCTGAGTCGCGATTTGGATGAAAGTGACTACAAAGATCAAAGCGCTGCATTTAGCTGGGTTGCGCAAGCCAAGAATATTTGGCAAAGCAAAGTCAGCGCCAGCTGGTATCAGCGCGATGAAGATTTAACATCACCCGGCATTCTGCCATTTGATGCAGTTCCACCTAACGGCTCGGTTATTGATTTTAATCGCACCGCATTTAGCTGGATTAACACCTTGGGCAACCAACAAAAATTCTGGGCCAATATCGGTGCAGAAACTAAAAAAGAAGACGGCACCAGCGAGGGCTATTTGTTTTCCCCGGATGTATACCCGGTTAACTTTGCATTGGATCGTCAAATCGACAGCGCATTCATCAACCTGAATAGCTACGCCACTGATACACTCTTAATTCAAGCTAGTGTTCGTCGCGATGATGCCGAAGGTTTTGCAGCAAATAACAGCAGCCATTTAGGTGCTCGCCTCGCACTTAATGAAAGCTGGACCCTGTTGGCCAATTACGGAGAAGGTTTTAAATTGCCCAGTTTCTTCGCCATCGGCCATCCGCTGGTAGGTAACGATTTACTCGTGCCAGAAACCGTTCGCACCAAAGACATAGGTGCAGAATATCAACAGCGCAATTATTCAGCGCGAATTAGTTATTTCACCCACGACTATCGCAACCTGATCGACTTTGACGCAGTGGAATTTGAAAACGTAAACCGTCCTCCGGTAGAAACCAGTGGCCTGGAAACGGAAGTGAATTGGCAAGTTCAACAAAACCTGGGCTGGCGTCTACACGGCAGCTATACCGATATTGACATGCCCTCTTCCGAAACTCACCTGTTGGGTCGCCCGCAATTAACTTACGGCACCTCACTGCATTATTCGCTCAACGAACAATGGCAATTCAACCTGAATTATTTGCGGGTAGATGAGCGCTTTGCAGTAACACGTTACAGCGGTGCCGATGATGAGCAAATCTTGGGAGCCTACAACCGCTTCGATGCCAGCGCGCTATGGCAAATTAACAAACTCACGCAAGTGGGCTTATCGCTGGAAAACCTGAGCAATGAAAACTATTACACAGATATTGGTTTTCCAGCGGCGGGAGCCAGTGCGAAGCTGAATTTGAAAATCACTTTTTAATTCAGACAAATTACGCTGAAGAAAAAAGCCTGATCATCCATAATGATGGTCAGGCTTTTTTTAGCCAGCACCAGTCAGCAAGAAACATTACTTTCGCCTGAAAAGAAAAAATAATGCGACCAAGAGCGAGATAATTGCTGCAACTAACTTATCGGCCTCGATCGAACTCATCAATGAATTACGATACTGCTCAGGGATTTCACCTTGCCCTATAACCACATTCAGAACAACCGGTTGAACTCCGCGCGCGCGCCACACTGGTGAGCAAATTCAATCCCTCCGGCTCGCCTACATCATAGGTTTTGGTGATATTGCCGATCACATAGGAACCTTCCTTTTTACTCAACGCGAGATAAGCAGCATACATTTCTTCGCCAAATAGTTCGCGCATTTCTTCCGGACTGCGATCACCAATCATGGCTTTAACTTGCTCATCCAATGCACCAGCAGACTTTTCTACTTTCATATCAGACGCTTTGAAAATCAGAACAGAGTCTGTAATCGGAACGGGAACCATCTCAAACGAAGCATCAACAACGACCACACCCTCTGGATCTGACTCAGCCGATACACCGACTAACTGATATACCACCCATACAGGTTTTTTCGGATCATAGGCAACAGTTACGGGAACAGACATAGCCTGTCTGCGTTGGGAATTAGGGGAGTTAACAGCTGCTTGGTAGCCAAAACCCCGGCATAGACTGGCGAACTCAACAGCAAAGGTAATAGGATTGCAGCCAAAAAACGCAAATATTGATTCATAAATATCCCAAAGTGTTAACTATTCTAGTGGCAGCGAGGCACTGGTTTATAGCATATCTTTTTCGTTAAACCGAGCCATACCATTCTTGACTCCCCTATCATTCTCGCGCAAGATTCGCCACCAATAATAAGTCAGCCGCCTACGAATACTTACGCCAGCATTTATAGTCGCTAACACCAGAAAATTTTCAATTTCCCCTACACAGATTCCTCTAGGCAACCTTAAAAACTGCAGGTCCACTCGCTAATCGCGCAGGTGGTGCATGTCTTTTTTCAGCCGTTCAGAACCCTAGAGGGAAATATGAATAACAAAGTCGCATTAATCTTACTTTCATCCGGTATTCTCGCCTCTTGTGGCGGTGGTGGAGGGGGCGGAGGAGAAAAAGCTTCCACTAGTTCAACTCAAGCCTCAGTCAAAAGTTCGAACCCGTCAAGTTCAAGTAAAGTGGCAAGTTCAACATCAACTTCAGTTGCTGTATTACAAGGTCAATTTAAAGACACTAACATCACCGGTTTAAAATTTGTTTCCGGAGCCCAATCCGGAGTTACCAATAACGCCGGTACTTTCAGCTACGAACAGGGCAAAACAATTAGTTTTTCTATTGGCGGAGTCACATTGGGTAGCACCCAGGGTAAAGCGCTGATTACCCCCATAGATCTGATTGAAAATGGTAGCTCCAACCATCAGGCTGTACAGAATATGGTGCGCTTCTTACTGATGCTGGATACCGATGGCTACGCCAAAAACGGGATTCAGCTTTCATCCGCGTTACAAACGGCGGCCTCGAGTTGGACGCAAATTGATTTTAATTCCGCAAACTTTGCACAAAACCTGACAACCATTATGAGTGCCGCTTCAGCGGCAGATGGAGGCTCACATCAACTGCCTGATGTAGCCAGCGCGCAACAACATGTGGAGGCAACCCATCTGTGTAGTTATTCAGGTGTTTATAAAGGTAATTTTAGTGGCGACAATAAAGATAAACTTGCTTTCTTTGCCAGCGCACTCAATGGCAGCGTGATCGGATTTTCATTGGCCGACAATTCAACTGAAGCAACGACACTCTCCAATACAACCGCTATTCAGCACAAACAAACAGTTGCTTTTGAGAGTGGCAATAGTATCGACAAGAGTAGCTACAACGGCGAATTCACATCGATTAACGATATTAGTGGAACCTGGAAAAAAGATACGAATAGCGGAAATTTTTCTGCCAGTCGCGTAGGTGGAGCAGCAAATAGTGTTTATCGCTTTAGCGCCACTTACAACGGTAATGACACAGGAGTATTAAGCATTGATATTGACGCAACCAATAAAGTTTCTGGTACGCTTTATAATATTAAAACCAATGAAAGCCAATTGCTGACTGGTCAATTAAAAGGCCCCTGGCTAACAGCGACAACTGCTGACAACAATAAGCTGCAAGGTCTGTTGAGTTTTGATGCTGGCACCGTGAGCGGAACCTGGGTGAACAGCACCAAAGGGACATCAGGTAATTTTTCAGGCAGTGGTTGTCAATTAAATCCGGCGCCTTTAACAATTAATGGTTTTCACAGCTGGAAAATTGGTAGCAATACCGGCAGTAAACATCTTATACCGGCATCCGGTACAGACCCACTCACCCTGTTGAATGCCACGTTGGTTGCGCATGTTCGAATGACTGTTTCCCCTTGGGGTGAAATGTCATTCCCCATCGCCGGGTTTGATCAAACTGGCGAAGCAGAAGTTATCGATTTGAGCGGCTCAAGCTTTATTGAAATTACGTACAAATCAAATCAAAGCGTGAATTTACAATTGCGTCAGTACGCTGTTCACGGCGGTACGCACAATCAAATAACCTTACCTGCGTCCACTGAATTTACCACAGTAAAAATTCCATTTAGCGATTTTAAAGGCGGGCTCGCACCGCTGGATTTAACTAAAGTCGCCAAATTTAATTTCGCGTTGTTAAGCAACAATACCAACGATGGTTATGCTGAGTTGATTGTGAAAGGATTTAAAATAGATAAATTTAACTAACGGCATTTACTCAGATGAATAACTACTCTTGCCTGTGTAGATACAGGCAAGAGTTTTTGCTTAACGGCGCAAAGCAAACTCACTCCATAGCACCTCATCCAAGTGCTCCGGTGCGATTTCGCTAACAACTTCGCCATCAGCACTCAATCGTTTTAGCTGATTCCCGGAGAGCAGTGTCCGCCCTTGATCGTGCTGCCGCATAATCAAATATTGTTTTACAAATACCGCATCCGGATGCGTGGAGTTGTAATAATTAGCCAACGAGAAATCAATCCACTCCATTGGCTGCAAATCAAAACCAAATTGATTTGCCCACTCCCCTTTTACCAGGGATTTCAGTACATACTCGTTATGCTCATTCAATTCCAGTTTGAAAGTTTCATTATCCTGCTGGATTATCTGACCCAGCTGATGCAAACCAATTGGGGCACGCAAACCGAAACTGCCAAAGCCGGTATCGCACAACCAGCGTTCTGCACCAATTTTTACCAACAAAACCACGTGGGTTTTAGGCCGACGCTGCGGATAAAACATTGGGCGTGCACCGATAATATCGTATTCAAAACCCAATGCAGTTAAGGCCATGGAAAAAAGTCCATTTACTTCGTAACAATAACCACCGCGCTTGCGATGGACAATTTTATCGACAATATCTTCCGGCACCATGGAAACTATCTTGCCGGCCTGCACATCGAGATTCTCAAAGGGAACCGAATGCAACTGGGCGCGCATTACTGCTTCCAGCGTTTCTAGATCAGAAGCTACAGATCCACTAAACTTAATTCGCTTTAAATATTCATCAAGATTAAAATTTTCGGCGTACATTAACGATTAACCTTTACTCTACAGGCTCTATTGCAAAAAAATTGCCCCTGGCCAAGCAGGGGCAATCAGACAAGGAAACATTATTTAATCAGCAGTAATTTCCTCGCTTCCGGTTCAATTAGCCGGCCATCGACAAAGTCAACTGCGGGCTTCTGTAATTTCCCATTACCCCTGATAGAACAGGAGCCATTCGCTCGGAAGTTTAATGCTGTTGCTAATAAGGCTTCACTGGTATCTCCTAACTGATGCTGAATATCGTCTTGTACACGGCAACCTTTTACCAAGGTCTCGCTATTGGCGGTTGTTGCAGGAGCAAAACCATCACTGTACTCACCAAAGCCTTTAGCATTAGCACCTTTCAGTTGAATAGTGTAATAAGTGGTGCCGCAATTTTCTTCCGGGTAAAAGCCATAGGGTTTACCACACGTGGTGTCACCAATTAAATAAACCTGAACATTGGCGCCGCGCAAACCATTGATAATAGCCTCACTGGCGGAACAGGTATCGCCCGTTGAAAGAATGTAGACACGACTTAAGTTCAACGCCGGCAGATCCAGTTTATTGTAATCGCCGTACAACCCATAATCCAAAAACGGAAAAGGCTCCAGCTTTTTTTGCTTCGCATTTTGAATTTGCTCGTAGAAGACTTTATCTTTTACATTGGAACCGCCCACCATATAAGAAACCTGAGCGGCGATAGATAACAATCCACCACCGTTATAACGCAAGTCCAACATCAGATCACTAATTGCCGATTGTTTTAATTGATTGACGACCTTTACCCATTGATCTTCCGCTTTTTCTACGTGGGAATTGAAAACCACATAACCCACTTTACCTGACGCTGTCTCCAGAACCTTCGTTAACAACACCGGTGAAGTAATCACTTCAGACGATTGCAAAGTTACCGTACGCGAAGTCGATGCGCCGGAATCCTGAATTTCAAAATTATGTGCAGCGCCTAATTTGCTCGGAAACAAACCTTCATTTAAAGCATTCAATCCGGCGTTACCGCTTTCATTTACCAGATCATAAGAGTCAATTTTTAAAATTTTTGCACCGCGCTTAAGTCCCGCCAAATCGGCGGGCGAGCCAGGTTCTACATAGGCAACAAAATAACTACGCGGTGGCAATGAAGAATAAACCTTCAAACGAATACCATACCCATAGGTCACACCACTATCCCAGGCTTCGGCTTCTTCTGTGGATTCGTAAAAGTGGAAGTTATCTTTATTGGCGCCCGAGCTGGTCATCTTGTTGGTTTTTAACA
This sequence comes from Cellvibrionaceae bacterium, assembly GCA_021151615.1. Classification (GTDB taxonomy): domain Bacteria; phylum Pseudomonadota; class Gammaproteobacteria; order Pseudomonadales; family Cellvibrionaceae; genus Cellvibrio. Next base: position 4,285 of record JAGKXA010000056.1, on the reverse strand, counting down.
CCGCAAAGTAATCTGGTGCAGAGGAATAACCGGCAGGATTTGGATCTGGAAGCTCGTCATACCATAAATAGGTTTCATAGCTCCAGGAACGTAGAAAGTTCTTTTCATCGGCAAGCGAACCTTTTTTGTCAGGAAACGCAACACCGGTATATTTGCTAACGCCTTTACGCGGCGATTCGCAAAAGTTATCGAATTCACTGGAGGGCTTATAGACCCCGGCAGTCCAGCCAGAACCGCCCACCGAGCCCTGATTAGAACCAAAAGGACTGCCACTTCCACCACCATCACCGCCACCACCACATGCAGTAAGCGCCAGTGCAGCTACAGACATAGCAAATAAAGGGGATTTAACAATAAGAGAGAGTTTTTTGAGTGTAGATGATTCGTTCACAAGAAAATTCCTTAGATGTCCTATCGCCAGCGGTATGTCTGGCCGGGAAACCAAGGATAAAAGAAATGCGGGTGAAAAACCACGCCATACTGCTCAACTGGCGTGGTCGACTTGATCATTTAATACCCAGAAAATAATTACCGTTGCGTGACGTTAACCGGAGTTAAATATACCTTGTTGGCACCAACTTCCGTCACTTTACCCACCAATTCCAGCTCGCCACTCAAGCGGATATCTGCGGAGGAAGCCCCAAGCATTAAATTGATTTTTCCAGGCTCCACCACAAAATTCATCGAGCGATCATAAAACCCCAACTGATTAGCGGACAGTGTGAAAGTTACTCGCACTGCTTTACCGGGAGCCAAACTGACGCGCTTGAATCCACGCAACAATTTAACCGGCTGGGTAACACTGGCCACAGGGTCGTTGATATACAACTGCACTACTTCATCACCTGTACGCTTACCGCTATTAGTAACCGTTACGCTAATATCGACCGTGTCGTTCGCTGCCAGTTTGGATTTGCTCCACTGCATGTCCGAATAGGTAAATTGCGTGTAACTCAAACCAAAACCAAACGGAAAAAGCGCATCGGTTTTTTCAAACGCATAACCGCGTTTTGCGGCGGGCTTGTGATTGTAATAAGCCGGCAAATGGCCCACTGATCGCGCCACACTTACAGGCAATTTGCCACCGGGATTTACCTCACCAAATAACACGCGCGCAACCGCATGGCCCGTTTCCTGTCCGAGATACCACCCCTGCAAAATTGCCGGTGCAGTTTGTGCAAGCTTGCTAATTGCCAATGGGCGACCACCGATTAACAACACTACCGTGGGCTTGCCTGTTGCAAGCACCGCATCGACCAATTCCTGTTGCTCGCCCAACAATTCAAGGCTGGTGCGATCACCCAGATGCGTATCGCTCCAGGCCTCACGTGAGGTCGCTTCGTTATCACCCACCACCACAATCGCTACATCACTTTTCTTCGCTGCTGCGACAGCTTTTTCAATCATGCCTTTGGTATCGGCTTTGGTTGCCAATACAACATCGTCGGTATGCCAGCGCTGTTTGGAACGGGTATTGGCAGCGGCAGAATCCGGATGCGACGCCCATTTTTCAATGGTTAGCAAAGTGCCTTTTTCATAATTAACGGCAACATCTTTTCCCAGATATTCTTTTAAGCCTTGCAAAATACTGACAGTCTTTTTCGGTACATCACTATATCCACCGATCAAGGTTTCATCCACATGTGGGCCAATCAGTGCCACAGATTTCAATCGGGATTTATCGAGCGGCAAAATGTTTTTGTCGTTCTTAAGCAATACAATAGATTTTTCTGCAGCCTGTTGTGCAACGGCAACATGTTGCTGGTTACCTACAAACGCATCCACATCGGTAGTATTGGTATAGGGATTATCAAACAATCCCAGTGCAAACTTTTCACGCAACACGCGCGCAACGGCTTGATCAATTTGTTTGATGCCAAGTTTTTTATCCTTGACCAGCTGCAGCAGATTTTTATAGGCATCGCCATCGGGCGTTTCCACATCGACACCAGCCGTCATTGCCATTAATGCCGCTTCCGATTTATCGGTGGCAAGATGATGGCGGTTAATCAATTCTGCGATAGCAAAATAATCACTCACGACAACACCATTAAAACCCCATTCGCCGCGCAGAATGTTTTGCAGCAAATCCACATTGGAATGAGAAGGAATACCGTCGATTTCATTGTAAGAAGCCATCACACTGCGCGCTCCCGCTATCTTTACAGCGGCCTCAAATGGCGGTAAAAAGTTTTCCCGCAGGCTGCGCTCACCAATAGGTGCAGGCGCCGTATTCAAGCCGCCGGTAGGCTCACCGTGGCCCGCCAAATGCTTTAATGTGGCAATCACTCGATCCTGCCCAATACTATCTCCGCTTCCTTGAAACCCTTTAACTGCTGCCACCCCCAATTCAGAAACCAAATAAGGATCTTCCCCCAGGGTTTCTTCAATGCGCCCCCAGCGCGGATCGCGCGCCACATCCAGCACAGGAGCTAACGCCTGATGAGTACCTATCGCACGCATTTCTTGCGCGGCAATGGTGTAAACCTGCTCGATTAATTGTGGGTCCCAGCTGCTCGCCAAACCAATGGCTTGCGGAAAACTGGTAGCGTTGCGACCGGCATGACCATGCAGCGCCTCTTCATGGAAAATAGCGGGAATCCCCAGCCGCGTATTTTCTACCAGATATTTTTGTACCGCATTGGTAAATGCCAATGTTTGCGCCGGGGTTTTATTCGGAGTGAGGGTAGCTTTATTTTCTGCCGGGCGCGCCACCTGCCCGATGCCACCCCCTAAAATTTCTTTGGCATGCTCAGGCGTAAATTCGCCCGTTTCTGTTTCCAACTTTTGCCGCGCTACCCATATTGTTTGCAATTGCGCGACCTTTTCCTCCAGTGTCATACGCTTGAGTAAATCGCTTACACGCACATCAACAGGTTTATCCGGGTTTTTATACAAGGGCTCTGCCGCTAGTGCGCTTGCGGGAATCGCCAACAACATTACACTTGCAAATAATATATTTAGCCGATGGGAAAAAAGGGGTTGCATACTATTGTCCTCTTGGAGCCAATGTGTTTTTTAATAGTTATAAAAAATTATCGTTGCTGAAATTTTTAAATGCAGGCCAAACGCCCTGGCAAATAGCCGCGCCCATAACTCTAGCGCAAACATGGCTGCAGCCGCAGTGCTTTACGTTTTTTAATTACGAAAATAATATCCACAAAAAAGCCGCTAAACATCGCCCGATTATTAGGGCGATTATTAGCGGCCAAAGGCTTTGCTAGAAAAATCGGTTAACGCAATTAATCGCTATTAGCGAATGTAACGGTTGATAATGTTTTCGTACAACTCCTGGCGACCACTCTGCAGAGTCACTTCACCACCCTTGTTGCCGATGTCTGCCAGTTGTTGCAGAGTCAGCTTGCCTTGTTCATAAGCGGCACCGTTACCGGAATCGAAGCTGCTGTAACGATCTTTACGCAGACCTTCCAGCGGAGATTGTTGAATCAGGCTGTCGGCAATAATTAATGCGCGCGCGAAAGTATCCATACCACCGATGTGGCCGTAGAACATATCCACTGGGTCGGGTGAGTTACGACGCACTTTCGCATCGAAGTTCACGCCGCCACCTTGCAGGCCGCCAGCGCGCAGGAATACCAGCATCATCTCAACCGTTTCGTTGATGTTGTAAGGGAACTGATCAGTGTCCCACGCATTTTGGTAATCGCCACGGTTAGCATCCAAAGAACCCAACATGCCCGCGTTAGCAGCGGCTTGCATATCGTGACACATGGTGTGACCCGCAAGAGTCGCGTGGTTAGTCTCCAGATTAAGCTTGAAATCTTTATCCAGACCGTGGTGACGCAAGAAACCGATAACAGTTTCAGCATCGAAATCGTACTGGTGCTTTGAAGGTTCCATGGGTTTTGGCTCGATGAAGAACACACCTTTAAAACCCTGAGCGCGCGCATAATCGCGCGCCATGGTCAGGAAGCGCGCCATATGCTCTTGTTCGCGCTTCATGTCGGTATTCAATAGGCTCATGTAACCTTCACGACCACCCCAGAACACATAGTTCTCGCCGTTCAGTGCGATGGTTGCATCCAGCGCATCTTTCAATTGCGCACCCGCGTAAGCGACCACGTTGAAATCCGGGTTAGTAGACGCACCATTCATGTAACGCGGGTTAGAGAAGAGGTTTGCAGTACCCCACAACAATTTCACGCCGGAAGCCGCTTGTTTTTGTTTCGCGTATTCAACGATAGTTTGCAAACGCTTTGAAGTTTCTGCACGTGATGGACCTTCATCAATCAGGTCAACGTCGTGGAAGCAGTAGTAAGGTGTA
>JAGKXA010000055.1 GCA_021151615.1 Cellvibrionaceae bacterium | reverse complement strand
GAGTAAATAATGTCTGCTGATTTTCTGGTTGAGTTGGGCACCGAAGAACTGCCCCCGAAAAATTTAAAAAATTTGATGAATGCGTTTGTAGAAAGCATACAAACGGATCTCACCGCATTGGAATTATCCTTTGATTCGGTAAAAGCCTATGCGGCTCCACGCCGCTTGGCGGTGTTGGTAGAAAATCTTGCGAGCGAAACACCCTCCAAAGAATTGGTTGTCTGGGGCCCACCCGCAGCGATTGCCTTTGATAAAGAAGGTCAGCCCACCAAAGCCGCACTCGCCTTTGCTGAAAAAAATGGTATAGCCGCGTCTAAATTAAAAGCTGAAAGCGATGGCAAAGCCGAGAAATTGGTTGCGCGCATTTCGCAACAGGGCCAAAAAACATCTGATCTATTGGAAAAAGTGGTGAGCGACGCGCTTGCTAAGTTGCCGATTGCCAAGCGCATGAAGTGGGGAGCAAAACGTGAAGAGTTTGTACGCCCGGTGCACTGGTTGGTGATGCTGCTCGGCAGCGATGTGGTCAACGCCAATATCCTTGGCTTGCAAGCTGGGCGCACCAGCCGCGGCCATCGCTTCCACTACAACAATACGATCGAACTGGCCAAAGCCAGCGACTACGCTGCCGTGTTGAAAAACACCGGTTATGTGGTTGCGGATTTCACCGAGCGCAGTGCGACTATCAAAGCGCAAGTTGAAGCCGAAGCGAAAAAGGTCGGCGGCGTTGCAGTGATTGATTCATCACTTCTGGATGAAGTAACGGCGCTGGTCGAATGGCCGGTAGCCTTGACCGGTAAATTCGAAGAACGTTTCCTCGCCGTTCCATCAGAAGCATTAATTGCTTCCATGAAAGAACACCAAAAATATTTCCACGTGGTGGATGCCAACGGCAAGCTGAAAAACAACTTCATCACCGTAGCCAATATTGAAAGCAAAGATGCATCGCAAATTATCGATGGCAACGAGCGCGTAATTCGCCCGCGTCTGTCGGATGCGGCCTTCTTCTTTGAAACCGATAAAAAAACCACCCTCGCGTCACTGCGTGAGCGTTTAAAAACTATCGTGTTCCAGGCGCAGCTAGGTACTATTTTTGAGAAAACCGAACGTGTTGCTGGTTTAGCAAAATTAATCGCTGGCAAATTAAATGCAGATGCCGCATCGGCAGAGCGCGCTGCGCAATTGTGTAAGTCAGACCTTGTGACCAATATGGTGGGCGAGTTTGACGATATGCAAGGTATCGCCGGTTACTACTACGCATTAAACGATGGCGAAAATGCCGAAGTAGCAGCGGCGATGAATGAGCAATATATGCCGCGTTTTGCTGGTGACCAATTGCCGGCAACCACTACCGGCACAATTATCGCGCTTGCCGATCGCCTTGATACCATCAGCGGTATTTTCGGTATCGGCCAACAGCCAACCGGTTCCAAAGATCCATTTGCACTGCGTCGTGCGAGCATCGCAGTGCTGCGTTTATTGGTAGAGAAAAATCTCGCGCTGGATTTGCGCGAATTGCTAACCTTCGCCAAAGCGCAGCACAAAAATCTGACCCTTGGCGATGAATTGGTGGAGCAAGTGCTCAGCTATATGCTCGACCGTTTCCGTGCCATGTTTGAAGATGCGCAGATACCGGCAGAAGTTTTCCAATCGGTAACCGCAAAACAATTGTCGCAACCTTTGGATATCAATCAGCGTGTGCTCGCGGTCAACGAGTTCAGCAAATTGCCACAGGCGCAAGCATTGGCTGCCGCTAACAAGCGCGTATCCAATATTCTCGCCAAGCAAAATGCATCGGTAAGCACTGAAGTCAATTCAGCACTGCTGCAAGAAGGCGCCGAGAAAAACCTGGCGCAAGCGGTTAGCGCAAAAGCTACTCTTGTTGCTCCGCTGTTTGTTACACGCGAATACACAAAGGCACTCGCTGTGCTTGCCGATTTGCAACCGACTGTCGATGCGTTTTTTGATAGCGTAATGGTGATGAGTGATGACCCGGCACTGCAACAAAACCGTTTGGCGTTATTGCAACAATTGCGCGGATTGTTTTTGGAAGTGGCCGATATTTCTTATTTGGTTCCGACCAAGAATTGATGTTGGACGTTTATCGTGTGCGATAAAAAGGGCGTGATGAATCACGCCCTTACAGGGTGCACGTAGGGGCGCAATTTATTGCGCCCTGTTTATTACACTCCTGACTTCAGCATTAATACTTTACCAATTAATTAACTTTGGTTAATCCATGAAACTAATTATCCTCGACCGCGACGGCGTTATTAATCAGGATCGCGACGATTACGTAAAATCTGCCGATGAATGCATTCCCATTGAAGGCAGCATAGACGCGATTGTGCGCTTGAATAAAGCTGGCTTTACGGTGGTCATTGCCACCAACCAGGCGGGACTTGCACGCGGCAAATTCGAGTTGGAAGACCTGGAAGCCATGCACGCCAAAATCACCAAGCTGGTGGAGGAAAAAGGCGGCGAGATAGGCGCGATTTTTTACTGCCCGCATCACCCGGATGACAATTGCAAATGCCGCAAACCCAAACCGGGTATGCTGGATGCGATTGAAGCAGAATTTAATACCTCGGTAGAGAGCAGTTATTTTATCGGTGACAGTCTGCGCGATTTGCAGGCGGCAATCCAAAAGGCCTGTAAACCCATTTTGGTACTCACCGGCAATGGTGTCCGTACCCAGGCGCAACTGGCAGTGCCCAGCCTGCAAACGGATGCACCGATTATTGAATCGGAACAAGTGCAAGTTTTTGAAAACTTAGCGGCGGCGGCTAGTTTTGTTATCGCCAACGAACCTCAGCAATAACAGGATTTACTGTGCTAAAACTTCGCAGTTTTATTTTTGCAATCGGCTACAACATTACCAGCGCACTGGCTGGATTAATTGCGGTCATTATCTGGCCCATTTTCCCTTATAGCTGGCGCTGGCGAATAGTTACCTGCTGGAACCGTTTTGTGATGCTCTGGATTTGGTTGTGCTGCGGCGTGCGCTTTGAAATTACCGGCAATACACACGCTGATAGATTTCCCTGTGTCGTCATGGCCAAACACCAAAGCACCTGGGAGACCATGTTCCTGCAATATTATTTCGGGCCGGTGAGCACCATTTTAAAGAAAGAATTGTTTCGTATTCCTTTTTTTGGTTGGGGTTTGGCGAGTCTGCGACCAATTGCCATTAACCGCAGCAATCCTGTTCAGGCGTTAAAAGAAATTAAAAAAATCGGATTATTGCGGCTACAACAAGGCAACAACCTATTAATTTTTCCGGAAGGCACACGGACACCCGTTGGACAAACCGGTAATTACGCGCGTAGTGGTGCCGATATCGCCATTAGCGCTGGCGTACCTATTATCGCCGTCGCACATAACGCCGGTGAATGTTGGCCACATAAACATTTTATTAAATACCCTGGAACAATTCGCGTAGTTATCAGCGAGCCTTTCGAGACAGAAGGAAAAGATCGCAAACAATTAACCGAAGATGTAAAAAACTGGATTGAAAGTGAAATTGCAAAAATGCCGCCAGCGCGTAAGGATGGTGTACGGGTAGTTACTATATCGGAAGAAGTTACTGCAGTTAAATAACATCCGGTTTTACCGATATTGGAATAAAAAAGCCCTAGTGTTTTCACCGGGGCTTTTTATTTCTTTTACGTTAATTCCTAGCGATTCTGACAGGGTGATTGCGCCAGGCCGAGCACATAGTATTTATCCGCCGCCAAAGGTGAGTTATAGGGAATCTGTCCATATTTACCCGCCGTGGCATTCACATATTTCACCAACTCCTGCCCTGCAGCAAAGCGCCAGCTGTTGATGGTGGATTGCGATGTCGTATTGTAGTTACTGGCGAGGTTAGCCACAGTGCCATTGGTCGCGGTCAACGCAGTTTGTGTCGATGCGGTTAAATTACACGCGGCATCACTGAACCACAGCAGGTTGCGATCGTTGCGGAACGAACCTCCACTAATATCTTTAAACAGATTCGCGCTGATTTCCGCCAGCGATGCTTCCACTGTGCTCTTCTCCTGATGGATCGCATTCACCATAAATACACTGTCTTCCATAAACGCGCTCGCGCCGACACGTAAACTTAAAATCTGGTTGCGATAATTCACAAACAAATTGTTGAACATATGGGTTTTTCCGTGGCGCAACAGCGGCACGCGACGCAACGTATTACCCAGCAGCGTGTAGCTGTCGTCGGTAGTGATAAACGCGTTGTTGTGCATGGTGGTGGTGATTTGCTTGTCGATGGTGTGGCTGTCGCTGGAGCCGTGCAGTACTGCGCGTTTTACGTTCACTAAACGGTTGAAGGACATAGTCACATTGTACGCGCCCACTTTCACATCAAAGGCAGAATCCCCGGTGGTATCGAAAGTGTTTTTGTGGATCCAGATATCGTGCGATGCGCCGGTGGAGCGAATCATGTCCGGGTCGCAGTAGTGATCTTCGGTATGGCCCGCGCCCTGGAATTTCAGGTGGGTCAAGATCACGCTGTTAGCCGTTTGGGTCGGGGTACCGGTTTGGTCTTTACCAATCGCAAAACCGCTGAACAGGAAGTAGGCCTCACTGCCGCGACCATCAATCGTTTTATTGGAGCCAATTACCGGATTGCGAATCGGATTGTTGGATTTATTCATCGCCACATTAAAAAATTGCGTTACACAGTTTGCGCTGCTCACCCCATTTTTTGCACACCATTGCGTGTAGTTCACACACTCGGCTTCGGTTGCACCGAGAATGGATTGCACCGTCGGGTTGCTACAACCCAAACGATACATACCAATTTCTGATGGCTGCGCGAATTGGATTTTATCGAACACAATCCAGTTGTGCGCTTCGCCGCTAATCGCATTCAGGATTTGCTGCTCAACGGATACGCTGGAATTTTTGGTGATGATCGTGAGTTTGCTATTGCCGTTGGGATCAAAACCGCCCAATGCTTTTTCGCCGTAACCAACCGGTTTACCCAAGGTTTTGGACAAACAGGAAACGATTTCCTGATCAGTTTTTAACGCGGTATCACGCCAGTTCACCGATGGGTTAGTCGCCAACTGGATACAAGCGGCACTAATAGTGCCGTTATCCGCAATAGAAGATGCACTACTGGACTTGCTCGATACGACACTGGAACTTGCCATTGAACTGCTGACCACCACCGCACTGCTCGCTACTGATGATCTGCTGCTGGTAGCCGGAGTGCTGCCAGGTGTTGTTGATGATTTGCTGCTCGCGGAACTGCTCAGGATTGCAGATGATTTTGAGGAGCTCGTCAGTGCCACACTGGATGACGATTTGCTGGAAGAAGTAACAGTAACCGTTGCGTTGTACACTTCAAATTCAGCAATGCCCGGCGCGCTGGCGGCATTCACAATCAAATTGATTTTCTTGGATGAGCGCGGACCAACATTCACTACTTTTTCCGCTCCGATTCCGGTGCCACTCGCGTAGACGGTGCCGCTGTCGTTATCCACCAACTGCCAGTTGGTAACCTTGCTGCCGCTTTCACGCAAGATCACGGTATTAAACGTCACTGCACTGCCCCACTTTACTGACACACGCTGGTTGCTGGTGCCACTCGCCACAGACACAGTGGCAGTACTGCCATCGCGCACGAGTTTGGTGTTATCAAAACCCGAGCCGTCGGCGCTGGCGCTGGGGCCGGTGATTGCCAGGTTGGGGCCGAGCGTCTGCGCATGCAGAGCGATTGCCAATAAACTAACAGCCATAAACGCGGCACACTGGCCGGCACGGCGGGAAAAGTGTTTGGAATTCATGTGGATTACCTTGTCGTAGCTATATCGTTGTTATTCGGATTTTTTTTGCAACACACAACGCCCGCGAATCGCAGGGGTAAAGACCGATAACGCCGATACGCCGCAAGGCGTGATGGCTGCTGGACTTAGAACACCACTCAAAGAACTAAAAGCAACGCAGCACTTTTTGGGAAATCAATGAATGAACCGCTTGGACACTCATTCCAGGTAGCCGGTTTTATTGTTGTTGGCACCGGAACCTGCTGGGAATTGTTGGCTATTCCCGAAGCAGCCATAGTGCGCGCCGAGGATAAAATCGTCAAGTCGAAAAATCTCCATAATCACTGGATTTTGTGATGAAAAATCTAAAAATCTCGATAAAAACGGTTACATAATTTTATTTTTAATTGAGTAACCGTTTTCTTATGCTTTTACATAATTGGCGTGAATTTGAACGCATTGATGGGTTGGGAACTGAGCATTGGCTGTCACCCCGTTTAGTCAAAATGGGCTTGCAACAGCAAGCTCATTTTGACTTAAAAAGTTTCGTCTTAATCCCGCTTGTACAACGCTTCAATCGATGCTGAACCCAGCGAATTGGCATTGATCATATAGCCAGTTAACGCGCCTGACGCATTCGCGGGCAATTCCAGTTTTTTCGATAAGGCGTGCACCGTAAATTTGTAGTGATGCACACCGTGACCTTGCGGTGGGCAAGCGCCGCCGAAACCGGCAACGCCGTAATCATTCTCAATATGCTGGCTGCCTTTGGGCGCTTTATCGGCTTTACCTGCTCCTGCCGCAAGGCTGGTCACATCGGCAGGAATATTAATTAATTGCCAATGCCACCAACCGCTGCCCGTAGGTGCATCGGGATCGTAAGCAGTAATCGCGTAGGCCACAGTACCCGCAGGTGCGCCACTCCAGGAAAGCTGCGGTGACAAATCATCGCCCGTGCAACCAAAGCCATTAAATTCCTGCGCTTTTTTCATGTGCTTGCCAGCGGCGATATCGGTGCTGGTCAGGGTAAATTTTGCGGGTTCAGCCGCGAATGATTGCGCCGCACATAAAAACGCGGCAACTATTAAACCTGTTTTCAAATGTTTCATACCAAGTTCCTCTGTGGATGTACTTTTGTGGATGTATTTTGTAGTTACGAAAATTTTTAGCAAAACAATCTGCGGAATCAGTGACTCAGCTTAACGCATTACGCGCTTGAACCCGACCCATGTCACCAGTGCCAAACCAATTGCAATGCAAATACCCAAAAAGAGCGAATTTTTACTTTGGTTTGAAGTTTGATCCTCGGGGGCAATCATCGGCGGCGGATTGGTTGCGCGCTTAGGCGCGGTAATTTTTGAGTTTATCTCTGGTGCTGTATTTGTTGATGGAGTTTCGGTGCGATCCGCTTGCGCTTGTGGTGTATTCAATGTCTGCGCTTCGGCTTGCTTTGCATTCAGCTCCTCTAGAAATTTTCGATTTTCTTCGGCCTTGTTGTAATAGGGTAAGGTTTTCATATCATCGTGGCTTTCTGGCAGCCGCTGCTCAAGGGATTTTTTTGCCTCCATCATCGACTTTAATTCGTCGTCGCTGGTCAGCTTGGGATATACATCATTAGCGTCTTGCAGCTCATTAAATTCTTTGAAAACCAGCTCCCATTTTTTTAAGTCCGTAGGTTCCACTGTTTGCGCGCGCCCCTGCAGTACTTCATAGATCGTCATTACTTCGTCGGTAGTTAACAGAATCTTTTTGCTACCATCCTGCAGCCAGTGTTTGCCAACCAATAAAATATGCGTGCTATTGAGCGATTTGAAGAGCAATACATAGTCAACACCCGTCGCTGTGCCATCGAGTTGGACAACACCCTCGCCATTGTGGTGCCCGCGCATCAAGGCCCCCATGAGTGCCGCATAAAAACGGCTGGGCGATGTCGTCATGAGCATTTCAAAGGGATCTCGCATCGCAAAAATTTTGGAGTTGTGTTGATCGACGATCAGAATTTCTACAGTTTGGGTGAAATCATAATTGGCAGAGGAAGGAGTAAAATCAAACGCCGCCGCTGGCATTGCTGTGAATACCAACAGCAAAATCCAGTGTTTTAAATTGTTCATTGAGTGCTATCCCTATAAAGTCCTTAATTATTTTGGCTTGGCAATATACCTCAACCACACATAACCCAACACCGCCGAGAACAGTGAGCCGACCAGGATGCCAAGCCGATCACCCATGGCCTGGCCCTCGATGGTCTGCTCAAAGGCGAGCGAACCGATAAACAAACTCATGGTAAACCCTATGCCACAGAGCACGGCGACGCCGTAGAGCTGGGACCAGTTTACATCGACGGGCAGTTTGCCCACCTTGGTAGCTACCGCCAGCCAGGTAAAAAACATCACGCCCATTTGTTTACCCACGAACAGGCCGAGCAAAATGCCGAGTGATACAGGCGAGAAGACATCGTTGATGCTTAGCCCCGAGAGCGACAAACCCGCGTTGGCAAAGGCGAACAGCGGCAGGATCGCAAAGGCGACCGGGCCGTGCAGGTCTTTTTCGATGTCATGCATGGGGCTTTGCACTTTGCCCTCGGAATCCACGCCTCTGAAAGGAATACACAGGGCGATGGCGACACCCGCCAAAGTCGCGTGCACACCCGATTTCAGCAGGCTCACCCAAACTATCAAGCCCACAAACAAGTAAGCCGCTTTGCTCACCACGCCCTGGCGATTCATCAGTACCATAAAGCCAATGCCTATGCCGGCGCTGATAATGGCGGTGAGTGAGAGGTTATCGGTGTAGAAAAGCGCGATGATAATGATCGCGCCTATATCATCAAAAATCGCGAGTGAAACCAGGAAGACTTTCAGGCTCACCGGAATGCGCGAGCCAAGCAGGCTCAAGATGCCGAGCGCAAAAGCGATGTCGGTCGCGGTGGGAATCGCCCAACCGTGCAGGGCGTAAGCATCATGGCGGTTGATAAACGCATAAATCAGCGCGGGCACCAGCATACCGCCGATTGCCGCTATACCCGGCAGGGCGATTTTGGACAGCTGGTTTAATTCGCCCACCAAGACTTCGCGCTTGAGTTCGAGCCCAACCATCAGGAAAAACAGCGCCATCAGGCCATCGTTAATCCACAGCAGCAGCGGCTTGGCGATGGAGAAGCTGCCAATCGCGACTATTACATCTACCGATAACAGTTGATCGTAATAGACTTTTAACCCGGTATTCGCTGCAATTAATGCCATAGTTGCTGCCAATATCAGCAAAATGCCACTTGCCGCTTCCAGTTTAAAAAAGGCTTTCAGTCCCCGGATCATAGGTACTCCTATCGCATGTTTTTCAGCTCATCAGGGTTTATTGGCGATTTAAGGGGTGATTACAAGTTTTTATCCCGGCGCTTTGCCTAAATTTACGGTTCATCTACCCCAGATGTAAAAAGCAGGTGCAAAAAAAGCCCGGCAAGCCTGTGCTTGCCGGGCCAAGGATTACCCATTGGGGTTAACGGGTTACGTCGACTTTCCACACGCGAATACCACCGCCGGTATCGGTATTGCGCGTCATCAACACATACAGCTCGGTCACACTGGCATCGCTGATAGTGACCGACAGGGTTTGTTGGGCAGTTCCGCAGGCAGAACCCAGTTTCCAGGTTTTTCCGGTTTGATCCACGACGGCGATCTGGCCATTCAGGCAGCCAGTGGGGTTGGTAGAGGCATCATAGTTATTGCTGGCATTGGAGTAGGTCACTGCCAGGGTCAGTGGATCGGCACTGGCTGCCACAGGTACGGATACAAAGCGGGTTACGCCACCGGCCAGGTTAAGGCTGGTGGGATTTACCTGGCCACTGGTGCCCTCCACCAACACCACCGGGGTTGCAGTAGTGTCAGACTTGAGCGCGGTGCCATTGAGTTGATGGCATAGGCAGTGCCCGCCGCGTTGAAATGCAGGCGCAAGCTGCCTGCACTGGCAGAATAAAGCTTGATTCCACCAAAGGTCAGCGGCGCTGCCGTCACATTGAAATTGGCATTGGTGTTAGCCGCCGGGTTGGTCGCTACCGCCGCTTGCAATTCGGTATAGCTCGGCAACCAGCTGGTAGTGGTTGGAGCATACACAGAACTGACCGAAGAACTGGCTTCGCTGCTAGTTGCCTCACTACTGGAAACCTCGCTGCTGGCCAATGCACTACTGGACAAAACACTGCTATTGGCCGCGCTGGACGAGCTGGAAGACTCACTGGTGGCCACTGAAGACTGGCTGATGGTCGAGCTGCTGGCGGTACTCGAAGTGACAGCACTGGACGAACTGCTGGAGAAACCATAGTTCAAACAGTCAGTGCTATCGCCCGGCAGCGGGTTCCAGCCGGCGCTGGAGTTGTAGGCCGCAAACACTTGTGCGCGGTTACAGTAGCTGTTGATGATCTCGCCAAACGACAACTGGTAACTGGCGCTTACGCGCTGGCTGACATCCAGCGTAGTCGCGCTCATATCCATACTGCCGTACTCACGCCAGCCGCTGGTGGCGCTGGGTGTTCCAGGGTTCGGCATGGGGCTAATGTTCCAACCGGCCGGATTGATGTGTGCATCCATTTTGGTGTTTACGAAGACGATATTGTCGAAGTAACTGGCACTGCCGCCCGAGCGCGCCAACCAGGTAGCACCATCTGCCACCGTATGACCGAGAGGGCCTGGTCCGCGGGTAAGGCTGGAGTTGAGGAACACGAAACCCTTGTCGGCGGCTGATACCGTGCGCGCCTGCAGGATGTAGCCGCCACTGCCGTTGCCACGGGAATCGCCCAGGGTGCGAATCTCGCTCTCTTCAAACAGGGCTGCACGGTTGTTGCCCCAGATAAAGTCCACATTGCCGGCGATCAGGCTGCGGTAGAACCAGCTGTAGCCTTTCACCTGGACGGTGTCCTGCTCGGAGATAAAGTTGGTGTTGGTGGCGATCAAGCGCCCGGTATCGTTGTTGAAATAGATCACCTCTGCCTGGCCACCCGAACCTATCAAGGTATCGTTTTTCAGGGTCAGGCTATCCAACTTGAGCAAGTCCGAGGTTTCCACCAGGAACACACTGCGACCACCCGCCGGCGAACCCGCCGCCTGGCTGGCGCCAGTACCCGAGTTGACGCCCTCGCTGTTGGTGTAATGGATAACCACACCATTACGACTTTCGCCCTGCAGGGTCAGGTTGTTCTTGCCGCGCAGGAACAGCAGTTCGCGGTAGTCGCCGTTTTTGATGCTAATAGTCGCTGGCGTATCTTTCGCGACGGTTTGCACCACATGGTTGATCGCCCCTTGCACAGTGCGGAAGTCCGCCGCGCCATTGTCATCCACCGTCACATCGCCCGTTGCGGGTGCGGCAGTTTTGGTCGTGAAGCTCCATCCAGCCGCCTTGCCCAGGCCCACAAATGGCGTGCCCTTTACGCTGGCGCCAGTCACTACACCATCGGCAATGGCCAGATAGTAAGCCGTGTTATAGGCCAACTTGGCGTTATCTACCGCGATTGTGAGGGTATTGCCGCTGATCGAGAGCGGATTGGTTTTAACGATACGGTAGATACCCTGGCCGCTGTAGCCAATCGCATCGGTGTTATCGGTGAGGGTGATGGTATCCACAATCGAATCATCACTGACTTTGAAAATGCGGATACGGCCAGTCGTTCCCAAGGATGGCGGCGCATCAAAGGTGATGGACAGACGGGTATCCACATGGGCATTGGCTTCCGCCACTGCCGGGTCAACACGCCCGGTCAGGTCGTAGGTTTGGCTGGGCTGCACAAACTGGGGCGCAATAGTCGCGCTAATCGTGTGGGTCTTGCTCGGGTCAGAACCGCTGGTGAGGGTGATAGTTGCACTACCGGCGCCCACCGGATTCAGGCTGACCTGATTGCCAGTGACGCTCACATCCACCACCCCGGTATCGCTGGATACCGCCGTAAAGGTGTCAGTCGCTCCCAGGGAGTTTTTGGCGGTAACGGTAAGGCTGTAAGGCAGGTCGCCCGCTTCTGCGGTGTAAGTAGTCACTACCGGCGAGACAGTGAACTGCACTGGCTTCACATCGGCATTACCCACTTTCACATCGTCGATTTCAAAGGACTTGTTGGTGGTGTACAGGCCGATCAGCCCGGCATTGCTGAAGCTGGAATCGGTACCGGTAATGACTGGCTGGCCATTCAGGTAAACCACGATGGCATTGCCCTTCATCTCCAGGCGGACTGTGTACCAAACACCATCGGTACCGCCGGCAGTCCCCTGCTCGATGGCCGTGTTGTAGCGTGTAAAGATATTGTCGGTAAAGCTGCCCGCGACCATCTTGCCAATGGCGACGCGGGTGCTGGTGGTAGATCCCTGTACGTTCAATCCGGCGCCATACCAGTTATTGGCATCCTGGGCGCGCGCAATGAGGTAGAGCTGTTTGTTACCCGTTGTCGAGTTATTGCGCGGGCGGATTCTTGCCTCCACGTAATAATCACCACTGGTCACGCCGGTAAACGCTGCTGGTTTTACCAATGCCAGCACACCACCCGCACTGGCGGCGGTGTAGCGCAGCATCTGGTTGCTGTTTTGGGTAAACAGATCAAACGCACCGGTTGGGCCAGCCACCGGCAAGAGATTCCAGTTGCTGGCGCTGGACGCCGAGAAGTCATCGCAGAAGTACACATCCGCACCGCAATTCATGGCGATAGGCGCCTCTGACGATGCAGCCGATGATGAGCTATTGCTCGCGCCCGAAGAACCACCCCCAACCGGTACGGAAGACGCCGACCCACCGGCAACCGAAGACGCACTGCTGCTGGAGGAAGGCGCAGGTTTGGTGAGGTTGGCGCAATCGGCACAGAGGCCAGCACCGGCGTTAGCCACTATGGCATCACGCAAACCGTTAGTGCCGTCCAGGGTATAGCTGTAGTAGCTCGACGGCATCCAATAGGTCTGGGCTGAATTAAGCACCAGCGGCGTGGTTTGCGCAGCCGCGTTGGCCACCGCGGCGGACATAATATCCACCGGGGCACCATTCAACAGGCTGCCGGTTTCATAGAAGAGCGTCGAGCAGTCGGCATCGGTATAGCCGACCGCCTTACAGGCATTGATGACGCTGGTGGTGGCTTTGAAGCTGACGCTGTAAAGGTTATCCACGGTCGCCTGGATACCATCGGTAGAGGCGGCTATCTCAAACACGTTGCTCTCGGCGTAAAGCTTGCCAAATTGGCCGGTCGCCATTCCCACACTGAAACCGTAGTGGCGATCCACATGGGTAGGCTTGAGCTGGCCGTCATAGAGGTTGTTGTACAGGTGCACCATGCCCATACGCACGCGCGGCAGGCGCTGGGTCACATCTTTGAAGTAGTTGTGATGCATGGTCAGCTTGAGGAATTTGGGCCCGTTGTCCGCCGCGATAGTGTCCGAACTGCCTACCAGATGGGTTTTGTCATGATCGTGCACATAGTTGTAGGACAGGGTCACGTAGTTGGCATTTTTGCTAACATCCACGGCGCCATCATGATGCTGGACTTTCATTTCCGGCAGGTTGTAAGGCGCGGCGAATACCGGCGGGTAGAGCTTGTCGTGATTGGCACCATCGCTGAAGGTACAGTGATCGATCCACACATGGGTCGCACCATCGATGCTGATGTTGTCGTAGGCCGAGTTCCAGCGACCGCCGCTGTCGGTAGGATCCCACTGCGGGAACATATCGAAGGCATCTTCAAAGTGGACGTTGCGGATAATGATGTTGTCGTAGGGTGGGCTCAGGCGCACATGGCCGCGCACGATTTTGGCGTTGTTGTTCTTGCCAATAATGGTGGTGTTGGAGCCAACCTTGATCTGCACTACTGCCTTTTGCTTGTTGGCGGCGCAGACGCGCGCATTTTCCCAATCGCCCGATGGCACGGCAGCGCCCCAACTGCCATTAGGGTCATAGAAGTTTTTGTAGTCTTCAAAGGTGTAAGCGACTTTGATGCTGGCGCCATCAATGGGGCATACATAATCTGCTTCGGTTTGCTCCACCAGCGCCTTGTTCATATTCAAGTTGATGGTGCCGTCGATGTAAATGATTTTCGGGGTGCTATCCACCGTACCGGTAAAGCTGCCGTCATTGTTGATCACCAGGTTGGTATAGAGCGCCGCAAGCAGTTCATTGCGGTTGGTCACTGTGTAGGTATGGGCTGCATCTGCCGTCACACCACCGGTGGTTCCTGTGTGGCCGAGATTGTTAGTACCCACTGACGCCCAGCCATTGGCGGCATCGAATGCACTTGGGGCAACACTGGATTGGGCACTTGAAGACGTCACCACCGGTGCCGATGAAACCGCTTCAGAAGACGCTGCAGCGGAAGACGGTACTACTACTGGCGCACTGGACGCCGCGGCTGACGACGGAGTCACTGACGCGGCAACCGAAGAGGCCGGTACCGAGGAGGCAACCACTACCGGTGTACTCGAGGCAGCGATGGACGAAGGTACCACCGACGCCGCAACTGAAGACGATGCTGGCGAGCTGGACACAACCGCAAGGGCAGACGAAGCAATCGATGAAGGCGCCAGGCTGGAAGCGCTACTCGATACAGCAGGCGTACTGCTCTGGCTGGATGAACTACCGGGTACCACCACCGGTGCCGAACTCTGGCTGGCGGAACTGCTGCCCTCCTCAATCGGCACACCGATTACCACCAGGGTATCGCGCAAATGGGTCAGCGCTTGTTGTACCGATACCACCGCAGTCGTCACCGAACCGGAATTGGCGACCAGATTGGTCACCGCAGGCAGTGCCGCAAACTGGGCCAGGCTGAGGTTGAAATCCACTGGCGCCGCCGATTGGGCTGCCGTGGGGCTAATCGTGATGCCGTTGGCCGGGTTGCCATCGGTATCCAGGGATTGCAGTAAGCGGGCAATGTTCAACACTACCGGCGACGCAGGGTTCAGGGTCTGCGCCATATCCAGCGGCGTTACCGTGCCCTTGGCCAGCACCGGCGGAAATACCAGATCGCCGATATAGAAAGTCACTGTCTCGCCGGGCAAATAATTAAATTCGCCGCGCGCATTGGTTAGGCCACTTTGGGTCTGGGTGCGATAGCCAATCCCAGCCACAAAAGCATCCACAAATACACCCACTATCGGGGTTGGATTGGTTGCAGCACTGGATTGGGTTTGCGCAACACTTGATTGCGCCGGTGCCGAACTGGCCACCACCACCGGTGCACTCGACCGGGTATTGCCCGTGGGCGTAGAACTGGTTTGTGAGCCGCCTTTTTTGGAATCGCCGCCACAGGCAGACAACACCAGCGCCAGACTCAGAATCGTCAGCAATTGGGTCTTCATAATGCTCTCTCTTATCGTTATTGTTGGCCTGCGCTACCGCCGCAGACAAAACAACACCGCCAGACATGCCAGCGATGGCCTCTGGTATCGACGCGATAAGTGAAAACACTGCCAATCGAACAATTCTTATAAGGTCTGCCGCCAACAGGGTCAGCCTGGGCTCAAGGCCCAAATTTTATGAATAATTAACCCAGCGAACCCGGATGGGGCGCTGTTTGACCGAATAACAATTTGCCGAGGAGGTGAGGCTGGGCCTCTTGGAATAACCAGACTCACGACTGCATTTGCGAAAACGTTAATCTTATTGGCGCAAATCAGGATGCAGTTGCTTGGCCTGGACATGAGCTTTGCAGGAAAGCCATGACCTTTCTTGTGAAGGCGCTCGCATTTTAACCCCAAGGTTTTAATAAGCGCCAGCCCTTAAGTCGTACATTTGTTAAACGATTGTGGAATAGCAGTGCCCGATCAAGGGTTATTTAACCCTTGATCGGGCATAACCGGGCGACAACCCCGGCAACTACGCAAGTTCTTCGATTGCCGCACCAAAGTTGATATGCAGCACCTGGCCATCCACCACCAGCGCAGGTACCGACTTAACGCCCTCGGCTTTGGCCCCTGCAAGGCGATTTTTCGCTTCGCCCAAATGCACCACTTCCACACTGACTTTATTGCGATCAATTAATTCCAACACCTGATGTTCCGCCGCAACGCACACAGGGCAACCGGCATGGTAAAACACCGCTTGGCTTTTCATAATGAATCCTCTTTACTAAGGTTTGAAAATATTCAATGTCACAAGAAGATCGTTGCGCAACGATTGGATTCACTCTAACTGCGCAGTTCGTACAAAAACAGCGGGCACTTTTTGGTGCCCGGGTTACTTTATGGGGTAAATTGCTGATGCAAAACGCAAAAAAAATTGTTACCAAATCGCGCTCCAGCTATCAAAAACTGGAAGATGTGATCGGCTGCAAATGGTCAGTGTCGGTGTTAACCAATGTTGGCAAAGGTATTAATCGCCCAGGCGAACTGGAACGCGCGATTGAAGGCATTTCCACCAAAGTACTCAGCGAACGCTTTCGCAAATTGGTGGAATATGGTTTGCTCGATAAAAAAAGCTTTAACGAATTGCCACCACGCACGGAATATTATTTAACGGAGAAAGGCAGCAAGGTATTGGAGATAATTTTGCAGATTAAGGCGTTGGATGAGTCACTATAATTAAATTCAATCGCGCGGCCAAATCGTCAAAACGAACAGCATTGATTCCGTTACTGAACTGCATAGCATCACCCGAATAAACCAAGTGCGCATTCGCCATTTGTGGCGATAATTCCATAATCCGCTTAAGTCCTTTGAGTAGTTCCGGTTTATAGGTTGAACTGGATTTTATTTCTATCGGTATTAACTGCCGACCTTGTTGCAATAACAAATCGGCTTCAAGGCCATTGCTGTCGCGGAAAAAATAGAGATTATCCAGCTTGCCTTTGTTATAGAAGTTTTTCAGCACATCGATAACTACCAGATTTTCAAATAACTGGCCAATTAGCGGATCACGTGCGACTTGTTGCGGATTTTCTATGCCCAGTAAAAAACACAACAAGCCCGTATCCATAAAATAATACTTCGGTGTTTTTATGACACGCTTACCAAAATTTTCAAAATAGGGCGGCAATTTGTAAAGAATAAAAGAGGCTTCCAAAATGGAAAGCCAATGCTTGATCGTTGTTGCACTTACACCAACATCACCCGCCAGCGATGAGTAATCCATCAACTGCCCTACCCTGCCTGCAACCAACTTCATAAATTTTTGAAACTGGGCAATGTCTTTTACATTAATCAGTTGGCGAACATCGCGCTCAACATAAGTCTGGTAGTAATTTGCATAAGCTGTTGACGGACGTTGTTGCTGATCATAGATACGCGGCAGAAATCCTTGATAAAGGTAATCTTCCGCATTGGCAAAACCCAAGTTGTTATCCACCAATTCGGCGATGGAAAAAGGTAGCAAGTGAAGGATGGCCGTGCGCCCTGCAAGAGACTGTGCAATCGCCTCGCGCAAGGCCAGTTGATGTGAGCCGGTAAGCACGTAGCGCCCGTTCTCGCGCTGATTGTCCACCGCCACCTGCAGGTAACTGAGCAATTGCGGTAAGCGCTGGATTTCATCAAAAATCACCTTACCGGGGTATTGCGCCAAAAAGGCCTTGGGGTCGTCCTGGGCGAACGCGCGGGTTTCAGGATGCTCCAGGTTAACGTAGGCATAGTCAGGTAAAAGCTGCCGGGCAAGCGTGGTTTTACCTGCCTGACGCGGCCCAAGGATGGTCACTATGGGGTATTCACCCAGTAGTTGGAGAAATTCAGGTTCTATGTGGCGTTTAATCATAAAGCAAGGCTATTCTATGTAATTCCAAAGTTCAACTTCTAAATTACATAGATTTTAACTTCCTATAACCACGGATTAAGAAGTTTCACGCCCATGGATTCAAAATCCGCAATGTTGCGGGTTACCACCGTCATACCATTAACTATGGCAGTAGCAACATATAAACATTAGGGGCGGTGCGCAGCATTCACAAGCTAAAAAGCAAGCAAGCCAAGCCTTGACCAGCAACCGTTTTGCAACCAAAATGGTGCAATCTGATCAAAGGTTAACCATTATGGCTTCTTTAACTATCAAAAATATCCCTGATCCGCTGTATGCCCAGCTGAAGCAGGCTGCCCAAGCCCATCGCCGCAGCATCAACAGCGAGCTGATTGTCTGCCTCGAAAAAGCCTTGCTGCCCAACAAGCCCGCGCTAAACACGGTGAAGAGATCCGCACAGGCATTACGCAACCGGGTTAATGCTGACCTTATTGAGATTGACGAGATTGACGCTGCCAAACGGGAAGGCAGGGAATGATTGTTGTTGATGTCAACACTATTGCTTATCTCTACCTGCCAACTGAATACACCGCTGATGTAGAAAGCCTGTTGGATATAGATTCAGAATGGATAGCACCCGCACTCTGGCGCAGCGAATTCCGCAATATATTGGCGCTTTATGTACGCAAAAATATGATTGACCTTGGTATTGCTTTAGAAATGCAAACCGAGGCAGAAAAATTATTAACCGGCAACGAATATCAAGTTGATTCTATAAGCGTATTAAAACTTGCCACCGATACCGGCTGTTCTGCTTATGATTGTGAGTTTATAGCCCTGGCAAAATCGCTGGATCTGAAATTGATCACCGCTGACAAAAAACTACTAAATACTTTTCCTGATATTGCATTTACTGCCAAAAACTTTCTTGCTTTGTTGGCATCATAACAAACGCGTTTTTAGTTTTTCGGCCAGCGCACCTGCGCCCGCGCGCCGCCGAGTTGTTGGGGTTCTACAAATTCGGCACGGCCCTTGTGCCATTGCATAATGCGTTTGACGATGGCGAGACCCAGGCCAAAACCGCCAGTGGCAGAGCCGTTGGATTTTTCGCTGGCGGATTCGTCCTCGTGATACAGGCGTACAAAGGATTCAAATACCCGCTCGCGTTTTTCAGCGGGAATTCCCGGGCCGTCATCTTCTACGGCAATGATGTATTCGTATTCTGTTTGTTGGATTTCTACTGCGATGTGGGTTTGTGCATAGCGTTTGGCGTTGTTGATAAGATTTTGTAGCACTGTTTCAATCAACTTCCATTCACAGTAGACCAAAGCTTCCGGTTGGTGATCATTCACACTTAATTGCACATTACGTTCGTTGTGGCGGGCAAAACGCAGCTGGATTTCTTCCAGCAGATCACGCATATGGCCCGGCGATTGAACCAGGCTCTGGGTTTTTTGTTCAAAGCCGGCGTACATTAACAGCGAGCTGATCAGCGATTCCATTTCCGCAATGTCCAATTCCACACTGCGCAGTTGGCGACGATCTTTATCATTTAGTTTTTCTTCGTCGATCATTGCCAAGGCAAATTTCATGCGCGCTAGCGGTGTGCGCAACTCGTGGGAAACAGCGTTGGTCATTTCGCGATGGGACGCAATCAATTCGCGCAACCGCTGCGCCATTTGGTTAAAGGCTTTTGCAAGTGGATAAAGTGTGGAGGTGGGTGAGATATCCAGTGTTTGCGGAACCTCGTCTTTGCCGAGGTTGCGCGTTTGCACTTCCAGTTTTTTACTGTCGCGCGAAAGCGGCCAAACCCATAAATAAATAACCACTGCGATAGCGAGGTAAAAAATAATCAACAGCAAGTTATACAACGGTGATTCACGGTCATCCGCTTGCGGGAGACTGAGCATAATTACCTGATCCGTCGTAGCAAGGCGCTTGTACCAGATAAGTTGCCGGTCGCTCGTGGCGGCAAGGATTTTTCCGGCATGGAGCTCATGCATGGCCGATGATTGGGCCACATCATCGAGCGGCAAAATTTCCAGGGTGAGTTGCAGATCCTGCGCCAATTGTTGTGCTTGCTGCGCAAAACCTGCTTCTGTTTGCGGTTGTTGCTGGAGTAAATCTTTTTCGATAACAGTAAACAGTGCGTGAATTTCGGCGCTCGCTTCCTGCTCTGGTGCCAGTGTTTCCCAAAATTGGTTGAGCCCCCAGCCGATTAATATCACCGAGGCGACGATAAAAAAATAGAGCGTGATAAACGCGCGATTCATAATATGGATGTTACATTCCCCGTAGGTTGGGGCGAGCCGCGTAGGCTGACTTGCGAACCCCAACATGACCATATCGCAGCGAACATAAATTTTATTATCAAACACATTTATTGCCAGGCATCCGCAATAAATAAATAGCCCTTACCCCAAATGGTTTTAATTCGGGTGGGATTTTCCGGGTTGTCATTGAGTTTTTTACGCAGCTGCGAAATGCGCACATCAATAGTCCTATCCAATCCATCGTACTCACGGTTGTAAATATGGTTGAACAAAAATTCGCGACTGAGAATTTGCCCGGCCTGTGCCGCCAGGGCCAACAGCAAATCAAATTCATGACTGGATAACACCACTTCCTGTCCGGCCAGCGATACTTTGCGCGCACCCGGCTGAATATTTAACTCACCAAAGCCGATGTTTTCCTGTTCGCGCGGATCATTTTGATAGTAGCGGCGCATCAAGGCGCGAATTCGTGCAAGCAGTACGCGCGGTTCAGCCGGCTTAATCACATAATCATCGGCACCGTATTCCAAACCCAGCACTTGATCCAAATCGGAATCGCGCGCGGTAAGCATTAAAATGGGGCCTTTAAAATTCGGACGCAGTTCTTTGCACAGTGTAAGGCCGTCTTTGCCCGGTAACATCAAATCCAGAATAATTAGCGCCGGATTCAAGTTTTGCGCCTGGCGCAATACGCGATTACCGTTATCTTCAATCGCTACCTGAAAGTCATTACTTTCCAGAAAATCTTTGACCAGCTGCGCCAAACGGCGGTCATCCTCGACCAGTAATATTAAGTTGTTTTGCGACATGGAAATTTCCCGTTGGTAAATATTCTGCTAACTACTTTTGTGGATTAAAAAAAGCTCCAGGGATTGCGCCGCGCCTTGCGATATTTCTTGTCATTGTAGACAACCTGGAAGCGCTGGTCGCTCAGGGGTTTATCGCTCACCTGTTCGCGCAATTGGAAATCGGTGCTGACACTGGCCGTCAATTCAAACTGATATTCGCCGCGAGTTTCATTTTCCCAGCAGCGCAAGGGCTCGGTTTTATCCGTTTGAAATAAACACAGGGAGCGCACCACTGGCGATTCCCATTTCACTTGCAATTCGTCGTGGCAAACTTCCTCGCCCGCATTGAGTACACACAACCGCGGCTTGATGGAAAATTGAATCAGCGGTAGCGAGGATGAGCTGTGCGCGGTTGAAGTTTCGGCGCGCACATAGGTAGCCGGCAGCAACAGCGCCAGCAATAATAGTTTTAGCAGGGAAACAGCGCGTGCGCTCCGCAGGCATCCATCAGAAATGGTACACCCCCCCAACGAACACCGTGATCACTTTATTATCGTTTATTAAAGGACTCGCCGAGATTTCGTCGGGTAACTGGCGATAGCTCGCCAACAAACGCAAATCCCAGCGCTCGGTTAATTTGTAGTTCCAATCAAAT
>JAGKXA010000270.1 GCA_021151615.1 Cellvibrionaceae bacterium | reverse complement strand
CTGCTGGTCTGCGATCCACTAGCGCAGCAAGCGCTACTTTTTCGATGTTGTCCGTCAACTCTCGCGTGTAGCGCTCAATAGCTGCCATATGATCCGGCGGAATATCCATACCAAAAAGATTCGGAAGAATGCCCAGGATCATCGGGGCGCAGTGGGTGTGACTGGAGCAAATGGCGAAGCGCTCACTCACAACCTTGGTCTTGCCCGAAAGACGACTCAATACTTCCTCTCGCATCGACGCTGGGATGCCGCAGTTGTCCACTGTCACTAAAACAGCCGGACCTTCGTCGTCAGTACCAATCGCAAGCGCTTTGGCAAAGATGTGCTGGGATACACCTTTGTTCGGCAGGCGTCGATTCCCGTATCCACTCAGCCGCACAGGATAGTCCGGTGTGATATCCACAGCTGCGGATCCCACCTGTCGGTACTCCACGGCGGCAGCGGCAAGTGGAAACACGCAAAGCAGCAAAAGTAATCTCATCTCAAACCTACGGCATACTCACCCTAAGGCTTACCGCTGAAATCCAGCTCACTCCACAAACTCGTACACTCGAAGTGGGAAGGCAGATCACTATTTCACTTCAATCTCCGTGCCAGCTTCAACCTTCCAGTCGCCATTCTTGCTGATAACCTTCCACAAACGGCGTTGGAATTGCTTTTTGTAGGACCAAGCGGCCTCATATTCCCAGGTATCCCCACTTATCTGTTTCATCGACCTCACTTGGATGACAAAGACAGGCACGCGGAAGTCAGGGTCAATAGCGGTGTTATCTGGTGGAGCCGTGCTAAGCACACTGGCGCTAATAAGGCGCAGTTTCAGGTCACCAAAACGCTTCAAAAAGGGCACACTTGCCGAAGTATAATCTCGGCCACGGACTATTTCGCCAAGAGTAATCGAATAGCTTTTCTGAACTCCAGGATTCAAGTCTGGCAAAGTGCGAATAATCTCCCTCACAAGCGCCTCAGTGCCAGCTGTTTCATAGTCCGCCAAAAGTCTCCCTTCACGGTCAACTGGGCCGCAGGAGTTGATCAAAGTCAGAGCCAGGAAGTAAAAAAGAACGCGATTAAACACCCTTCTATCTGACACGCGTTTGAAGAGCACGCAACTTCCCAGCGGCAAAGGATTCCCAACATGAAAAAAGCCGTCTGCACAGTCATGGTGCAAACGGCTTTGGTAATTTAAGTATTCTCGCTATTTGGCTGGCACCTCTGCCTCGACACGGAAATCATCAAATATAACCGAGGCACCACTGGATTGACCATCAAGTCCTAGGTCCCAAACCGTCGAAATTTCCGAGAATCGCGAACCCGCAGGCAATGGAATGCTCTCTTCTGTCAGCGGAACTCCATCCATATAGACGATCCAAGTTCCAGCCTGCTGATTGACTGCGATTTCGAAGCGGTGAGCCCCGCCATCAGGGGTGATATGCTGAGCAGACTCATGAACGGTTCCATCAGGTTCAACCGAAGAGATCCGTCCAGTGGCACTGTCAACCCAAAGGGCTAAGAGGGACTTCCCATCTGCCCCATTTACCTGCCAACTAAACTGATCATCTCCATTCTCCTTCCCTGACTCCAGACTCATGGTAAAGCTGGAGACTACCTGACTTGAGGAAAGCGCTTGCCCTTCTGCATCATGCCACATGACGACTGGACCGGAATTAGCCGATTCATCCCCACCAAAGCGAACAGGTGTCGAAGCGCCGACTGCCTCTGTAGAGTTCGCCTTTCCAGGGTCCGCCACCTTCACACCGCCGACTTGCGCAATTTCCAGAGACTGCGCAGACTGTTTTGAAAGGATTGTTGTGGGCGTGGCGGTAAGTCTAAGCTGAAACGGACCATAAAACGTCCAATTTGAGCCGGAAAAGATCCAGCCGCCAGCTATTCGGATAAGAACATATTCATTCGCAGTAGTCGTAGCTGAACTAATTTGGTGCGCCCCGACCGTTAAAATCGGCGTGATTACATTTGGCGTATTCGGGAACCTGACGACTCCATCCGGGCCAGCAAAAGTGGTAGCCGGGCTCGCGGCAGATTGACGAAAAATTGAAATCTCGAGGCTCGCCACTTTACCTTCGGATGGTATGCCAGAAATATAAACCGTAAATGCCGATGGATTCTTTAGCCTCATTAGGTAATAAACTGAAGGGATATCCAAGTTGCTACCCGGCACGATGAGCCGGGTCTGAATCGTCGGCGAAGTTGTCAGAATGGTGGCATCCAGTCTCGTGGATGCGAGGTTGAAGTTGTAGCCATTTTCATAGACGACAGTCCTTCTAAATAGACCAGTGGTGAATGTAGGCACTGGATTAACAGTGCGCACTTCAATGGCTGTATCTGTTTCGGGCGCAGAACCAGGCACTGTGGCAAGGACGGCATTGTTTGATTCGATCACAAAAGTGGCCTCCTGTCCTCCGAATAGTACTTTCTTGGTATAATTTAGGTTTTGACCAAAAATTCGGACTTTTTCACCAGCACGGGCAACGGTTGGATAAAACTCAAATAAAGACTGGCCTGTAACCGGGCCGATGGTTGGAGAAGGGATCGGCGTCACGGTCACCAGCACCGTGTTCGACTCAGTCGATCCAAAGTCGTTGGTGATCACGCATTTATAGGTGCCTCCGTCACTAAGTTTGGCAACTGGCAAGGACAATTTAGCGAGCGTTTTGCCTGGAACGTCCTGCCAAGCAGTCCCTCCCGGTATCGGCACTTGCTTCTGCCACTTGTACTTAATTGTCGGAGACCCAGTAACGGAAACTGTTGTTTCAATCGTGGATTCCTCAATTCCGGTAGGTGCCACTGGCTGCCCGATAACGACTGGAGGCCCGCTGACGGTGATGGTCAGCGCAGTGCTTGTGACTTTACCACTAAAGTTCTGGACGATGCAGTTGTATTTCCCCGTGTCTGCAATTTGAGCAGGATCAATAATCAGTTCTGCTGCATTCTGCCCAGGAATCGGCAGGTTATTTTTAAGCCATTGGTACCTCAATGGGTTGGCTGGAACGACTGGAGCAGGAGGGGTGGCAGGAACATCAGCGGGACGGTTCGTCCCCGACGACACCACCTTGAGATGCAGCTTTTGTCCTGCCGGGATCTTTGGAGTCGCTACCAAACCTGGCGTGGCATTATAAGGCAGAACTGTTGTCTGCTGAGTAATCTTGGGCGCATCATCCACCTGGAGGTAGATCAAATTAGTTTGCACGCTACTGCTAACAGATGGTGACTTTAACGTGTTGGAGATTGTGCACTGATACTCGCCTACCATGGCACTCGTGAGCCTTGATAGCGTGAGAGTGGGACTTGTCCCCACTGCCTTATCATTGAATAAAGCCTGGCCTGCTGGGCGAAATTTCCAGGCATAAGTCAGCGGTGTAGTCCCGCCAGCAACGACGCCCATTTGAATGGTTCCGCCAGTAGCACCAAACAAAGGACCTACCGGCTGAGAAATAATGATCGGTGGCGAGATGACCGTCACTAAAGCCGTGGCACTTGTGATGGTTCCAACTTCATTTTTGACGACCACTCGGTAACTTCCCCGGTCATTCCAGGAAATTGGAGAGAAGGAGAGTGTCGCAGAGTTGGTGCCAAGACGGTTTGGCGTATCTGCGATATTTTTACCGTCTTTCTGCCACTGATACTGGAGGGTCCCCTCATTTCCACCCGGACCAAACGTGTCCATCACTACACTCAAACTCGGATTTGCCGCAGCCGCCGTGATGTCGATTGTAGCCTTTACAGGCTGCGTCAAAATCTTTGGCCTGTGTATGACTTCAACGACCGCAGGTTGAGCACTTTCAGTAATTGTACTTCCCACAAACAGATCTCCTGAGAGGGGGACATTTGGAGTAAAGGCGTTGACGATCTGAACTTTGTAATTGCCTGGACCTTCAGCAACTCCAGCAGCGGTGTTATCAGTTCCCTTGATCACCAGGGTTGCTGAATTTGTTTTCGGAATTACCACATCGTTCTTCAGCCACCTATAGGTGAATGGAGCATTTCCACCTGCAACAACTCTTAGTGTGCTGGTAGTGCCGAAGGTATTCCTGACGGTTGTACTATGCGGTGTCAGAATGACTGGTCTCGAGTTGACTTTGAGAATGGCATCCCTGCTATTCACAATAATTCCAGAGAGGTTGGTAACACTCACACGGTAAGTGCCAGCATCTGCCAGCTGGAGGTTGGTTAGATTCAGAGTATCAGTTAAATCGGGTTTTGATACGGGAGTGCCAACAGTCACATAAGTTGCCCCAACCTTCTTTTGCCATGTGTAAGAAAAGGGCGTGGCCCCAGTCGCATCCAAGCTAACAGAAAAACTAGCTGACAGTCCTTCACGTATCGCACTTGGAGGTGACACTGGATGTACCGTGATCTTCGGACGCATATTGACGATGATTTGTGCTGGGTCTGATTCTTTGGTGTCACTTGTTCCATTTTCTGTGACAACTACCTTATAAGTTCCTGCATCGGTCGTTTTGGCGCTGGCAAAGACTAAGGTGTTTTTGGACGATGCCGTCCCGAAGAAATCATAAACAGCCCCATTAAGCTTAAACCATTGATAAGAAAATGTCGCAGCCGTATTCGTTGAAGTAGCCGTGACGGTTAATGTTATTTTTGCGCCATCAGCAACAGATGTCACTGCATCTGGCTGGACTGTAATATTAACCGCTCCGATCGCGATTGTGGCTTGGAGCAACAGGGCTGCGAGCAATGCAAATGCTCTTTTTGGACCAAATGTCTTCATGAGGAGGGTTTTTTGATTTCGGATCGATTATCTAAGATTGAGAATACTATGACAATACAATTATTGAGAGAATTCGACAACTTGAGGTTTCGGGGCTGGCTATCGGAGGTTTCCAAACGTTGGTACCACCAATGATGTTAAAGCTAATTTACAAACTAATCTAGGCAGCGGTTTTCGTCCCTCGGGCCCCTCAATTCTTCAAGATGATTCTTTGAAGACTCTGGCTAGGCCGCTGCGCCCGCGCCGAAGTGCCAGATGTCTTCCGTTTACGCCATCGCAGCGCGTAGTTAC
>JAGKXA010000054.1 GCA_021151615.1 Cellvibrionaceae bacterium | reverse complement strand
TCATCCATTGGTGTATTTAATGGAAGCAGCCGACGATTTTTGTTACGGCATTATTGATTTGGAAGATGGTTTGGAAATGGGAATCCTCAACTGGGCTGAAATCTATGAATTGTTGCACCCGGTTATTGCAGATTCTGCGCAACTGGCGGAACTTGAGCGGTTATTGAAAAAAGTGAATGACGGCCGCAAACCCGCATTAGTGCGCGGTAAGGTGATTGATGCGTTTATTAATTCTGGAACTGCTGCTTTCGTTAAACATCAGGATGCATTTTTGCGTGGTGAAGTGGAGGGCGATTTGATTTCCCTGTGCGACCCGCGTGTGCGTGATGCGGTGCAGGCGGCAAAAGATTTGGCCAAGCGAAAAATCTTTAATCACTCGCGTCGTGTTGAATTGGAAATTGGTGCTTATACAGTAATAGGTACTCTGCTTAATACCATTTGCGCAGCGGTTTATGCCTCTCTCGGTGAGCCATCGCAAATGACTTATAAAGATAATCGTGTAATGGCACTGATCGGCGAAAACAATTTTCATCCCCAGGTGAGTAGGCGCGAGCAAAATTATAAGTATCTGGCATTGATGGCGGTGATTGATTACATCAGCGGCATGACGGATAACTATGCGACCAATCTTGCCAAGCAATTTAATGGTATGGGTTATTCACAATATTAATGAAAAAATCCCGGTAGAAAGCCGGGATTTTTCTATCGAGAAAAAATTTTAGAAATTAGTGAAATTATTTCCTGGGTGGGAACACAAAAAATACTTTAGTCGCCGCTACGCCAACACCTTTGCCTGGCTCTCGCCCGGCCGGATCAAATCCCGGGGATTCATACTTGGTTCCGGTAATGACCAAGCCACGGGTGGAAAGTGCCTGCCATGCCAAGGCTTCCTGTTCGCGATCCAACCCTGCTTTTTCCAATGAAAGATCATGCAATTCGCTGCTGTAATCGCTATTGATAATAGTGGCCCTGAAGTAAGGGCAGGGTGTTGTAATGCACACTATGCCGGTGCTGGTAATATTCAGGTAGGGGCCAACAGGAGTGTTTTTATTGGCCCCAATCCAGGCTCCGTTTACTGTCAGTGTTTGCGTTTGAGCGGCTGCCTTGCGGACGAGTTGTTTAGTGGTTTTTGGCGTGTTGAGGATGTTGCCGCGCAAGAGCGCCTGCTCACTGCGTATGGCGGTTTCCAGTTCGGCAATCTGCTTGGTGGTTAACCCCAGTTGTTTGTAATTGATGTAAGCAACATAAATGGTATTAGGTAAAAGCGCTGATGATTCATAAGCTTCATCTTCGGTTTGCAACGCCAGGGAATATTGGTTTACCGGTGTTAAGTACCAGCCTCCACACATGGGAAATGCGCATTTTCGATAATCGGGTTTTACGCTGTAAGTGATACCGGTTGGCTCTGGCTTAATAACCGTTTGTGCTTGGCTGAATGGCGCAAGTAAAGCCAAGCCAGCGCTGAGCGTAGCGATCAGTTTGATGCTGCGACTAAGTGTTACTTTGAATAGTGAGTGTAGATAGCTCATGGTGAAATTCCTGTTATCTGCGCGTGTTGTCGGGGGCGTTGCGCGTAAATTAATACGCGTTTGTGTTAAAACATCAGGTTTGTATTCGGCTTCCACTGCATGCTGTTCCATACTAAACCTTGTAAATTTTTCGCCATTAGAGCTTGCC
Source organism: Cellvibrionaceae bacterium (assembly GCA_021151615.1). Taxonomy (GTDB): domain Bacteria; phylum Pseudomonadota; class Gammaproteobacteria; order Pseudomonadales; family Cellvibrionaceae; genus Cellvibrio. The sequence continues at coordinate 19,532 of JAGKXA010000054.1, read as the reverse complement.
AAAAGAGGCGCCAGGGTTTTGTAATAAATTGTTCCAATACTTGTAAATAGTGTGCGTTTTTCTGTGATATGAGGTGGAGTGCTTGAAAAGTCTCAGGCTTGGGTTCTTGCTGGTGATGCTCGTGTTTACCTGTCCATTATTCTTTATAGGGGGGCCGGATGTTTATTCTTCGGCGCTATTTAATAACTTTTGGAATTATGGGCACGTTATTTTTTTTGCCGGTGTACTGTTATTGGCAGTGCAGTTGCGCCCTGTTCCGTTTGGGATGAATTGGCTATGGATTTTGTTAACTATTTTCACTCTGGGAGTCACTATCGAGTTTGCGCAAATGTTCATTGGGCGCGATGCTAGCTGGAGTGATGTATCTCACAATATTTTGGGTGCATTAATCGCACTTTGCTGGGGGCAGCGCGCAATAGGTCGACGCTCCCTATTGATTGGGTTGCGTGTGCTAAGCCTTATTTTTATGGTACCAATGCTGTCGGAAAGCGCGCAGTTGGTTTACAGCGATTGGCAAATGCGTAAGCAGTTTCCGCTGATTAACAACTTTGAGGCAAGTTATGAGTTGCGCCAGTTGGCAAACATCGGCGAGCATGTTTCCAAGCAGCGGGTTGGTAATTACACATCCAATGGACAATTCGCTTTGGCGGTAACCTTGGCGGTGGATACCTACTCCGGTATCAAATGGGTCGGTCGCTATGGGGATTGGAGTGGCTACCAGTTTTTCGCTATCGATATTTATAATCCCGCTGCTGAGACTTTGCAGGTGGTGTTAAAAATTGCCGATTTGCAACACGATCGTGGCGCTAATGCGCTTGATGATAGGTTTAACCGTCGCGTCAGTTTAAACCCTGGTTGGAGCAATCTGCGTATTGCTATGGATGAGATCCGCAATGCACCGGCCAAGCGACAGATGCGCATTGACGAAGTGAACTGCCTGGAAATTTTTGCGGTGAACCTGCCGAAGCCACAGGTGATTTATATGGACAATTTGCGGCTTGAATAATTATTACTCAGGTCGCATTGGCGGCAATAACCCGATTGCGCCCTCCAGCCTTGGCTTCATAAAGCGCCGTGTCAGCCGCTTTAAATAATTGTTCCAGGTTTTCATTGGTATTGAGCGTGGCTACACCAAAGCTGGCAGTGACTTGAATGGCCTTATGAAATTCATGGGCAGCGATTAGCCCGCGCAATTTTTCAGCCAGTGCTGCAGCGTTGTCTATGTCCGTGTCGCGACAAACTATCACGAACTCTTCGCCGCCCCAGCGCGCTAATAAATCCTGGGAACGAATGTGTTGGTGAATAAGGTCAGACAATTTACTGAGTATCAGATCGCCTATGTCGTGACCATAGGTGTCATTAATTTTTTTGAAGTGATCTATATCCATCATCACCAGCGACAATGGTTTTTTGTTGTTGCGCCAATCGTAGAGCCCCACACTGAATGCCTCTTCCAGGCCCAGGCGATTGAAGGCACCGGTAAGTGGGTCTTTCTTGGCCTTCAGCTCCAATGCTTTACTGCGCGTGTCCAGTAGTTCATTAATTTCCATGAGTTCTGATTCGCGTTTGCGCTGTACAACTACTTCATCTTTTAACGAAATAATGCGATACCCGAGGAAGCCTAAAATGATAAATAACCATATCACCATAATGGTGAGGTACCAGTCGGCGGTACTCAACGCCTGACCGATAAACTCCACTTTGCGCAAACGAAAATGATGTTCACCCAGAGGGCGACCAGAGCCAGTTTGTACTTCAAAAATAGTGATATTGTCGAACTGCGGACGGCTTAAATGCGGGGGAATGTTATTGTCGAATACCCACCAGTTGGCGACAAAAAAATCGCGCAGGGAAAATTCTGCAACACCATTGAGCATGTTTACATTGAACTCGACCTGGTTATATTTGGTAGATTGCTTAACTTCTTTCTTGCTGTATTTCGCATCAAAGTTACGCAAATAAACACGCAGGGTTTGACTGGGGCCGGAGTAGTCTAACCAGACACGCAGCTTATCGTAATGAGTGAGGTCAATTCCCCTGGTTCGTCCGGGATCGAACAGAATTTCAAAGCCACAGAAAGGGAAGTCATAGCTGTCGCGCAGTATGCAGTGCCATTCCATAGTGCCAGGATTATCCAGGTAAATACTGGAGTTGCCACCACTCTCCTTATCGTCGTAGACGTTTAGGCTAAGACCTGAGTGGTTATCTATTTCCAGGCGTTGCTCGAGGATTTGTTCCTGCCCGGTAACGGCAAAGACGGTAATGATCACCAGAAAGCCAAGGATGATGTCAAAATACAATCTATGTCGGGGGGAATGCTGCATACAACAGAGCTCCAGCGGTCGCTTGGTTAACGCAGTGGTTAACTCTTATTATTTTGGCTGCTTTTTGGTTATTAATATCTGGCTCCCGCTTGTCCTTCAGGGCCCGCTTCCATGAGGTTATTTATCGCCAAGGTAGCATCCAGGCTGGCTGTATGGGTGATCATAGAAGCTTAGTGCTGGCGCAGCAATAGTGTAGTTAAGGGTTAATGGTAAAGATATGAAACGCATTATAAGGGGGGGGGAGAAAAACAAGCCGCCTCATGGGCGGCTCCAGCTTTTTAATATTGACCGAATACCTGTTAAGCAGGCTTGTTGTGTAATCTGGATTAGAAATCCAGATCAGAAATATCGTCGTAACCTAATTGGTCTTTAATGCGACGGCGTTCCAGACGATCTTCGATTTTGCGACGCATTTCCAGGGTGTGCTGACTGGCTTCTTTTCCGGTGAGCTTGGGGGTGGCGGCCTCGTCGTCATCGGTTTCGATGCTAACATCACCCATCAGATCAGCGTCTTGTGACTCTACATCAACTGACATAAGACTACTCCAACATTGACAGAGAGAAGGTTTGGCGTCGGTTCCCGCATAGGGGGGATTTTGACCCGCGCTATTTACCATAGCCCATTAAAAAACAAAAGAAAAATCTTCCCGGGCTCATAAGATTTTTCTTTTTACCTTTAGTCTTAACTGGAGTACAAAGCGCGCATTTGGTGCTTTGCTTGTATTCAGGTGTTTAGGCCTATTGTTGCTTCCTTTGCAGGAGTCTTGCTTGTGGCAAAAAAACAGTCAGAACTGATCGGCTGGCGCGAGTGGGTTGCCTTGCCTGATTTGGGGATCCCCCACATTAAAGCCAAGGTGGATACCGGCGCGAAAACCAGCGCATTACATGCTTACTACGTTACGCCTTTTGAAAAGGATGGCAAGCCCTGGGTGCGTTTTGGGTTGCATCCCTTGCAAAAAGACAGTTTGACCTGCATTGAGTGCGAGTATCCCGTCAAGGATGTTCGCCCGGTAACCGATTCCGGTGGTCATTGTGAGGAGCGAGTGGTGATCGAAACCCGGCTGTTAATTAGCGGTGTGGAAATGCCTATCGAAGTGACCCTGACCGATCGCGAAAACATGCGCTTTCGTATGCTGCTGGGGCGCAGTGCACTGCGCCAGGGGTTTTTAGTCGATAGCAGTAAATCCTTTTTACTGGGTGGCAATAAAGATCAGCCGCTGATGCCATCCATGTAAGTAGTTCGTCTACATAAAATACTTTCGGTCTCGAACATCTATGAAAATCGCTATTTTGTCGCGCAATCGCCGCCTTTATTCCACTCGCCGATTGGTGGAGGCCTGCACAGAGCGCGGCCATGAAGTGCGCGTCCTGGACATACTCAAATGCTATATCGATATCGCCTCCGCCAGTCCGTCCATTTGGTATATGGGCGAAAAGTTGGAAGGGTTTGATGCCGTTATCCCGCGCGTTGGTGCCTCGGTAACCCACTATGGTCTGGCAGTGATTCGCCAGTTTGAAATGATGGGGGTCTACTGCTTGACGGAATCCATTGCCCTTGGACGCTCGCGCGACAAGTTGCGTGCGCTGCAATTGCTGTCGCGCAAGGGAATCGGCTTGCCTAAAACCAGTTTTGCCTACAACGTGCATGACGCCAAGGAGCTGATCAAGCTGGTCGGCGGAACTCCGCTGGTGTTAAAGCTCTGTGAGGGAACCCAGGGGCGCGGTATTGTGCTGGCAGAAACCCAGAAGGCTGCAGAAAGTGTAATTGAGGCATTTCGTGAACTGCGCGCTGAGTTTCTGGTGCAGGAGTTCATCAAGGAGGCCAATGGCAGTGACATCCGCTGCTTTGTTATTGGCGATAAAGTTGTCGCCGCGATGGAGCGCACTGCACAAGAGGGAGAGTTCCGTTCCAATCTGCATCGCGGTGGTACCGCCAAGGTCACCAAGCTCAGCCCCACTGAGCGCCGCACCGCTATCAAGGCGGCGCAGACTATGGGCTTGCATGTGGCGGGGGTGGATTTGCTGCGCTCGGCACGCGGTCCTCTGGTGATGGAAGTGAATTCGTCACCGGGGTTGGAGGGAATTGAAGGGGCAACACATAAAAATATTGCCGATGCCATAGTTGCGTTTGTGGAAGAGAATGCTCGCCCCAACGCTAATAAGACGCGCGGAAAAGGTTGATGCCCGCCAAGCGTTATTGATGGTGACGCAAAGGTAAAATCGGGAGCCTTAAGCTCCCAATTTTATGTGAGCGTCTAGTGCGACCACTGTACCGTCAAAAAAGAAGCGACCATTTCGGAAATGGTTTTCCAGTTGCTTGGCGGTCATGGGTTTGGAATAGAGGAATCCTTGCGCCTGGTCGCACCTCATCTCGCGCAACCATTCTGCCTGCTGCTCGGTTTCAACCCCTTCAGCGACTACGCGCATTTGCATGTTGTGGGCCAGTCCGATAATGGATTTGGCAATCGCCATATCATTGTGATCGTCATGCAGGTCGTTGATAAAACTGCGGTCGATCTTAAGTTTCTGGATCGGGAAGCGCTGTAAATAGGCGAGCGACGAATAGCCAGTGCCGAAGTCATCAATAGCCAGGTACATGCCCATTTGGTTCAACTGGTTTAATTGGTTGATGGTTTCACCGGCGTGTTCCATGGCGCAGCTCTCCGTAATCTCCAGCTCCAGGTGTTTGGCATCCAGCCCTGTTTCGCGCAAAATTGTTTCAACTTTGCCGGGAAAGTTTTTCTGGCGAAATTGGCGCGGCGAGAGGTTAACCGCCACCTTGCCCACTTTTTTTCCCGCTTCCAGCCAGGCTTTTTGCTGGCGACAGGCTTCGCGCAAGACCCATTCGCCGATGGGAACAATTAGACCGGTTTCCTCTGCCAGAGGAATAAAGTGTGCTGGAGAGACAAGGCCTCGCTCCGGGTGTTGCCAGCGCACCAGCGCCTCTACGCCCATCATCTCGCCGGTTTGCAAATCGACTTGTGGTTGGTAGTAAAGGGTTAGCTGCTGTTGTTCGACAGCGCGACGCAAATCGTTTTCCAGCAGCAAATAGTTAACGGCGGTGGCATTCATGCCTTTGGTGTAGAACTGGCAATTGTTCTTGCCAGCTTCCTTCGCCTTATACATGGCGATATCGGCGTTTTTCAGCAGTTCGTCTGTATCGGTACCGTCTTCCGGATACATACTGACGCCGATACTCACTGTCGTTGAAATGGTGTGGCCGCTAATTTCCAGCGGGCGCGACAGGGTACTTAGCAGTTTGTTAGCGACAAAAACGACGTCTTCAGTATCGTGAATACCCTCAAGTACCACCACAAACTCATCACCGCCCAAACGTGCCACCGTGTCCATATCGCGCACACCTTCGTTCAGGCGCATGGCGATAGCTTTCAGCAGAATATCCCCAGCATCGTGACCCAGGCTGTCGTTTATAATCTTGAAGCGATCTATATCCAGCAGCATTAAGGCCACTCTGGATTCGCTGCGGCGCGCACGCGCCAGCCCGTGATAGATGCGGTCGTAAAATAGCGAGCGGTTGGGCAGGGAGGTTAATGAATCGTGGAATGCCATGTAATTCAGGCGCGATTGCTGTTCGCGCAACGCATTTTCCGCCAGTTTGCGCTCGGAGATGTCGGTACCTATGGTGCAGACACCAAACACATTGTTCTCTTTGCTTCGCAGCGGAAACTTCACCATTAAGTAGGTGTGCTGGCTGCCGTCTTTGTGCATCAAATCCAGCTCTACTTCATAGGTTTGTTGCTTGGTTTTGGTCGCTGCATCAATTTCCCACATGGATTGGGCAACGTCTCTCGGGTAGACATCAAATACATTTTTGCCCACGAAGCCGGATTCATCGACATTGGCCATGTGCTTGTAATGCTCGCTCGCCAGTACCACATTCCCATCCAGATCTTTTACTGAGATCAATGCCGGTGAGTAGCGCAAAATGGCATTGAGGTAAGTCTCGCTCGCCCAGAGTGCCTGTTCCGCAACACGAAAGCGCTCAGCTTGCTCCTCGTGGTGCCACATATCGATAACCTGGCGAACCAGCAATGAACTGAAAGTCCACACAGTATCCAATTCAGCAACCGCTTTTTGCAGATGCTGCAGATCCTGGGTGGACTCCATGTAAAAGACGGCAATAGTTTTGTCCTTTTCCTGAATGGGGTGCAGGAAGCAGGCATGGGTGCCTTTTTGGATAAACATAGCACCGAGCTGGTTGATCGCTTGTTGGTCCAGTGCGCAGGGTTGTCCTGAATCGAATACCTGATGAATATATTGGTGTGGAAGATAATTCAAGCGGCTTAAAGAAGTGGCAATCCCACTTACCATCGGCTGTTGGGCACCTGCGGATGCGATTGCTTCTACATATAGATGACTGTCGCGCTCGACAATCAATACGGCGCGGCTGATGGTCTCTTTGGCTATCACCAACTTAACCAGTCGTTCGGCAATCTGCTTATGATTTAAATCAGTAAAAAGTTGCTGAAATTTTTTAATCAGTTCTATGGCAGTGTTCTTTGACTGCACTGTCTCATTGTTTTGCATAGTCTCTCAATTTGGGTCATCGTCTCGCCAGAGGTATTGAATACTTACTGCGGCCTCTCGTCCGGGGCCTGGTACATCCCAAATTTTTCATTCGCTCCGCACTTTACCTGAAAAAATAATGATAGAGCTTTTTTTTATGAGAAAAAAAGTAGAAATCTGTGTCTGGAATAAAACCTGAGCAATCATGCGGTGGTGGCGCCCAATATTGTGTTTCGAAAATTCCCAAGGGGCGCGCATTTTTGCAAATTGAATGAAAAATGTGCCAATAATATGTTTTCATAAGATCGCATTGAATGTGTGCTTTGTTAGGTGGCCTTGCCACTGCTCGCATTTATAAAGGCCTGCACTAAAATTAAGTTAACTATTGCATTCGTCGGAGCTGTTATGCGCCATCAGGTTCCCTTTGTGGGTGAGCGTAAAGTTGTTCGCGCTGATGATGATCAGGCGCGGGCAAAGCGCACCAGTGGGCGCGTTATCGATGAGGTAGTGGGCAATGGCGTTGCCGACAGCAGTTGGGAGGATGTGGTACCGGCTGGTTGGGATGATAAGTCCCAACCGAAAAAAGCTGAGTCCCCACGTGCGTCTGTGTCTATGCCCAAGCCCCAGGTGCCACTGCGCTCCGGGGGTAAATCCCTGGCGACAGGTGTTAGCACCAAGCCTCAGCCTGCAGCGAAAACGCAAGCCTCATCGAAAGTTGGTGGCTCCTATTCTGGTGCCATTACCTTTTCCGATTCTGCTAGCCTGGACTGGATTCCCATCAATAGCGGCCGCGGTTTGCGCGTTAATATTCATGGTTGTATCGATCACGACCTGCGTAAAGAGTGGAGTCGATTATTAAACGATACCGAAGGCGCTGGAATGCGTGAATTTGAATTTAATTTAACTGAAACACCCGCGCTGAGTTTAACTGGCTTGGGAATGCTGCTCCTGTTTAAAGAGCGCAAGGGCTCAACGCGAGACGAAATCAAATTGTGCAATTGTAATAAAGAAGTTGCGCAGCTACTTGAATGGACAGGAATGGATAAATACTTTTTGATTCAAACTACGCAAATATCGGGTGCTTAGTGTTAACGGCGAAGGGCTGATAGTTGTTGTGGAAAAAATGACCCGCTCTTTGCGGGTCATTTTTTTGATGACTTAGATTTTTTTTAAAGCGTCGATCATCGCTTGCATTTGCTCATCCGTGCCGATGGTAATGCGCAAAAACTGATTGATGCGGGGCTTGTTAAAATAACGCACCAGAATTTTATTGTCGCGCAGGTGTTGCGCAACCTCTGCCGCATTTTTTCCTACGGGTTCAGCAAACACAAAGTTGGCTTGTGAGGGCAGCACCTTGAAGCCTAATTTTTCCAGCTCGCTAATGGTCCACTCGCGTGTGGCGATAATTTTATTGCGGCAGGCTTTGAAATAAACATCATCTTCAAAGGCAACAATGGTAGCTGCTTCGGCGATGCGATCCAGCGGATAAGAGTTAAATGAATTTTTTACTCTATCCAGGGCATCAATCAAATCTTTGTGACCTACGGCCAAGCCAACGCGCATTCCGGCGAGTGAACGGGATTTGGACAGTGTTTGCACTACTAATAAATTGGGATATTTATCCACCAGGGTGATAGCCGTTTCCGCACCAAAATCCACATAGGCTTCATCGACAACCACAACCGATTCGGTATTTTTTTGCAGCAAGGCTTCAATGGCGGCCAATGGTTTGCCTATCGCGGTAGGGGCATTGGGGTTGGGGAAAATAATGCCGCCGTTGTCAGTAGGATAATCGGCAAAGTCAATGGTGTAATCATCGCGCAGAGGAATGGTTTTTTCTTCAATGCCAAATAATTTGCAATACACCGGATAAAAGCTGTAGCTGATATCCGGAAACAACAGGGGTTTGTCCTGTTGGAAAAATGCCATAAATAACAGCGCGAGCACTTCATCGGAGCCGTTGCCGACAAATACCTGCTCAGCCTTAACGTTGTAATAGTTCGCAATAGTATTTTTCAGTTTTTTGGAGTTGGGGTCAGGGTAGAGGCGCAGGCGTTCGATGGCGTCATGGGTGATCAAATCAATTACTTTGGGCGAGGGCGGGTAGGGGCTCTCGTTAGTGTTTAATTTGATTAACCCATCAATTTGCGGTTGCTCGCCAGGCACATAGGGCTCCAGCTCGCGCACCACAGGACTCCAGAACTTCGACATGATCGCTCCTCAGCGCGTGCGGTAAAAAGAGCGAGCAGTATACGCGTTGCCGTGTGCGCCTCACACCCAGCGTTTTAACAAAATGCTGGCATTGACCCCGCCGAAACCAAAACCGTTGGAAATGGCGTGCCCGATGACTGCCGGGCGCGCTTGCCCGTGGACTATATCCACACCGGCCGCATCTTCATCCGGATTATCCAGATTCAGTGTGGGAGGGATTATCTGGTCGCGTAGTGCCAGCGCGGTAAAAATCGTTTCTATTCCTCCCGCTGCACCCAGCAAATGCCCGGTCGCCGATTTGGTGGAGGTCACGGCGATTTTGTTGCCAACGCCAAATACACGTTTAATGGCTGCCAATTCGCCTTTATCTCCCACGGGTGTGGAGGTCGCGTGCGCGTTCAAGTGCTGTATTTGATCGGGAACAATGCCTGCTTGTTTGATGGCGATTTCCATCGCACGTTTTGCACCATCACCATCTTCCGGACCAGAAGTGAGGTGATAGGCATCGGCACTGGTGCCGTAGCCGATAATTTCAGCGATCGGTTTGGCGCCGCGCGCCAAGGCGTGTTCGAGCGATTCGATCACAACAATTCCCGCGCCTTCTCCCATTACAAATCCATCGCGGTCGCGATCAAAGGGACGCGATGCTTTGGTTGGGTCTTCACTAAATCCGGTAGAGAGTGCGCGTGCGGCGGCAAATCCGCCGAGGCTAACCGCATGCACTGTGGCTTCGGCACCGCCGCAAATCGCCACATCCGCTTCGCCGCTGCGAATTAATCGCGCAGCATCGCCAATTGCCTGAACACCCGCTGCACATGCAGTGACCGGGGCGCCCAGCGGGCCTTTGAATCCGTAATTAATGGATACATGTCCGGCCGCGAGGTTGACCAGAAAAGAGGGAATGGTAAAGGGCGATAATTTGCGCGGGCCGCGCGCATCCATAGTGCGCACCGCATCGGCAATGGCGGGGAAGCCTCCCACACCAGAGGCAATGATGGTGGCGGTGCGCTCGCGCTGTTCATCAGTCTCAGGTGCCCATTGCGCCTGTTTGATGGCTTCATCGGCGGCGATCAATGCCAATAAAATAAAACGATCCATTTTGCGCTGGTCTTTGGGTGAAACAATTGCATCGGGGTTTAGTCCACCGGTTGGATCTTCCGCTAACGAAGGTACCATTCCGCCCACCTTGACGGGTAATTCCCCGACTATCTCATCATCCAGTCGACTCACCCCGGATTTTCCTGCCAGCAGTTGTTGCCATACGTGTTCCACACCACAACCCAAGGGAGACGCTATGCCCATGCCGGTGATAACAATACGTGTTGGTGCGCTCATGGCAGACTCCGGATTTATACATGATGACCATAATGTATAAAATTATATGATGATCGTCATGTATACTGTCAAACACTATTTGGTCATAGAGATATGACGGTTATATTGAATCGGGATTCATACTTGGGAATTGGTTATGAGAGTGAGTAGAGAGCAGGCTGCAGAAAACCGCAGCAAAATTTTGCAGGTGGCGGCGCAATTATTTCGCGAACGGGGGTTTGATGGTATTGGTATTGCTGATTTGATGAAAAAAGTCGGGCTTACCCACGGTGGTTTTTACGGCCATTTCGCATCAAAGGAGGACTTAATGGCGCAAACTTGCGCCTACGCGGTGGATGAAATCCTGGAGCAGGGCAAGGCAGTGCGTAGCTCTGCCAGAGGAAGTAAATACAAGGCATTTGTTGCGCGTTACTTATCTGCCGAACACCGCGATAATCCTGGCAGCGGTTGCTTGATGGCGGCCTTGGGGGTGGATGCGGCGCGCCAATCACCTGCCATCAAACAGGCGTTTACCGAGGGTTTTAATCGCTTGTTGAATGCGTTGATGAGTTTATTACCCGCCAATAAAACTGAAGCAGCAAAGCGCGAGCAGGCATTGCTAACCCTGGCAACCCTGGTGGGGGCGCAAGTGATTGCGCGCGCTGTAGATGATAAAAAGCTGTCGGAAGAGATATTGCGGGTGGTGCATAAAAATTTACACTAACCGATCACCTGCCGGGCGCTATAGTTCAACTTGATATTTTTCATTGCGGAGCAGATCGATGAAACGTATACCGGAACTAATAATGTTGGATCTGGATGGAACTCTGTACGTGGGCAAACAGCCCATTCCCGGTGCCATTGCCGCACTTCAATTGTTACGCAAACGCGGTATTCAGTTGCGTTTTCTCACCAACACTACCACCAAATCCCAAGATGAACTGATAGCGCAACTACGCGTGATGGGCTTTACCCTGGAGGACGATGAGCTAATCAGTGCTCCTATTGGCGCAAAGCTTGAGTTATTAAGTATTCAGCAAAATCTGCGTCGTCCGCTGCGTATTTGGCCGGTGGTTGCCGATGGTATCAAGCAAGATTTCTCGGAATTCTTTTGGGATGAACAGCGCCCCGACTACATAGTATTGGGTGATATAGGCGACGCATGGGATCTCAACTTAATCAATAATCTATTTAATGCCATGCACGCGGGTGCGGAATTAATTGCGTTGCATAAAAATCGTTTTTGGCAAACCGATGAAGGGCTTAAAGCGGATATAGGTTTTTTTGTCGCTGGCCTTGAATATGTGTGCAGTAAAAATGCGCGGGTGATGGGTAAGCCCAATCGCGCGTTTTTCCAACGGGTGTTGGATTCTGTTGGTGTGGATGCAACAAGTGCGCTGATGGTGGGTGATGATCTGGATAGCGATATTGGTGGTGCCCAGCAAATGGGTGTACGAGGATGCCTTGTGAAAACTGGAAAATATCGCGAAGCCTATCTCGATAAGTCCAGTATTAAGCCCGCGTATATAATTGCTTCTGTTGCTGATCTTTTGCACATGTGGGATTAAATGGAGTTGCTTTTCTGATTAAAACTGCGTGCCCATTTTTGAATCGAGCATATGAATACCTGTGCATTATTCTGTTTCTTTCTGGTGCAATCAAAATATTCTACTAAACTGCAATTAACTTTGGATGGGTTATATAGACGGTGGGAACCCTGAGTCTCTCCCTGAGCTTGTACCAGTTTGCTGGTGCGGTGAGATTATATTCGCAAAATAATTAAGGTTTCGTTTTAACGTTTCCAATTGATAACTGGTTGAAAACTATCAAATCAAGTTGGCATGAAAGCCGCTCTCCCAGAAAAAATATAAACAGAGCTGGAAAAAGCCAACTGCAGAAAACAGCTAACAGAATTGATGACCGTTTTTTTTTTGAGCGATGAAGAGTGTTATGCCTTCCTCAAAAATAGCGGCTTGGTGATCTGTATCTGAAGAAGCATTGATAATTTATTTACTAGTGGGCGTTAAGTCAGTTAACCAGCAAAAAGGGGTGAGTCTATGCGCAATATCAATCAATTGGCGTCAATCGTTAAATGTGTCACCTTGGGGGTATCGAGTGGGCTCTTATATATGTCTCTCCCCGTTGTAGCTCAGCAGTCAGGTGCGGAGGAGGCAATAGAAGAAACACTGGTTACCGGCTCACGAATAAAGAGACCAGATCTCACTTCCAACAGCCCCATCGCCATAGTCGATGCGGCTGAACTTAAAATGACCAACACCATTAACCCGGAAGAATTTTTGCGCGATGACCCGCGCTTTGTTGCAGCACTGGGTAGCAATACCAATAACGGGAACGATGGTGGTGCAACCATCAATTTACGTAACTTGGGTGAGGAGCGCACCCTGGTGTTGGTAGATGGCAAGCGTTTTACACCCTACGATTATCAGGGTTATGTTGATTTGGCGATGATTCCCACAGCGTTAATTGAACGTGTTGAAGTAGTGACGGGCGGTGCATCCGCTGTCTATGGTTCCGATGCCATTGGCGGTGTGGTTAACTTTGTAATGAAAAAGGATTTTAGTGGAGTGGAGTTTGATTATTCCACGTCATCCAGTTTTGAACGCGATGCAAAGCGCGACGATTTCAGTATTACCATGGGTGGCAATATTGATGATGGCAAAGGCAATATTGTCGCGAGCTTGACTTACAGTAAGCAGGATGCACTCTATCAGGGGGATCGCAGTTATTCGGAGTTCTCGCTCGACAATATGCTGGAACCCGGCGGTAGCGGAACCCATCCGAACGGTACTATTTATACGTCGGTAGATATTCCCGCGTTTGGCGTAGGGCTGGACGACCCGGTGCAATTTGATGATTCCGGCAAGCTAACCGATGATGTGCAATCGTTTAATTTTAACCCCTACAATTTATTGCTAACACCACAAGAAAAATATGTTGGCACTGTGATTGGCAATTACAAAATTACTGATGAAACAGAATTTTTTGCGCGCTTATCATTTGCCAATAATCGTGTGGATACCATTCAGGCGCCCACTGGCACTTTCTTTTTCCCTTACTCGCTTAATATCGATAACCCGTTTTTATCCGCGCAGGATCAAGCCATTTTTGCTGAACTGGATTCGGTGGAAGAGGGTAGTGCGCAAAACGATGGCTTAGTGGACATCGCCTTTGGTCGCCGCCTTACGGAATTAGGCACACGTGATTCGCTTTACGAAAATACTACGTTGCAATTTGTGGCTGGCTTGCGCGGAGTGATTTTCGACGATTATGAGTGGGAAGTATTTGCGCAAAAGGGTCATACCGCACGTGCGCAAAATTTTATTAACGATGTCGACTATGCAAAGTCTCAGCAGGCAATGCTCGCTGTGCGTGACCCGGACACTGGCGATATTGTCTGTGCTGATGATAGTGGCGGTTGTGTGCCGGTCAATTATTTTGGGCCGGATACCATCACCCCGGAGATGGCAAAATTTATTCGCTTTAATCTCAATGAAAATAATCGCACCAATCAATTAGTGGTGGGTGGAACCCTGACAGGTTCGCTGGGCTTTACGCTACCGTCGGCAAGTAACACAGCACAATTTGCAATTGGTGTGGAGCATCGCGAAGAAGATGCGCAAAATATGCCGGATCAAAATTACGCCAACGCTAATTCAGTGGGTTATGGTGGCAGCTCACCAGTTGATGCCAGTTTGAAAGTGCAGGAATTTTTTGCGGAAGTGCGTGTGCCTGTGGTAGAAGATGCCGCCTTTGCCAAAGCCATTATTCTGGAGGCGGCAGTGCGCCAGGCAGATTACGACAACAAAGTGGTAATTGGCGATACCACAACCAATCAATTTGATAACACCAGCTATAAATTTGGTGGTGAGTGGGCGGTGAATGATGCGTTGCGTTTGCGTGCATTATTCCAACACGCCGTGCGTGCACCCAATCTGGCGGAGATAGGCTTACCCAAAACACCGGCTACCGGCGATTTAAATATCGACTATTGCGCTGAAGACGAAGCGCTTTCCGATCCAGCGCTGGTTACCCTCTGCGAGCAAACGGGTGTGCCGGCGGGAAAAGTGGGCGCGTTTAACAGTATTCAGGCAGGGCAAACCAATAATTATGTGGGTGGCAATCCTGATCTGACCCCTGAAGAGGCGGACACACTTACCCTGGGTTTTGTTGTGACACCCGATTCCATGCCGCTGACACTCTCACTGGATTACTACGATATTGATATCGACAACGTGATTCTGGCTCTATCCGAGCAAAACATTGTCGACGCCTGTTATTTGTTGGATAAAGAACCCGATGGATTTTTCTGCTCGCGTATTCATCGCAGCCCTATGAGTGGAACCCTGTTGTCTGGAACTGATACCGGGGTGGATGCGTCGGTTGTGAACGCAGGTCGCAAAAGAACCAAGGGGATAGATTTTGTCGCTAATTACAATTTCGATTTGAATACACTGGGTTCACTGGATATAGGTTTTAATGCAGTGAAAGTGTTGGAAAACAAACAACAGGATGCTGCCTTATTTCCTACTATTGATTGCGCCGGACTGGTGGGTAAAGCCTGTTTGCGCCCTGACCCGGAATTGCGCTTTACCCAAACCACCCGCTGGAGCCTGGATGCCTGGACGGTGACACTGCGCTGGCAATATATTGATGAGGTCACCCAGGATGCAGTGGCCCTGGGCAAGGCAGATGCCAGTGACTATGCGCTGGTCACTATTCCTGATTACAATTATTTCGATCTCTTTGCCAGCTATGCGTTTAATGAGGTATTGGAACTGCGTGCCGGTATTTACAATCTGATGGATAAAGAACCGCCGGTGGTAGGCAATGAATACGGCGGTACGGCGGAAAATAGCGGCAATACTTTCCCGGCCACTTATGATCCGATTGGTCGCTCCGGTTTTGTGGGGGTGAACCTGAAATTTTAAAATAATGAAATAGATTGCAGCTTGAGCAGGTTCAGCCGACAGGGAAAGTGCGAAGGCCTACTGGATAAATTGGCTGGATTTCTGCATAGGCTGCAATCGCTGATGAAAAAACATCAGTGGAAGAACATAAGTAGCATATTGAACATAACAATGTAACGTTGCTTTAAAGCAGCAAACGTTTCAAAACAATTAATCAAAAACAAACAAGAATTTACTTTATGTTAAAGACCAATGATGAATTTCTCGGCCATCCCAAAGGCCTATATGTTTGCTTTGCCACGGAAATGTGGGAGCGTTTTTCTTTTTACGGCATGAAATTTATCCTGCTGCTGTATCTCACCAAATACCATTTGTTTTCCGATAACCAGGGCCTGGATGTTCTCGGTGCCTATGCCGGTTTGGTGTATGCATTGCCGGTGATTGGCGGTTTAATCGCAGATCGTTACCTGGGCACCCGCCGCGCTGTATTGTTTGGTGGCGTCTTGTTGGTAATCGGTCACTTTTTAATGGCAGTGGAGGGGCAGCAAGCGGTGCATTATCCTGCCGGCACTGTCCTTTCTGAATCATTAACACTCGCAACGGGTGAGATTCTGGTAGCGGGCACGGTGCTCGCTAATGAAGTAACCAAACAAGACACCGCCGCGCTCAATGTGTTTTATACCGCAATTGCTTTTATTGTGATTGGTGTGGGTTTTTTAAAGCCAAATATTTCGGTGATTGTTGGAAAGCTTTACCCCGAAAATGATCCGCGCCGCGATTCCGGTTTTACCCTGTTTTATATGGGCATTAATGTGGGTGCGCTGGTGGCGACACTGGTGTGTGGTTGGTTGGGTGAAACCTACGGCTGGAAATACGGTTTTGGTTTGGCCGGCGTAGGGATGATTTTTGGTTTGATTACTTTTTTGTTTGGTCAGCGCTATCTCAAAGGTTATGCAGAATCCCCGGAGCCGGAATGGTTGGCAACAAAACTCGCCGGTATTAAACACGAGTGGTGGATTTACATTGCCAGCATTGCGGCTTTGCCGTTAGTTTGGTGGCTGGTGCAAAGCGAACCGGTTGTGCATATCACGCAAAATATTTTCCTGCTGCTCGGTATTGTTGGCATTCTCGCTTATGCCATGATTCACCCCAATCCGTGGCAATCCAAAAAGTCGCTATTGGCGTTAACCGCCGTGGTGATTTTTATCGGTATTGGCAGTGTGCTGACGCAGAACCAGATATTCGCGGTTTCCGATACTGCCACCGAGTATTGGCTTTATGCTGCATTGCTCGCGCTACTGGCATTTATTGTTTACGGATTTGTACATCACCGCAGTGTGGAATTTACCCGCACTCTGGTATTAATGGTGATGATTGTCTCTACCATTGTGTTCTGGTCCCTGTTTGAGCAGTCAGCAGCGTCCATGACATTGTTTGCCGATCGTGTGCTGGATCGCGAAGTGTTTGGCGCAGCGATCAATGCCAGTCAATTTGCTGCACTTAACCCCGCCTTTATTATGTTGCTCGCGGTTCCCTTTGCGTTACTCTGGCCCTGGCTGGATTCGCGCGGCCTTAATCCTTCTACTCCGGTAAAGTTTGCAATAGGAACTATCCTTGCTGGTTTAGGTTTTGGTGCATTGGTTTTGGGGGCGCAATTTCCTAATGATCTTGGCAAGGTGGCAACACTCTGGTTTGTGCTCGCGTATTTTTGCCACAGCACGGGTGAATTGTGTTTGTCTCCCATTGGTTTATCTGCTGTTACCAAATTATCCATTCCGCGTGTAGTGGGGGTGAGTATGGGTACCTGGTTTGTGGCGACGGCACTGTCAGAAACATTGGCGACGCGGTTGTCAAAACTTGCATCTATTGATACTTCAGCAAAATCCGATGTGTCGGCAATGCTTGCTACCTATACTGGCTTATTTGAATACCTCACCGTATTAGGTGTGGGATTCGGTGTGTTTTTATTGATAATTTCGCCTTTGCTGAAGCGCGGTATGGCGGGTATTCGTTAATCATTATCTGAAATGGAATCTTTATCGTAATGAAAAAAATCCAGCAAGATTTCGCACGGCGCGCAAGCGTACTTTTGGTATCCTGTATTTTTCTGGCCTCGTGCCAGCCTTCTGCGCCCGCAAAAAAAGACGATGCGGTCGATAAAAAATCGGCGGAGGATTTTATTGCCGATATTAATCACCGCTATCTGGATATTGCGCGCGAAGTGAACGCCGCGCAATGGACTTATGTGACTTATCTTAATGAAGATACAGCGCTACTTGCAGCTAAAGCCAACGAGCGATTAATGGAGTTTGAAAAAGCGGTACTGGCTGACGCGCGCCGGTTTAAAGATGAGCCTATGTCTGCTACAACGGCAAAGGCATATATCAATCTAACCTTGGGCAAAACCTTGTTGCCGCCAGATACAGCAGCCGAGCGAGCGGAACTTGCGCAACTGGGGACATCTATGGAAGGTGTTTATGGTGCAGGAAAGTATTGCAAGCCAGCAAAAAATAATATCAAAGAAAAGGATTGTCGCGATTTGGATCAGTTGTCGGAAGTCTTGGTAAAAAGCCGCAACTATGATGAATTGTTGGATGCCTGGACTGGCTGGCGTACAGTTGCCCCTGCTTATAAAAAAGATTACGCGCGCTTTATTGAAATTGCCAATGCTGGCGCGCGCGCCTATGGCTTTAGTGATTTGGGTGCTTCCTGGAAATCTGGATACGACATGCCCTCCGCAGATTTCGAAACTGAAGTGGAGCGTCTCTGGGCGCAAGTAGAGCCCTTGTATAAATCCCTGCACTGCAAAGTGCGTACGGATCTGGCGAAACACTATGGCAAAGACAAGGTGCCACTTGATCAAGGCATTCCAGCGCACTTACTTGGCAATATGTGGAGCCAGCAATGGGGCAGTATTTATGATTTGGTTACCCCTTATCCCGGCGTAGGTGATCTGGATGTGACAGCGGCTCTGGTAAAAAGTAAAAAAGATGCAGTGGCAATTGCGAAAACGGCTGAAAATTTTTTTACTTCGTTAGGTTTGCAATCACTGCCTAAAAGCTTTTGGGAAAAATCCATGCTCACCAAGCCGCGTGACCGCGAGGTGGTGTGTCACGCGAGCGCATGGACCATGGATGCGAAAGACGATGTACGCATTAAAGAATGTATAGAACCAACCGAAATAGAATTTGAAACTATCCACCATGAATTGGGCCATGTGTATTATTTTCTGGAATACAAACATCAGCCTTACCTTTTCCAGAATGGCGCTAACGATGGTTTTCACGAAGCTATTGGCGATACTATTGTTCTCTCCATGACGCCAGGTTATTTAAAAACCATTGGTCTTATCGACAAGGTAGAAAATAATCAGAAAGCCGTTATTAACCAGCAAATGAAACTGGCCTTGGATAAGGTCGCGTTTTTACCCTTCGGAAAAATTATCGACCAGTGGCGCTGGCAAGTGTTCTCCGGAAAAATTAAACCGGAAGATTACAATAAATCCTGGTGGCAACTGGTAAACCAATATCAAGGTATTCGCCCGGCGGTGCCGCGCAGCGAAAATGATTTCGACGCGGGTGCAAAATACCATGTCCCCGCTAATGTTCCCTACACTCGTTATTTCATTGCCGATATTCTGCAATTCCAATTCCACAAGGCGTTGTGCGATGCCGCCGGCTTCAAAGGCCCTTTGCATGAATGCTCAATCTACAACAACAAAGAAGCCGGTAAGAAATTACAAGCACTCTTAGCCGCTGGCTCCAGCAAACCCTGGCAAGATGTCCTCGAACAAGCCATAGGCACCCGCGACATGGACGCCTCTGCCATTCTGGATTACTTCGCCCCATTAAAGGCATGGCTGGATGAACAAAACAAAGGGCAGGCTTGCGGATGGTAGCGTCGCCGCCCGTTTAAATCCCGATAAAAAGCAGCCCCGCAACCCTACAGGCGGGCGCTTATGCCAAAGTTTATTCCTTACAATCACGATCAAAACGCCATGGCGGTAATTAATTTTCGCGACCAATTGCAGCCTGGCACTTTCGAGCATGCCATTCATTATTTAATCCATGAGAAACTGGATCTTTCTATTTTTTATTATGCGTACAACAATACAGTGGACTTGAACAAGTTTGATTGAAAATCCAAGAACAGTTAGGCAAAGTTGGTCAATTAATTATTAATCAATTAACTGTGGTTAAATTCAGTAGTTATTGGGTTTTTCTACGGC
>JAGKXA010000269.1 GCA_021151615.1 Cellvibrionaceae bacterium | reverse complement strand
TGGACTCGACGACGAAACCGAAGTCATGAATGAAATCAACATGACACCGCTGGTGGATGTCATGTTGGTGTTGCTGATTATTTTTATTATCACTGTGCCGGTACTAACCCATTCGGTAAAAGTGGATTTGCCGCGCGAAGACAACACACCCAATGAAATAAAACCGCAAACCGTGAATTTATCGGTAAATGCCGAAGGCGCTATTTTCTGGAACGAAGCGCAAATCTCTTACGAAGAATTGGAGAGCCGCCTCAGCGCCGAAGCAGGTAAACAACCACAACCGGAAGTACATATTCGCGGCGACAAAGCGGCCGCTTATGAGCACGTGATAAAAACCATGGCTGCAGTTCAGCGGGCAGGGATTTTAAAATTAGGTTTTGTGACAGAACCCGGCAACTAGCCGGGTTCTGTTTTTTCAGGCCTCACGCATCTGCGCTAGCGGACTAACACCTGCCCTAACGTAGGATAGGAACAAAGACATCTTTCGCCGCCGGGCGCGCCAGAATGCGTGCAGCGTAATCGCGCAATAGACTGTCGTTTTTCACCAGGTCACTATTATTCGGCCCTGCAATAAGATAAGTGAGTGCCGGTACTAACATAATATCGGCCAGGGTAAACTCATCGCCCACCAAATATTGCCGCTCACCTAATTGCCGCTCAAGAATTTCCACCAGATTTATCACCGCAGGAATTGCCGCCGTAACCACATCCCTGCGCACACTATTGTTTTCGCCTTTGGGAAATAAAAATTCCAGTAAATAATCGCGCACTAGCACTTTATCGACGTAGGCAGTGATAGCTGCACACCATTGGTCGACTTGCGCTTTTTGCCAGGGATCCCGGGTTTGCAAGCGCGCGTGATTGTAGGTGTTATCCAGATAGCGGCAAATACTCTGGGTTTCATAGAGTACTCGGCCGTCATCGAGTAATACCGGCATTTTAATAAATGGGTTCAGGGGTTTTAATGCGGAACTACCCATGCGGTATTCCTGGCCATTCACCACTGGCCCCAAGGTGTAATTCACACCAATTTCTTCACAACAAAATTGCACAGCGCGGGTAAATGCACTGAACTGCACACCAACAATGTGCAGTGAATGATTTATCTGTTGCTGATTCATAAATAGCTCCTTAAAGCTCCTTGGTATGTAAGGTAAGAATGCCTGGCCAGCCTTGGCAATCATCTGCCGCCGCTATAATATGATCAAGAACATATTTTGATGACTAATGATTGGAGACCGCATCATGGCATGGAAAGAGTCACACAAGATTGAATCACGCCAGCGCATACTGGCCGCTGCCGCTGAATTATTTACCCGCAAAGGGTTTAACCAGGTTGGAATAGATGAAGTGATGCTTGCTGCAGGTATGACCCGCGGTGCGTTTTACGCACATTTCAGTTCCAAGATTGAATTATATGAAGAGGCAATATTGAGTGCAGGCAAAGCCGCTTCACTACGCTTTAACGAAGGAACTCATCACTTCGAGCAAATTGTGGATGATTACTTGAGTGAAACACATCTTAACGCCACCGACATTCGCTGCCCACTCGCATGTTTGGTGAGCGATGTCGCCCACGACGATGAGCGGGTAAAACAAATTTATACCCGTCTGTTTAAAGGCTTTACTCATCACCTGAATAAAAAAGACCGCAGCGATCCCAACACGGTGCTGTTGCAATCCGTATTAATGATTGGTGGCCTGGCATTGGCGCGCAGCCTGACCGATAAAGCCCTCGCCAAAAAAATTCTGCAACTGAGCAACCAGGCTGCAAAAACAATTCACGCGCAATAAACATCTGGCAAACCTGGTTCATGAAAGATTCAACGATTACTCACGCAGGCATGATTCGTCTCGCGATCCCGATTATTCTCGCCAATATGGCGGTGCCGCTGTTGGGGTTAGTAGATACCGCCGTCATTGGGCACACCGGCGACGCCAGCAACCTGGGGGCAATAGCATTAGGTTCACTGGTATTTAATTTCGTGTATTGGGCCTTTGGTTTTTTGCGCATGGGCACCACGGGTTTTACCGCACAGGCTGCCGGGGCAGACAATCATCAGGAAGTCACCGCCGTATTTGGCCGGGCATTATTGATGGGCGGAGGTATTGGCCTGTTACTAATCGCGTTGCAATTTCCGTTAATTCACACCGCACTCTGGTTATTGGATGGCAGTGATGCTGTTGAAGCGCAAGTAAAAACCTATTGGGATATTCGCATCTGGGCCGCACCAGCCACGCTCGCTACCTATGCCATTATGGGTACCTTGATTGGCTTGGGAAAAACCAAACAATTGCTCTGGTTACAACTTTTTTTGAATGGCGTTAATTTATTGTTGGACGTGTTGTTTGTTGTAGGCTTTGATTGGGGGGTACGCGGAATTGCCTGGGGTACGTTGATTGCAGAATGGAGTTGCGCCCTTGCGGGTTTATGGATGGTATTTACCCAATTGCGCAAACCCGGTGAATCTGTTTGGAATTGGTCCTCGGTATTAAATCGCGCGGCATTGATAAAAACACTCAGCACCAACGCCGATATCATGTGGCGCACACTTTTTTTACTGGGCGGCTTTGCCTATTTTTCCAATCAGGGAGCAGGCTTTGGGGATACCACACTCGCTGCCAACCATATTTTGTTGCAATTTATTTCGTTTTCCGCATTTTTTCTGGATGGCTTTGCATTCGCACTCGAGTCGCAGGTGGGAAAAGCCATAGGCGCGCGCGATCACGCATTATTTAACCGGGTGGTGAAAATCTCCAGCCAGATAGCTGCAATTACAGCACTTGGTCTAACGCTGATACTAGTGTTTGCCGGTACTTTGGCCATTGAGTATTTAACGAGTATTAGCGAAATACAAACTGCTGCCAGCACTTACCTGCCCTATGCAGCTATTTATGTACTGGTTTCATTCGCAGCGTTTCAGTTGGATGGTATTTTTATTGGCGCCATGCGCAGCCGGGAGATGCGCAATGCATCATTTTTTTCGCTGCTGATTTTTATTGCGTGCAGTTTGGGGATGGCTAGCCTGTGTGGCAATCACGGATTATGGATTGCCTTTATCGTTTATGTTATCGCGCGGGCGGCAACCCTGGCCTATTACTTCACAGAGTTGCGCCGGTAATTACATTAATTAGTTAATTTATGTTGTGCCAGATATTTTTTAGCCAGCGTCAGGTAACGCGGTGTGGGGCCAACATCTTCATAGATTGCATCGCCCAGCTCATCGGTGGCAACCACTTTAGTACCCTGAATATAAGGAAAGCTGGCCTCCAATTGACCCAGTGCGGCGGATAATAATTCGCTAATGATTTGTTCTTTGGAACGCTTTGGATACATTTCTGCCAATGCATCCAATTTTGCTGCATCCTCCACTGTCAGCCGGACTTGATAGGTCTCTTTGGTTAAATTGCCGTGCGCATGGTTTTCCCAATGCTCTACCAATTGTTTTAAATACATAAGCACCTCTACATGATTAACTCACCCTCGTTTTCAGTGTAGCCAAACATTTCGTCGCGGCGCTAAAAATACGGCGATTTTCATAAATAATGTGATTTGCAATCCACTTTTTATAACTCGGAAATTCCACCACTCACGGGTCACACCTGCAACATTGTTCGCCTGCATCTCGATGGGGAATATCTCACAGAATTTATGTGTGACAGCGTACAGGCCTGCCATGCCAGAGTGCTTATACTGAACAAACATTGTGCAAGTACAGCCAGCAGTTGCGAGAACAGGTAGTAGTAAACACAAGGAGCGAGACAATGAACATTTTACATCGGCTATCCATTCATCTAAAACTATTGGCGGAATCAGACACCGCTTCCTGGATTCTGGTCTACGCGATCACAGCCTTATCACTGAGTGTTTCAATTGCACTAATCAATTCTTCAAACTACTTTTCGATCTAACGCGCAGCCGTTATAGTCTGCCGAGTTTTGACTCGGGAGACTAACCATGAACGATAACGTTGACCTGGGTGATGCGGGCTTCCCCAACCTGGATACAGAAACACGTAAGCTGCTGCGAGAGACTCACACCGAAACCGAGGATAACAGTGAGCGCATCCGCAAGCTGGAGAACAAGCTCAATAATTTATCGCTCGTCACAGAGGCGCTCTGGACACTGCTCAACAAGCGCACCAAGCTGACCAATGAAGACCTGGCAGCCAGCATCCAGGAAGTTGCGCAGACCCGTCGCACCCGCGAGGAAAGCAAACTTATCTGCATAAAGTGCAAGATGCGAAACTCCATCAACCACAAAAAATGCATGTACTGCGGCGGCGAGCTAGCGGGCTATACCGAGAAGAGTTTATTTAATTTTTGAAAATACGCTGGCCGGGTGTTAACGGGTTGACTAGTATCCTAGAACCAAAAAATCACAATAACCTCCAATACCGAGTTAACCCTATGAAGCTGACAACTTTCTCCATGGTCATGGGCCTGATACTGGGCCTGAATGCTCAAGCCAATGCTGCCGACACTGCCTTTAAATGGCCCAATGGTGCCAAAGCGGCGGTAAACCTGGCGTATGACGATGCACTGGACAGCCAGTTGGACAACGCCATCCCGACACTTAACAAATACAAACTAAAGGGCACCTTTTACCTGAACGTGGTCAGCCCTACCTTGAACACTCGTCTGGAGGAATGGCGCAAAGCCGCCAAAGACGGGCATGAATTGGGCAACCATAGTATTTTCCATCAATGTTCCAAAGGCAGCCCGGGACGCGATTGGGTTCCGGCAGACCGTGATTTGGATAAAGTCAGCGTTACTCAAATGCAAGATCAGGTAAAAGTTACCAACTCCTTTTTGCATGCCATAGATGGCAAAACTGAGCGCACCTTTACCCCACCCTGCATAGATCTGAATGCTGGCGGAGCCAACTATGTGGACGGTCTTAAAAGTGAATTTGTGGCCTTTAAAGCCATGGGTGGCGGTGTTACGCCGGATATGAAAACACTGGATCCATACCGTGTAGGCGTGGACTTTCCCAATAACGTTACAGGCGCGCAATTAATTGCGATTGTTAAAGAAGCCGCCGCCAAAGGCACTATGGCAAACTTCACCTTCCACGGGGTGGGTGGCGATCACATAGTCACCTCCAAAGAGGCGCATGAAGAA
>JAGKXA010000268.1 GCA_021151615.1 Cellvibrionaceae bacterium | reverse complement strand
ATATGCTACGAATTTACCGCCCCATACTTCAGCACATACGCGAGTCAATGCTGCAGTCAGAGTTGTTTTACCGTGGTCTACGTGACCGATGGTGCCCACATTGACGTGGGGCTTGTTACGTTCAAACTTTTCCTTCGCCATTGCGAGTCACTCCTCAAGAGATTAATTTAAAACAGACAAAAAAAGCCGCAAAGGTTGTCCCTCGCAGCAGATATGGAGCTTTTGAGCAGATTCGAACTGCCGACCTCACCCTTACCAAGGGTGTGCTCTACCAACTGAGCTACAAAAGCATATTCTTCAAGCACTCTCCATATACGAATATATGGAGCGGGTAGCGGGAATCGAACCCGCGCCATCAGCTTGGAAGGCTGAGGTTCTACCATTGAACCATACCCGCTAAACACTATTCAGCTCAGCGAAGCCTAACTCTTCTACTCACTCGAACCACTTTAATGATTCCAATGATCTTCAATATGGTGCAGGGGGATGGATTCGAACCATCGAAGCTCGCGCGTCAGATTTACAGTCTGATCCCTTTGGCCACTCGGGAACCCCTGCAAATGTAATTACTTACATTGCATCACGTTAGACAAGTTAAAAATGGAGCTGGCGAGAGGAATTGAACCCCCGACCGGCTGATTACAAGTCAGCTGCTCTACCTACTGAGCTACGCCAGCCTTTCTCAACCACCGTCTATCGTGGAGGCGCGAATATTAGAGAAACTTTTCTCAGTGCGCAACACCCAAGCAATAATTTTGTCGTCTTTCTATAGCTTTTTCTTCTTTCAGGAGTGTTAGCCACTTTTCTTCGCTTATTTTCTGCCCAAGTTTTTGATGAACCTCCACCCAAGTCTCGTTATGACTCTTGGGAACCTCTTTTATTTCTGCAGCATAACCTTGCGCTCGAACTTGAACGGCTTTATCGGTTGCCTCCTTTTCGCTGGCAAATTGACCAAAAGAAATTCCATTAGCCAGTTCACCGCTCGGAATTATGTAGCTGTCGATTGCCTTCGCCTGTTGGATCTCACTCAATCGCCTTAAAGCTTCTTTTTCCGACATCTCCGGCTTCAGATAAACCCAATAATTTTTGCCATCGGCAATCTCTACCTGCCTGATGGAGGATGCAACCTCTAAAGCAGTCAATCGCTCCACCAAGTATTCAGCATGCAGCAACTCTGCAAAGGGGCCAATTAACTCACATTTTTCAGCATCGCTGACCACCGAAGAAGTTTCCGAAGCCTCTGACTCCTTCTTTTTTGCCTCTTTGGTCGATAACTTATTCTTGGCATTGCGCTCCGCAATAGTCTGCAAATTGCCAAAATTTCGGTGTTCGGCCGCAGCGGGTTTGTTTTCTGCTGGCGCTGAAGCCCCAAAAATCTGACTTAGAAAAAAAGCAACATTCCCCAACAACAACACTATAAAAATCGATCTCATTTATTCTTGCCCTTTATGTTTTGGCCTAAGCCAAGGCTATATGCAATCCATCCAACACCAAATCCTCTTGATAAATGCCATCCTTCAACATAGCCACAAGCCACTCACCATCACCGCCGGTTACTAATAGGCGCGCCTCGTGCGCGTCGTAGTTGCGCAACACAGATTTTGCATGATCCACCAATCCGGCAATCATAGCGAGCTCTGCGGACTTAATTGCATGCACCGTGTTGCGCCCCGGGAAATCATTCTCTGGATAACCTATTTGCCCCAATTTGATGGCTGCTGTTTTAAGCTCCAAGGCTTCGCGCATCAACCTTAACCCAGGTGCGATATAACCACCTAAATGCTCTCCTTGAGATGTGACGAGATCAACAGTTATGGCACTTCCGCAATCAACCACCACGCAGGCCGATAGCTCTTTTGCCTGCGCAGCCAATATGGCCAGCCAGCGATCCACCCCGAGCTTTTCCGGCTGTTGATAGCCATTAACCACGCCATTACTATGGGGCTCACTCACGGCAAACTGCGGGTTAACGCCCAAATGCGCGATAGACCAGGACGCCAATTTTCGTGCGTAGTCGTCACTCAGCACAGAGCCAATTAGTACCCGTTCAATCTTGTTCGCTGCCAGTTCAGCGCTGGTGGATGAATCAAAGCCTTCTGCGGTCAGAAAGATGCCGCGCATCAACACTTGTTGCCCCTGGCGTACACGCCACTTAACTCGCGTGTTGCCGCAATCCATCTCTAAGATCATTGAGCCACCCTCAAGGATACTTCTCCACCGTGAAAAATCTCCAATCCCTTGTCCGTCTCCAGCACGAGTGCGCCCGAAGCATTTACACCCCGCATAATGCCGGATGCCTGCTGCGCCCCCATAAACAGATCTACCGCTCGATTGGCATGGGCGTTTAAATCTTCCCATTCAGCCTTATAAGCTGCAAAACCTTGAGACTCGTAAGCGCTTAATAGCGGCACTATATGATTCAACAAACAACTCGCGACATGATTTCGGCTTGGCAATGAAGGCATAATTTCATCTAACGCAACCCAGGGCTGATCTATGCTTTCCTTCATGGACTTTTTTGTTTTGAGGTTCAGCCCCAATCCAACCACTAAATGACAAACCCCTGAAGGATCACCCACAACCTCAATTAAAATACCGCCCAGCTTTTTGCCAGACCATAACACATCATTAGGCCATTTTAATTGCACATCATTGACTCCTAGCTCCGTCAGCGCACGCGCAAGGGCCACACCAACAGCCAGACTAATACCTTCAAACGCACCCAATCCGCTATTGATTGACAACCGCAGTGACAAATAGATATTGCTTGCAAACGGACTAATCCACTGACGTCCTCGGCGCCCGCGCCCAGCAGTTTGATACTCTGCAAAGCATGCAGTAATCGCCTCATCAGGCTCCTGCCGCATCAAATAGGCATTAGTGGAATCAATAGACGTTAAAATCCTAAGCTGGCCAAGCCTTTCAGACGCAGGCGGCTCTAGGTCATGACGAATTCTCTCGCCATCCAAAAACTCCAATCCGCCCACCAAGCAATAGCCTTTTCCTGGCTGAGAAAGCAATTCAAGCCCTAGCGCCTCTAGCTTTGCAAGCTGTTTCCAAATGGCCGTACGGCTGACATTGAGAACATCAGCCAACTCCGGGCCCGAGTGATTTTTCCCATCCCCCAAGAGTTTTAATAGCGCCAAGGGCGGCAAATCTGCAGCATCGTGGCTCATTTTCTTTCACCAGAAAAAACATAGCGGCGTTGATAGCGACGACCAAGACTGGTTAAAACTTCGTAACCCAAGGTTTTATTGGCGCCCATCAAATAATCTAATGTGAGCTCATTATTGATAACATCGATGTAGGCGGGCTCAGCATCTAAATGAGTGATATCAAAAATACATGAATCCATAGAGACACGACCAGCAGCCCTAACGGTGATTCCCGAAACCTGCCCCAGCGGAGCAAGCCCCAAGCTGCGATGAATACCGTCTGCATAACCACCCGCCGCCACTGCTAAACGGACATTAGAACCAACCGCTAAAGTAGCACCATAACCTACAGAGGCCGAGCCCTCGGTTGTGCGCACTTGTAATACCGGCAATTTAAGATCTATAACGTTTGATAAGGGATTGGGAACTCCAGGATGAGGGTTAATTCCATACAAGGCAGCGCCTATACGTACCATATCAAAGTGATAAGCCCCCCCTAAAAAGGTGCCTGACGAGTTAGCAAGACTGGCTTTTATCGCTGGGTATAGCGCTTTCATTTTTGCAGACGCTGCACTAAAGCGTTGTAATTGCTCACTATTTAACGGATGGGACGCCTCGTCTGCACAAGCTAAATGGCTCATAAACAAGACAGGATTAAGCAAAGGAGACTGTGGAATCAGGGATAGCAGTTGCTGAAACTCACCGTCGGTTAGCCCCAAGCGAGTCATGCCAGTATCCAACTTAATTGCACAAGGAAAGGCTTGGGAGCGTGATATACAGAAATCCAGCCATCGTTTAAGGGCATCCAAGGAATACAAAACAGGGATCAGATTCAACTCCACAAATGCTGCTTCAGTTCCTTCACGCACGCCACCCAAAACGTATAGCACGGCATCCTGCGGTAAAACCTTACGCAGTTCTTTTGCCTCGTGTAATGTCGCCAGGTAAAAGTTGCGGCAACCCGCCAAATAAAGCGCATCCGCCACCTCTGTCGCTCCAACGCTATAGGCATCCGCCTTTACCACAGCAGCACATTCGGCGCGACCACCAAGCATGGCATTAACGTGAAGCCAATTTGATTGAATAGCAGATAGATTGACGGTAAGAATGCCAGTAGAGGAAATCATGGGAGGGGATACAACTCGCAAAAAGATGCATCTTATGCAGTTAAGCCGCTTAAATCCAGCGGCTTACATAATTGTGTGAGATATGTAGCTGTAGGCCTCTTAACCCCGCAGGGAAAAGGGAGACTTGCATCATGCAAGCTCCCGGAGCGTCCTGCAGGGTCAATGATCATCCTGATCACATCGGCATACTGCCTTATCCTTCTATTTCCTTTTTCGATGCTTCATCCTAAAACATCCATTCCTTTAACCACAACATCCTGTAGCGGTTAACGTCCTTGCACTGCCTATTTTAAATACTTTCAAGAAACCGAATAGTCGCGGAAAGCTGCAATTCGTGTAGGAAATTGACCATATGCTTTCGCAGAAGATAGCCTGTGGAAGAAAATCAAAGATAGGATGATAAATTCGAGACAAAGAAAAACGCCCGACAGAGAAACTGTCGGGCGTTTAGGATTAAGAGCTTGACGATGACCTACTCTCACATGGGGAAACCCCACACTACCATCGGCGCTAAGTCGTTTCACTTCTGAGTTCGGGATGGGATCAGGTGGTTCCAACTTGCTATGGTCGTCAAGCAATTCGTTATGAGTTCGGAGGTCTTAGGATGTTTATGACATCGGCCTCGATTGACTCAAATAGGGTGGTGGATTGTAAGTTAGCTTGCTGAAGCTATACGATTTGCGTATCAACTATGACCGGTTTGTTAGTCATTCAAGTCCGTCGTTCATGTATCTCATTGAAGCGTTTTATCATACACAGTCGATTCTGTTATATGGTCAAGCCGCACGAGCAATTAGTATTGGTTAGCTCAACGCCTCACAGCGCTTCCACACCCAACCTATCAACGTCGTAGT
>JAGKXA010000267.1 GCA_021151615.1 Cellvibrionaceae bacterium | reverse complement strand
CAAATAAACACCCACTGATTTACCAAAAGTAGGGGAGCTTTTTCGCATGTCTACCGCGACGTCATAAACTTCACCCGCAGTGACACGCACCAATTTCCCCTGTGGATTGTTAATTTGATAATGCAGACCGCGCAGTACGCCGCGACTGGAGGAGCTGTGATTGTCCTGTACAAATTTCACAGGAATATCGCGTTCACTAAACCAGCTTTCACGAAAGGTCTCTAAAAAAAATCCACGCTCATCACCAAACACTTTAGGTTTGAACAACAGCAAGTCGGGAATTGCAGTAGCAATAACTTCCATTAAAACACTCGATCTTCAAGGATATTCATCAGGTACTCACCATAACCACTTTTCAATAGCGGTTTGGCGAGGTTTATTAATTGGTCTTTATCGATGTAGCCCATGCGAAACGCAATCTCTTCCGGGCAGGCGACTTTTAAACCCTGGCGCTTTTCAATGGTTTGGATAAACTGACTGGCCGCGAGTAAATTGTCGTGAGTGCCCGTATCTAACCAGGCAGCGCCACGTCCTAACAACTCGACAGTTAACTCGCCCAGCTCCAGGTATTTTTTATTAACATCGGTAATTTCCAGTTCACCGCGCGCTGAAGGCGTTATGGATTTGGCAATCTCGATCACGCGATTATCATAAAAATACAATCCGGTTACGGCGTATTTGGATTTTGGTTTAAGCGGCTTTTCTTCAATCGACAATACTGTGCCATCATCGGCAAATTCCACCACACCGTAGGCGCGCGCGTCGTCCACGTGGTAGCCAAAAATAGTCGCACCGGTTGCACGACTGCTGGCATGTTGCAGCACTTGTGAAAAATCGTGCGCATAATAAATATTGTCGCCCAGCACCAACGCGCAATTACTGGTACCGATAAATTTTTCACCAATAATAAACGCCTGGGCCAAACCATCGGGTGATGGCTGCTCGGCATAAGAAATCTCCAACCCCCAATCGCGGCCATCACCCAGTAATTCACGGTAGGTTGGC
The DNA here is from genome assembly GCA_021151615.1 of Cellvibrionaceae bacterium. Lineage (GTDB taxonomy): Bacteria > Pseudomonadota > Gammaproteobacteria > Pseudomonadales > Cellvibrionaceae > Cellvibrio. The sequence goes on along the minus strand of JAGKXA010000267.1, from coordinate 7,836 downwards.
AAGTCGCGCGGCGTGGAGATAATTAAAATTTCGCGAATACCGGCCAGCATCAGGGTAGTGAGCGGATAGTAGATCATCGGTTTATCGTAGATGGGCACGATTTGTTTGCTGATCGCCTTGGTGATGGGATACAAACGTGTACCCGAACCACCGGCTAGCACTATGCCTTTGCGGTTGGACGATGGATAAACAGCTTTGCCTTGCGACATAAATCAAACCCTTTTAAAAAAACTGACCCCTATAAGAAGCAGCGGCGGGATTATCTCAGCCATGGCCATTGGGGGCTATAGCCCATGGCGATTAACTGGCTTTTCAAGCGACGATTGGCAAAGCGGTAATAGCAACCCAGCAACCAACGCAACCACTGATGACGACGGCGATCATAATCGCCACTAAAAATACTCGCCGGTTTCGGCAACTGATCGGCGGTTACCCCAAGAAACTCGCAGATTTTTTGCAGGGTTGGCTGATGCTGATTATTCAGCTCGCTGTTTTCCAACACCAGAATTTGTTCAGCTGGAAAATAGCGACGCAAATTTTCCAGTTGGACGCTGTAATGGCCACGACTGCAATAGGAATGGCAACGGCGTGCACCTCCCGGTTTACGGCTGGGGTCACGCCACAAACGATAAGGCTCCAACAATAACGCCAGCCATAGGGTCAGGGATTCATCGCCGCGCGCCTTTTCCATCGCATACTGGGAAATGGCCCGCTCCACAGGATCGCGCAAAATCACGATTAACTTCAGGGCCGGATTGTAGCGCTGCAACTCCGCTGCAATTTCCGGCCAGTAGCAGTAAATGGGGGTAGCCTCACCCCATAATTGCTGCGCGGATGCATTAACAAAGTGCGCGGAATAACGCTCATTGATTTCTTCCGGGCTCCACTGCGGCGAGTAATCAGCCGCATCAAATAAATGTACTTCCTTGCCCTCGGCAATCGCTAATTGTGAGTGCTGGGCCAAAAAGTAACTCAGCGCCGTAGTGCCGCCTTTTTGTACGCCGACAATCATAAAGTCCAGGGATTTCATTGGCCGGCCCGAATAGTTTCCATTAGCTCGTCAACCTGGGCGCGAGGATAGATCGACCAAATTGCCTCGCCGAATGCGCAGAGACGCGTGTAGAGCTTTTCCATCAATACCAGGTCATAACCCGTGTTTTTACTTTCGCGTGTTGGAATCAATGCACCCGGTGCCGGCAATCCCAGGGTATTGACCAGGCTAAGTGGCTCTTTCACAAAATCCTCGTAGCGCAGCCAGCGTCCATTTAGATGGCGTAAATACCGCACACAAAACCATTCGAGAATATGTAGCTGGCGATCCAGCAGATCGCTCGTGACAGCCAAAGTGTTTTTCAAATTGCGATCAAACTGTTCGGCGGCCGGAATGTGGCCTTTATTGATCGGCAAATCCACCAGGTTCCAACTGGCCAGTACCGCCAAGGGGTTGCGTACAATCGCATACATTGGGAAGCTCGCGGCAAGCTCGGGTAACAACGCCGTAAACAATGCGTTGTGCTTGATAATCAGGGTGAAATCCGCGGGCAATGCACGCGCGCTGACATCGATCACACCAAGGCTGACATCCATAGGGCGCAAACCGCCAGCAACCGCATTGGCGGCAACCGGATTTTCCGGCACAGCGCCATCTTTTTGCTGACTCAGGGCTTTACCGTCATACAACACTTGCTGCCGGGTTGCCTCGGCGAATCGCTGGATGCGCAATAGGGCTGCATCAGTACCAGCAGCAGGCTCAAAATCACCCGGCTTCATAGGTTCATGCAGCGCAAGCGTTGCAGGGCAATTATTGAGGATATGGCAACTCAGGGTGGTTCCTGCGCGCGGCAGGCCAGTGAGTAAGATTGTGTTTGCAGTCAAAAGCCTGGTCCGTTCGTCGAGATCAGATAGATGCCCAGATACTATCCAGTTGCCGTATCAGATCGAGAAATTGTGCACGCTCACGCACCAGCGAATGATACGCCAGGGTTTGCGCACAATTCCGTTTAAAAATGTTTAGCTGTTCGGGCTGCTGCAGCAAACTTAACGCCTCAGTCACCGCTGCCACCAGCGCATGGGTATTGTACGCGGGAAATAAACAATTTTGGCGGTTGTGGCAGAAACTGCGATTACCTACACAATCCGGCACTATCGTCAGCTCTGCATAGCGCATTGAATATCAATGCCATTCTCAATAGTAAATACAGGACCATTCACCAAACCCGTATCGAGGATTGCCGCCTCTACCTCGCGTGACACACAGATACGCACCGCCTTCTGCTTTAAGAAAGCATGCATTGGCTGCGCAGGATCTGCATGGCGTACATGCTGAATCAAATTAATGATCGGCTGGTTTGCCGGTGGATTCGCATTGAGATACGCCTGCCAATCCATTCCTGCGAGAAAAGCGTAATCGTAATTAGCCGGTAGATATTCAACAGACTGTTGTTGATACTCAGGAAACCAGGGGTTTGTTACATCCCATTTTGATAGCGGCGAAAAACTGATATGCGGTGAGAAATCCACAGAAGTTTTTAGATGCTGGAAATAGTCAGCGACCTTTTGATGGCCGCCGGTGTACTCCTGGAAGTCGCGGTAGAAAATGACCCCAAAGGACTTCAACGGTTGAATATCTACTGCAGCAAACGGCATATCAATCAAGCCGGGGGTATTTTTATCGGATTCATGAGCAAAGCTAAAAAGCCATGCGGGTCTTTGAAGAGCATACTACGCAATTGCTCAGCAAGAACAGTATCATTTTCTTTTTCCCACCAGTGATCGTAATATCCGTATTTATTTATCACTCGAAATCCGAAATCCCTACTGCCAGCGCCATGATGGTAAAACAAATGATGGTACACCCCTGCTGCAACCGGATGCAGATTTACCAGATTAGTGCGCAGCAAGGGCAAAATCTCTGGCAATAGCGGAAGCATTGCATTGCCGACGTCTTTCACTGGCTCACCCAAAATATTGGTATCTTCATACCCAATATCAAAATTTACTCTCTGATCATGCATGCCTTTGGAATCACATAAAAAAGCACAAGGATGAGGAAAACGATCCAGGTTTTCCGTGCGAACAGGCGCAGCAAAATGTTTACCAAATTGGCTCATTTGCTCAGTTAAGGTTTCAAACCAATCGTTATGGATTGGAAAACAATCACTATCCAGAAATAAAAAATGCGTAAACCCTTCACTTGCGCGAAAAAAATCTACTAACTGGCGCATCGCCGCAGAATGACCGGTATTACCAGAATTTTTTCCAATAATATTTGCATCTGCTGGTAATTCATTCTTATTTATTCCATTTAACAGCACTGCAAATTCGAATGGTGTTTGCCGCGTTGTATTCTTCAAAAACTGTTGTTGCAATTCATACCATTGGCCATTCCACTCGGAAGGGGCATACACACTAGCAATAAGAATTTTAGGAGTTGCCATAAAATAATAACCGAAACTGATTTAGGTTTACTTTTGCAATGAATCGCCATAGCGCCGGCGTAAAAAGGGTTGCTCGATAAAGCGATAAGTCACTTGCGAAAAAATTACTGTGGAAATCAACACAATAACCGTTAGCCATTCATTGGCAACACTAACAGCTAGCATTCCAAAGGCTTTTGTAATTACTTCATAAACAGGCATATGGAATAAATATATTCCATATGATAACAGACCCAAGTGCTCCATTCCCCGCATGCATGCCACATAAGCACCTGCTTTTGTTGTTTGTGTTAACCCCAATACAGCTACTGCAAAAACCATAAGCGCTAATGCTGGAATAAGCCCAAAAACAATAAAATAATTAACCACACCAGCTGCCATCTGCTGTAATCCACGCGCACTGCAATAGATGGCGATTACCAGAAATATAAGCACGCTCAAAACCTTGATTAAACTCCTATATTGCCGAAAGCGCGCTTTATTCTTGGGATTGAAAGCAATAAATGCGAAACACCCCCCTAATAGAAATGCTGGGAGGTTGTAAAAAAAATTAAATCTTGCCGCTAAATTCCAGTCTTTTCGCGTAGCTAAAATTCCCTCACCCGTTTTTTCAAACCCCGCAAAAGCCAAATGAGATACCCCAAGACCAATAGATAAAATTAGCAGCAAACAAACAATGTCACCCGTTCGCACTGTTAACCAGCGCATCAGCAGGTAGATAAAAGGAGCCATAAAAAAATAAAGCATCTCTATCGGCATTGTCCAATAGACATGATTAAAAACAATCCCATTCACTGGCTTATAGTTTTCCACAAACCAAAGGAGATTAATTACTCGCGAAAGATTATTTTCAGCAGCAGGCCAAAAAACCAACACGCATATCAGAATAGAAAAATAATAAAGTGGGATAATGCGAAATATACGACTGCGGTAATAGCGAAGAATTCCCTTTACTGAGTAGGCATTGTGTCTGCCACTGACAAAACCCAAAGTGACAAGATAACCACTTAGCGAGAAAAAGAGCAAAACCGGAATATAGCCAAAGGGGTTAAAAAAACCATTTAACCATTCATTTTCTGAAACACCCAGGAAGCTGCTTGCAGTGAACGGCATATGGCAAAAAACTACCGCGATAGCACTAAGCGCCCGCAGCACCATCAGGTAATCGATTGATTGATCAACAGGACTATTCATTAGCTTGTGTATTGCGCGCAGCAATTTGTATTAACTGGCCTTTTTTGATTTTTGCCCTTAATTGCATTATTGGAACTTCAACCCATCGCGCGATTAACGCAGCAATCAACAAAATAATAGGTATTGATATTATCGCAAAAAGCATATCACCTCGTGAATTGGAAAACCCCATATAACCCAAGCCAACCATGACTAGGAAGCCAATTTGATAATGGAAAAGATAAATGGGGTAACTCAAATCACCAATTATTTTGTCTATCTTCAAAAGACCATCATTAAGCGACTGTACATTTACCAAATAAGCGATTGTGAGCGCACAAAGCGCGAAATTAATATAAAACCCGATATCCCTTACATAATTTCCCTGTGACGCCATCCACCAATTTATTGGAAGCAAGGCAAACAACAGTATGCCGACAACTATTTTGTTAGGCACCCAGTCTAAAATTTTTGTCAGCTCCTTGCGAAAATGATAGATAAACGCACCAGTTGAAAAGGGTAACGACGCAGCCCAAACAGTGAAATATATATCATCCCAGGTGTAATTATTTATCGCTGCATACAGGTGATAGCCAACACTCAGTGCAAACCACAAAAGCGTAATGCGTTTACCCTTTGAAATTCCTGCGCCTATCAGCAAGTAGAAACACAATTCTACGGTAAGTGCCCAAGCAGGAGGAGTTAACCGGGGAGACTCAAGTTGCGGAAAGAATATAAACAGGTTACGCAGCATATCCGCGATGGTTTGCGGTATAAAAATATCGGAATGAAAGGATTTTGTCGCTGAAGCGCCAAAAAGCAATATTATTATTATCGACAAAAGCGCTGACATCCAATACAAGGGATATATTCGCAAAAAGCGGTTTAACAAATAACGGCCAATACCTGTTGCTGTGTAGCCATAACCTTCGTGAACCACTCTCGTCATTAAATAGCCGCTAATACAGTAAAAACCAAATACTGCATAAGCACCCAACACAGAAGCGCCACCCAGATGCTGGATGACAACTAGCAACGCTAAAAATGTTCTGTAACAGCCAAGCATAAATTTCCGACTTCACTTTTATTTTGATAAGTAAATTTACTTTATACAAAACTACACTAACCAAAAAAAATAAGGGCGCCCGAAGGCGCCCTTATTTTTAACAGTGTTAAATCAGAAGTTAATTACTTAACGTCCAGATTTACAGTGTCGTTTGAACCGTAAGAAACTGAAGTGGTGTCAGTTACAACAGTTTGAGTAGCTGCGTCAATCACACCAGCTGGAGCCAGAGCAACTACGGTAGCAGCAGTACGAGTACCGCCAGTCAAAGTAACAACGTCACTAGCTTTCAATACCAAGGTTTTACCTTTTGCCAAGGTACCAGTTGCTTTAGCGCCAGCAGCAGCAGTTACACCAGCTTCTGGGGTAAAGGTAATGCTGTAAGTGGTATCGTTAGAGCCACGGTTAACTAATACAAGCTTTTGATTCAAGCCAGCGTTAGTGGTCAAGTACGGAACTTGTGCAGTAGCACCGTTACGCTTGATATCACCCAACGCACCTGATGCAGCAGTTGCACCAAATGCTGCGTTAGCAATTGCTACTGGAGTGAAAGCCAGAGAGTAAGAGCCAGCACTGATTACGTCAGTACCATTAGCAGTGATAATGATGTTGTTACCAGCGCCTGGAACAGAGGTAGTACCAACAGCTTGCGCACCTAATGTGCTCAGAGCGCCAGTAGAAACTTTGCTGCTTGCAGGAGTAGCAACATCAGCGTTAACACCACCAAAAGTCAACTTGGTAGCAGTAGTAGCAGCATCAGTGAGGCCGATAAAGCTCAGGTCACCAGTAATTGCCAGCTTGGACTTACCAGCAGCAACATCAATAACTTGAGCCAGTGTGTTTACAGCAGCACCAGTTGCATCAACTGCGTTGTCAGCCAGAGTAAACTTCACGTTACCCAGAGTTGCAGTAGCAGTAGAGCCAGTGAACAGAGTAAATGGAGTGGCAGCATTTACATCTGCAGTATTTGCAGTAGCAGAGATAGTAGTAGTCAATGCAGGAGCAACACTTGCGAAAGCGTAACTATCAGTTGCCAAAGCGCCAGTGGTGTTGGTAGCAGAACCAGCTACGGCAGCTGGAGAAGTGCTGTAATGAGCAACGCTAATTCCAGAAGCAGCAGTTGGGCTCAGTTGCAGGTCAGCCAAGTTCAACACTACGTCTTGAGCCTGAGTCATAGCAGTTACAGCAGTTACGTCGAAAATTACATAAGTGTCACCAGCAGCGCCACCTTGACCAACTGACACGGTGTAGTCAGCTGGGTTTGCTTTACCGGTCAGGGTCAAAGAAGCAGCGTTAACACCAGTCAGGAATTTAGCACCACCAGTCAGGTCGATGCGAATAAATAAAATTTTCTTGGAAACCATATGGTTTAACTCCTATTTCATGAATTTATAATCAACGTTGATTTTGATTGGTCTTGGTTCCTTGGGTCTGCAAGAGCAATCCCACGATTTAAAGACCGCCCAAGAATATACCGCTTCAAACCCATAGATCAAGCCTAAGTTATTAAAAGCCAACCCTTTTGCCCGGTTTTGGATTTAAATCACGGCGTTTTTGAGTGTGATTTAGTCAACCTGAACAGCGGTTGAACCAGAAACCTCTAACAACTCAGGTTGCTGGAAGGTTTGCTGGATGCTTTTAGTGACAGCTTGCCCCTCTGCAGGACTATCGATCACATAGGGAATGATCATGACCATCAGCTCGGTACGCGCTGACGAATTGTTGTCCGCACGCAGAAGACGCCCAATTATAGGCAATTTTCCAAACCATGGAACCCCTACATTTCCCAATGACTTAGAGCTGGAAATTAAACCACCCAGTAAGATTGACCCGCCATCCTGCAAGGTTACGGTAGTTTGAATTTGGCGATTAAAAATGCTCGGCGAATCAATACCGCTACTCTCATTCGGTTGCGCTTCGCTCAGCTCCTGATCTATCTCTATATCAACGTGGCCGGACGCGTGAACCACGGGGGAAACCGTGAGACGAACCCCTGTTTTTCTGTTGGCGATACTTGGGGGAACAACCAAGCCACCGGTGGTAACGCCACTACTGGAGCCCAGCGTAGGAATCTCAGTGCCTACATCTATTGTTGCCTGCTGACCGCTTTTGACCATCAGGCGCGGGCGCGAACGGATTTCGGCGCGCTTGTTCTCGTAGAAC
>JAGKXA010000053.1 GCA_021151615.1 Cellvibrionaceae bacterium | reverse complement strand
AGCAATAGCTTTATTTCAAGCTATTTCACTCTGGCTTTTAGTAAAGTCGGTTTTTTTGTTCGGTCAGCTACGCTGACGTTTTAGATGCAAGATGAGGAAACTATGTCAGATCTAGTCTCTGGTGTTGTTAAGTGGTTCAACGATGACAAGGGTTATGGTTTTATTGAGCGTGAAGGTGGTGCCGATGTATTCGTACACTTCCGCGCGATTAACGGCACTGGCCGTAAAACCTTGAAAGAAGGCCAAAAGGTCACTTTCGAAGTAACCCAGGGTCAAAAAGGCCCGCAAGCGGAAAACGTAACTCCACTCTAATCTGTGCGAGTTTCAACTAAGGGGTGATTGAGTAATCAATCGCCCCTTAGTGTTTTGGGCTTTCGCATTTTCTGTGCTAATTATTTTCGCCGGGTTAACCGGGCGATGACTTTTTATATTCCGCAATGGCTTCCGCTCCATGTTCGATTTGCAATCCATTCTCTGGCTGACTTTGATCATTCTGACAATATATTACTGGCGTGGTGCACTGCGTGTGAAAGAGCGTGCGTTTGCGGCGGCGCAACGGCGCTGTACGGAAATGGATGTGCAATTGCTCGATGAAACTGTGTATTTGCGCCGCCTCTGGTTCAAGCGCAATGATCGGGGAGTGTTGTCGCTTTGGCGTGCTTTTTATTTCGAATTTACTGTCAGTGGATCTGATCGTTACTTCGGCCGTGTCATTATGCTTGGGTCAAACATTACCCACGTAGAGCTTGATCCGCATCGCTTACATTGAAGAGTTTTTATTATGGCGATTGAATACCGCACTAATGCTGCGCTCGAGGTTGATCAGGTAATTGATTTATATAAATCTTCTACCCTTGGGGCGCGCCGCCCGGTGGATAAGCCCGAAGTATTTCAGGGCATGATTGCTAATGCCAATATTGTCATCACTGCCTGGGACAATAATCAGTTGGTAGGTATTGCTCGCGCATTAAGCGATTTGGTGTATGTCACTTATCTTGCGGATTTGGTCGTGCATGAAGCTTATCAGCAACAAGGTATAGGCAAACAATTAATTGATTTAACACAAGCGCAAGCAGCGCCGGATTGTATGCTGGTGCTGCTCTCTGCGCCGCAGGCTAATGATTATTATCCAAAACTGGGGTTCACTCACAATCCGCGCGCCTGGATGTTAAAAAGTAATTATTGATATTCAAATTATTATTGATGTGCAGTGCTGAGATGTAGTTATGAGCGAAAAATACCTGGCTGAAAAAATCGGTGGTTGGAAAACCAAAACTTCTACCACCGTTTATGAAAATCCCTGGATCAAAGTTTCCCACGAAGAAGTCATTACCCCGAAAGGAACTAATGGTATCTATGGGGTGGTGCATTTTAAAAACACTGCAATTGGTGTTGTGCCTATTGATGATGAAGGTAATACCTGGCTGGTAAAGCAAAGTCGCTATACGCTCAATCAATACACCTGGGAAATTCCGGAGGGGGGGTGCCCACAAGGTGAGAGCCCGCTCGCCGCCGCCAAGCGTGAATTGGAGGAAGAAGTTGGCTTGCAAGCGAATAGCTGGCAAGAGTTGATGACCATGCATTTATCCAACTCTGTTACCGATGAGTTTTGTGTGGTATTTGTCGCGCGCGATTTATTTCCTGGTCAGCAGCAATTGGAAGCAACAGAAGACATTGAATATAAAAAATTACCGTTGCGACAAGCTATTGAAATGGTTAAGCGCGGTGAGATTACCGATGGCATTAGCGTGGCGGCATTGCTAAGAGTCGCGTTGGATCTATAATCTTAAGTCGCGCAGTGCCATCAAAAAAACGCCGCAGCTAAAAAACTGCGGCGTTTTTTATTGGGTTATAAGCGCTACTTTTTTTCAATCAGTTTGCTAATGCTGATGGATATTTCTGTAGATGTATCAAAGCGGGTAAAGCGCTTAACTTCTTTGCCATCCTTAAATACCAGCAAGCTGGGGTAGTCTCTGGTGCTGTAATGCTGTGCGATGTGATTATCCGAATCAATAGTTACGGGGTAGAGAATGGAAAATTTTTCCACATACTCATCCAGATCTTTTTCTTCTGTCCATAAATGTGTGACATAAGCCTGCAATGGCGTTGTTGGTAATTGTTGGTGTAAATCGTTCACCAATTTCGTTGCTGCCAGGCAATTGCTGGTCATTTCCGGGTGAATATCTTTCATATACCAATCGCACCAGGTTGCAGAAAAATAAACCAGTGATATACCTCTCGGTAATAGCTTTATTGCTTCAGCGCTTGGTGTGGTTGCTGCTGCAGTTTTTGTCGGTGTGTGATTGCTGGCGAGTTGTTGCAATTGCTGTTGCAATTCAGTGTCATCTTTATAAGTTGTGTAAACCACTTCACCTTGCGTATTAATGAGCGCATGAAACGGTGTGCCATAGAATTGAAAATTACTGGCGATGGAGCCATTGTCATCCATGACAATCGGAATGGTTAAGTTGTTTTTTTCTTTAAGACGGCGAATGTATTCATCTGTTTCGTTGATGTTTAAATTCACCGCATAGATAGCAATCTTATCTCGATATTTATCATAGGTTTGTTGCAAGCTGGGTAATTCCTTTCTGCAATCCAGGCACCAGGTGGCCCAGAATTTTATATACACCGGTTTTTTGCCCACAATCTGGCGTAAGTCAACGGGCTTGCCGTCAAATACCTGGTATTGTCCGGCGAGTTGCAGGGGCTTGGCCTGCAATCCGCCTGTGCCAATAGCCAGCAGTAATAAAAACCAGCGTAGCTTGAGCATAATACCCCCTTGGATTAGATATCTTTAATGACTGGAAGAAAGTGAAAGCCAACGGCGATGCGATTCCAGGCGTTGATTGCCACAATCACAGACGTCAGGTTAACTATCTCTTCTTCGTTAAATTGTTCGCGCACTTCGGCAAAATCTTCATCGTGAATTTCTTTGCTGGCGACAAGTGTCAGTTTTTCTGCCCAGGCCAATGCGGCGCGTTCGCGGGCGGAAAATACGGGGACCTCTTTCCAGGCCGGCAATACATCCAAACGCCCTTGTTTTTCACCATCTTTGCGCGCTTCGTTGGTATGCATGTGTTGGCAGAAAGCACAGCCGTTAATCTGTGATACACGCAGTTTGATCAGGTGAATCAATGAGTGTTCGGTTTTCTGCGCAGCCGCATCTCCTATTTCAATTAGGGATTTGGCGAGTACAGGTTGCAGTTTGTAAGTTTGTTGATAGGCAATACGTTCTTTCATAATAGACTCCTTGGTTGGATTGTTGGAGTCATAATGCCCTTGTTGCGCAAAAGTGGATTGTATATTTGCGACATCTTGCTAAGGGTGGTGAGCATCTTGGTGAGTATTTTTCTGCGCACGTTTTTTATCGCGGTACTGCCCCGGTGTTTGCTGATTGATTTTCTGGAACTGGCGATTGAAATGGGCTTGATCATAAAACCCGGCTTCATGGGCAATTTCCACCAGCGGACGTTCCGGGTTGAGGCTAATTAACTGGCGAGCCTTTTTAATTTGCTGCAATTGCTTGACATACACCATAGTTAACCCAACTTCCTGCTGAAAGCGTCGCTCCAGTTGGCGGCGGCTCAAATTTACTTGCGCGCTCATGGTTTCGATGGAATTTTCAGAATTTGGTAAGTGCGGGAACAATTGTTGTATCGGGCCTGCGTGTGCCATACGTTGCGCGGCCTGCTGCAGTAGCCAATCATCAATCAAGCCAGTACGTGTGGTTATGTTGTCTGCGTTGTTTAATTGATCGCGCAAATCCAGTAGCTGTTGATTGTTGATATCGGTATCCAGATCCCGGGTATCGTACACATTGCCCATTAGCTCGGACATATCCAACCCAAATAATTGAAAGGCTCCGCCGGGATGAAAGCGTATACCCATTAAATCGACACTACCCGTAAACTCCATAGTGCTCAGGGTTTTGAATGCATTGAAACTTACTTCCGGTAATTGATTGGTAATAAAACGAAAATTGATATTGGTACCGCCATCGGGATAGAGCTTTTCCAAAAAACCCTGTTCGGGGATACGCGGTTGCCGTGCGATCCAATAGCGTTGTACCCAGGTTTGCAAATAGGGGTGCGGTAAAAAACTGCGAAATCCCAAATGCCCAAGATTACTGATCGGCGAGCTGTGCAAATTTATTGGGGTAATCAAATTGGGCATATCAACTCTCGTAACTCATCAACCTCTGTAACCTGTTAATGTTTGTTAATAGCCGGCTAATCCTGTCGCGTAGGCTTCCATAAGCTGCTCAACCAATTCCACCAGCCGTTATTGCCCAGCATATATTTATCCAACTGATCCTGATTATAAAAATAATGTTCTGCATCGCTAAATAATAATTCGCGTTTTAACATGCGTCGGTTAGGGTTAATGGTTTTAATCACGCGCGCGGGGTTGCCGGCGGCGACGCAATTGGCGGGAATATTTTTGGTAACTGTTGCCCCAGCGCCAATGACGGAATTTTCGCCGATAGTGACACCTTTGGTGATAATCACGCGCTCGCCTAGCCACACATTATTCTCAATAACCACCGGCTTGGTACAGCGAAAGGGGCGAATGCGATTGTAGATTCCGTGCCAATCGCTATCGCTAATAATCACATTCGCAGCGAGCATACAATTATCGCCGATGCGAATTGACTTTGCGGCGGAAATGCGCACGCCAGGTGCAATCAAACAGTAATCACCCAGCACAATTTCTGCATCACCCTGTTTGCTGGGCCAGCTGGTAAAACGCACACAATTATCGCTGGCGCAAATAATCTGCGCATATTTTCCCAGATGAATATTGCGTCCAAAAATCACCAGGCTACGAGGATGCGCAATCTCTGGAATGCTGCCCAGGCTATCAAATTGCGGGGCGATAAAGCGGGTGATATACCATTGGTTAATGGTCTTGTAGATTTTTTTGACCAGATAAGGTGTATTACTGCGGCGCATGGCAGCCCTGCGTCTGTTAGAATTCGGTTCACGATTATGAGTGAGAAACATGATGCTGCCAATTGCCATAGAGACAGTCAAAGGCTTTCTGGATAATGAAGAAGGTCGGGCTTTGTATGAATATGCCTTGCAGAGCGCGAGTCGTGGCCCCTGTCTGGAGATAGGCAGTTATTGTGGGAAATCCACTGTGTACCTGGGCGCAGCCTGTAAAAAAGCGGGATCAGTGTTGTATGCGGTGGATCATCATCGCGGTTCGGAAGAGCATCAGTTGGGTGAGGAGTACCACGATCCCGAACTTTACGATGCAGCCTTTGGCAAAATGGATAGTTTTCGCGAATTTCGCCACACACTGGCGCGCGCGCAACTTGAGGAAACTGTGGTTCCTATTGTTGCTCCCTCCTCGCTCGCCGCGCGCTTTTGGGCTACCCCTTTGTCGCTGGTATTTATCGATGGTGGTCACAGCATGGAAGCGGCACTGAACGATTATCGCTGCTGGGCGCCGCAGGTGCAGCGCGGAGGTTGGCTCGCCATTCACGATGTATTTCCCAACCCCGCTGACGGTGGTCGCCCGCCTTATGAAATCTGGAAGCTCGCACAAGAATCCGGATTGTTTGAAGCCTTGCCATTAATAAAAACGCTCGGCCTGCTTAAACGTTTATAATTATTTTTTCTATTTTTTTCGAGTGAATTTATGTCTGCTTCTTCATTTTCATCATTGTCATTGAGCGATGCCATGCTCGCCAATCTGGAATCGCTCGAATATAAGGAGATGACGCAGATACAAGCAGAGAGCTTGCCGCTGATCCTGCGCGGTGAGGATATTATCGCGCAGGCAAAAACTGGCAGTGGAAAAACTGCCGCTTTTGGTATTGCGCTGCTGGAAAAATTAAATGTGCGTTTTTTTGGTGTGCAAGCATTGGTGTTGTGCCCGACGCGCGAGTTAGCGGACCAGGTGGCGAAAGAATTGCGCCGCCTCGCGCGCCTTACGCATAACGTAAAAATTCTTACGCTCTGCGGCGGTGTATCGATTGGCCCGCAAATTGGTTCACTGGAACGCGGTGCGCATATTGTGGTGGGTACACCCGGGCGCATTGTGGATCATGTCCGCAAAGGCACATTGCAATTGGATGCGATCAACCAATTGGTGTTGGATGAAGCAGATCGTATGCTCGACATGGGTTTTGCGGATGATATAGATACAGTGCTGGCTGCCTGTAATGAAAATCGCCAGACGTTATTATTTTCCGCAACCTATCCTGACAATATTAAAAAAATCAGCGCACGCTGCCAGAAAAATCCAAAAATGATAGTGGTGGAAACCATTCACGATCAGCAGCAGATTGAACAGCATTTTTATGAATTGCGCGAGAGTGATGAAACTCACCCGGCGGTATTGACGTTATTAGCCCACTTTCATCCTGCTAGCTCTATCGCCTTTTGCAATACCAAACAGGGTTGTGATGATTTATTAAATTACCTGCGTGATGAAGGTGTCAGTGCTTTGGCGCTGCACGGCGATATGGAACAAAAAGAACGCGATCAGGTTCTGGTGCGCTTTTCCAATAAAAGCTGTTCAGTATTAATTGCCACTGACGTAGCTGCGCGCGGTATTGATATCAAAGGTTTGGATGCGGTGATTAATGTGGACTTGGCGCGCGACAGCGAAGTGCACGTACATCGCATTGGTCGCACCGGTCGCGCAGGCGAATCCGGCCTGGCGTTGAATCTGGTGGTGCAAAAGGAAGTACATAAAATTAATCGCCTGGAAGATTATATGGGGCAGTCCATCAATCTTGAAACCTTGCCTCAAGGTGATAAAAAATCCTTACCCTCGCCAAGCATGGTTACGCTCAATATTGATGGCGGAAAAAAAGACAAGCTGCGCCCCGGCGATATTATCGGTGCGCTCACCAAAGATGCCGGTTTGCCGTTTGAGAAAATTGGCAAAATTGATATGTTTGATTTTGCGGCTTACGTCGCTGTGGATAGCAGTATTGCTCGCGCTGCCCTGAAGCAATTGTCGGATGGTAAATTGAAAGGCCGGAAATTTAGGGCGAGAAAGCTTTAAATTAAACGTTAAGTTTAGATAGTGCCACAATGGATTCCGCTATTTGCTCTGGGACACGACGTAAATCCATCCATGGAGGCTCATCGTCGGCATCCCTGCCTCCGATGGTTCCAGAGCAAATAACGAAATCCATTAAGAGAGCAAGTGCTAATTTCACAGTACTGAGAGGCTGGTTTCTATCGCATCTTTACGACTGTCGGAGACAGGGACGTCGACGACAAGCCCCCATGGATGGGTTCACGGCGTGTCGTAAAGATGCGATAGAAATCAGGCTCGGTCTACTAGCTCTACAATAATTAAAAAAGGAAAAGCCATGGCCATAGCTGCAGTCGTTATCGCAATTTTAATTCTGGTGGTGTTAATCACCGGTGTAAAACTTAATCCCTTCCTGGCGTTTTTGGTTTCGTCCATCTGCGCGGCGATTATGTTGGGCATTCCGCTGGATAAAATTCCCGGCACTATCGAAGCGGGCATTGGCGCAATGCTCGGCTCGTTGGCAATTATTTTGTGCCTGGGGGCCATGTTTGGAAAGTTGGTGGCAGAGTCAGGTGCAGCGCAGCAAATCAGCAGCAGCTTAATGCGCTGGTGCGGAAAAAATTATATTACCTGGGCGTTAATGCTTACCGGTTTTATTGTTGGCATTCCGCTGTTTTACAACGTGGGGTTTGTATTGTTGGTGCCACTGGTATTCTCAGTAATGCATCAAACCAAATTGCCCGCCGTGTATTTAGGCATTGCGCTGCTGGCACCTCTATCAGTCACTCACGGTTTTTTACCGCCGCATCCATCACCTGTTGCATTAATTCCACAGTTCGGTGCCGATATGGGCACCACCTTGTTCTATGGTTTTTTGGTAGCAATACCTACCATGATTATCGCTGGTCCCATTTTTTCGTCGACACTGAAAAATATTCACAGCGTACCGCTAGCCACTTTCAAACCGACTGATTTACCCACCGAAAAATTACCGGGCATTGCCAACAGTTTTATCACTGCATTGCTACCGGTGTTATTAATTGCGTTGAGCAGCATTGCCGTTTACGCCATGCCTGCGCCCATTGCAGAAGCACCTATCACTAAATTTTTTAGCAATTCCATGCTGGTATTAATGGTGGCTCTGGCGATTGCCACTTATACCTTGGGTGTAAAGCAGGGCATGAGTATTAGCAAGGTCATGGCGATTTATGGCGATGCAATTAAAGATATTGCAGTAATTTTATTAATTGTTGCCGGTGCCGGTGCGTTGAAACAAGTGATGGTGGTGAGTGGCGTTAGCGATCAGCTTGCGCATTCACTGGAAAATATCGATATCAATCCACTCATTCTCGCCTGGTTAATCGCAACCGTCATTCGCATCGCACTCGGCTCTGCAACTGTTGCAGGCCTAACTGCTGCCGGTATTGTTGCCCCCATCATTCCACTGACCGGCGCTGATCCGAACTTAATGGTGCTCGCCATAGGCGCCGGCAGCTTGATGTGTTCACACGTTAACGATTCCGGCTTCTGGATGTACAAGGAATATTTCAATTTAAGTTTGAAAGACACCTTTAAATCCTGGTCGCTGATGGAAACGATTATTGGTGTGGCTGGGCTGATCGGTGTATTGGTGTTGGATATGTTTATCTAAATAAAAACGCCCTCTGTTGCAGAGGGCGTTTTTGTAACTAGCTGGTTATTAATGTACATGCGCAAGCTTGCGCGATTCCAAAAGTTTATTGACCCGTCCCACTAAAAATACACACACAATAAAAATTCCCATAGCGAGATAACCCAGCCAATCAAAATGTTGTATAGGGCTGTGCGCATCCTGTTGCACTATTACCAAGCCCGCAATAAATGCACCCAGGCCTCCGGCAATTTGTTGCAGTGAACTGGATATTGCCATGTAGGCGCCACGATCTTCCGGGTTGGCAACCATAGAATTGAGGGCCATTGCGGGGGTCATACGGCTGAGTATGCAAGTAAATAATAGAATGTTAATAAGGATGACCAGCCAGAGTGGCGTTGCGGAAAGATGGGTATAGATAAATACCATTAACACCGCACCGAGTGAGCCAATCGTAAAAATGGTAAAGCGATTATAGTGATCGGTTAACTTGCCGATTAACGGCATAGCCACCAGTGAAAGCAGGCCAGTACTTAAATAAATTAGCGGTAATTGTTCGGCAGTGATTTGTACATTATTAATTAGGAAGGGTGCAGTAAACGGCATTAGCATAAAGCCGCCGATGGATAAAAACATGACTGCGGCAAATCCGGTGCGGTAATCGGAGCGAGAAAGCACTTTAAGAAAATGGGCAAATGGATGCCTGCCGTCTTGTTGTGCCAGGTGCGCGGTTACTGGCTGCATGATCAATCCGGTTGCTAATAAAATACCCAAGGTCAGAATAACGATTGCAATAAACGTAAACTCCCAGCCCAG
Organism: Cellvibrionaceae bacterium; assembly: GCA_021151615.1. Taxonomy (GTDB): domain Bacteria; phylum Pseudomonadota; class Gammaproteobacteria; order Pseudomonadales; family Cellvibrionaceae; genus Cellvibrio. Next base: position 30,732 of record JAGKXA010000053.1, on the reverse strand, counting down.
ATGGGTTGCAATAAAAAGCCCCAGTGGAATGCCTACCACCTGACTCACACCAAAACCCATTTGCACCATACCCATGGCACGGCCACGTTGTAGCGGTGCAAATATATCTATCACCAGGGTAAACAATGCTGCGCTGGATACTCCAGCGAAAATACCGGTGATAACGCGCGCGCAAACTAACTGCCAATAATTGTGGCTAAGCGCACATGCCAGGGTGCCAAGGATGAATCCGCTAAAGAACCAGAGGAATAATTTTTTGCGATCAAACTTATCCATAAAGCCGGCGGCAATTATGCCGGCGATGGCTGCACTAAAGGCATAGGCCGACACTACCAGGCCAAATTGGGTAGTACTAATTGATAAGGTTTTCATGAGGATGTCGCCAATGGGCGAGATAATCATAAAGTCGAGAATAATGCTGAATTGGATCAGCGCCATTAATAATAAAATGCGTTTTTGATAAGTGCTGAATGCTGGTGAAGTTGTTTGGTTCATAGATAACTCTTAATAATAGGTAATCAGCGATTGCTAATTAATAGGGATGGCTCGATAAAAGGCCAGAGCAGTACAGGCAAACTAATAGATGCAATTGGAGCATCAGGGCTATGATGGTGCTGTAAGCGGGCACTGATAGAGCAATTTTTTTGGAGTAAATTACGCTGGACATTAAGCCTCCTTCGAGTATGGAGGCTAGCATAGGGCTATTTCAATATTGATAATTGTATAAATCGGTCATCCTGATTTTTATATAACTGTTTTGGTGTGTGGCCGGAGTATTTTTTAATTTCTTTTATAAAGTGGGATTGATCAGTGAAGTCGCTCTCGGGGAAAAGCTTACCGTTTTTTAATAGGGGAAACGAAGCGCGAAAGTGAAGGATGGAACTGTAAGCTTTGACCGACAACCCGAGCCATTGGTTAAAGTAGCGGTTAATTTGGCGGCTGCTCCAATGGCAGTGTTCTGCCAATTCCGCAACACTTATTTGCCCCTGTCTTTGATGTAGCGCGGCAAACATTGTTAACTTGCGTGGATCTACCTCCTTCGCATCGAGCTTGGCTAGCCGGGTGAAAACCTTGTGTTTAAAATTTTCAAAATTGCGCGTGTCTTGCTCGGTAATATCCCAAAAACCCTGGGGAAGGGCGGCGCGGCCATTGAGCAATTTACTCAGCGGGGTTTGCAGTAAATACTCTGCAGCCAGTGGATAAAAACCTATCCCACACACCTGGGAGTTAGCACGGATTTCTGCGCTGCTCGCCTGGGTATCTATTCCCGCTAAAGAGGTTTGAAACGGCTCGTTCGCAGTGCTAAAAAAATGAATATCGATACGGCCATCGGGTAAAGCAATAACGGGTTTATCTTGCGTGTCGAGATTTTCTACCATCCACACACTCTCAACCCAGGCTGAAAATTTAGTAGCTACAGGTTGATAGTGGTGGATAATATTGGTCATAGATGAATTGTCCTAATCGACGCGATCCAAATTCCGGGGTGACAGCATTAATGCAATACATTCCCGCCCAACAATTTACGTACTTCATCGGCAGCGAAGTGGTAGTGCTGGTTACAGAACTGGCAATCGATGCTGATACTGCCTTGCTCGATTAATAATTCTTCCACTTCATCTTTACCGATGGTTAGTAACGCACTGGCGCAACGCTCCTTGGAACAGCTGCAGGCAAAGTGCAATTTTTTGGGATCAAAGATACGCACTGGCTGTTCGTTGAATAAACGGTAGAGCACAGTGGGATGATCCAGTTCCAGCAGCTCTTCACGGGTGATGGTTTCCGCCAGGGTAATAATAGTTTCCCATTTATCGCGGTTATCATCCGGGTTGGTATTCAGCTGCTGCGGCAGTGCCTGAATTAAAAAGCCGGTAGCCGAGTTGTCATCAGCAGCAAACCACAAACGCGTGGCCAGTTGCTCCGATTGCTGGAAATAATGCTCAAGGCAGCCGGCGAGATTTTCCGCATCCATAGGGACTATGCCTTGGTAGCGTTCCAGCTTGCCTTCAAAATTTTGGGTGCGTTGTGGCTCAATGCTAATGACTAACACACCATTGCCAAGCAGTTGTTGCATGGTGCCGTGCAGGGCAAGTTCTTCGGTTAATTCCACTTCGTCGTTAATGCGTACTATGCCGCGCAAACTATTGTGGTGATTGCATTCGGCCATAATGGTGGATATGGGACCGTCGCCGCGCGCTTGCAAAATAATTTTGCCATCGAACTTCAATGTGCTGGACAGCAGGCCTATTGCCGCCAGGAATTCGCCCAATAATTGGCGAATAGCGGGTACTTGTTGATTGTGGCTAAGTACGTCGCGATAGCTGTCGCTGAGTGTGACAATTTCACCGCGAATATCGCAGTCATCAAATAGAAAACGGTGGAGCAAATCATTACTGGGCATAGATAACCTTTAAATATAAAACTGGCAGGCTGCTGAAAAACTATTTTCGCTGTCACTGCAGTGTTAATTTGCAGTGGCTGTCGCAATAGGGCTTTTTCAGTAGACTGCTAATCACTGCAGTATTTTTTAATGTCTTGCTTGAGCTCAGCAACCTTTTGCTGGCGCTCTTTTTCTGTCACTGTAACGGCTCTACCTTGTTCGTTGGTGAAAACGATATAGCCGCTAATGTCTTGCAATCTCTCTTTGGCTTTTTTACAAACCGGGCGATTCAGTTTTGCCAGTTCATCCTTATCTTGTTGTTGCCTTTGTAGCTCCTGCTGCATTTTTTCCTGCTTCTCTTTTTCTTCCTGCTCGCGCATGGAAGTTAATTTTTGTAACTCGCCGCTACTGGTATCGATATTTTGTGACTTTACATCTTCAGTGATGTTTTCCGCATCAGCTGCTGGTTTGCGATCGGTAAAATGTACCTTGCCATTTTTATCGACCCAGCGATAAACCTCAGCGGTGCAATTCATTGCGGTGGCTAACAAACTCATAATCAATAATTTACTCACATCCATGACTTTCTCCTTAAAAAATTAATCCTCTTCCCCCAGTATATTAATACGCTGGAAACGGTGAATCTGGCGGCGTTCTTTTTTGTTGGGGCGGTGATCGCTGATAATAAAAGCGCCCAGTCCGGCTTTGCGTTCTGCGGCGCGTTTTTCGCGTAGCTCTTTGCTGACTTCGGTTTCTTCGTACAGCAACGCCGCTTCCGGTGCGCCGCGACGTTGGTCAGAGAGCGCTTTGATGATGACGGTTTTTTCATCCCAGTGTTGGCGAATGGTTAATTCCAGGCCAATGATCGCTTCTTTACTGGGCTTTACGCGCTGGCCATCGCAATGCACTTTGCCGCCGTCGATGGCTTCTTTGGCGAGGTTGCGGGTTTTAAAAAAACGCGCGGCCCACAACCATTTGTCGATGCGAACTCTATCGTCATCGTCTTCATCCAGTGGTTGTTTATTTTGTTGCTTGGCCATGGGCAATTACTTCATCGGTTGAGGGCGGCATAATTTCATCGAAGTGATAAATCGCCGGGTGTTGTTCCATGCGGCGTTGTATCTGGCTATCGGGCTGGTGAATGCCCAGAACATGTTTGATACCAAATCGCTGTGCAGAATCCAGAATGCGCGCGGTGTCATCAATAAATAAGGTGCGCGCCGGGTCAAAACCTTCAGCTGCTTGCAATTGTTGCCAGAATTTTTGCGATTCCTTCGGCTCGTTAAATTGATGCGAGGACACAACCACATCCAGCCATTGATCAATTTGGGTAACTTCCAGTTTCAATGACAAGCTTTGCGGATGTGCATTGGTGACCAGCAAAACCTTTTTGCCCAGTTTGCGCAAGCGCGTTAAAAATTCGCCGACGTAAGGGCGAATCTGGATTTTGTGTTTGACTTCTTCTTTCAGGCTGCGGATATCCAGATCCAGCGCTTTGGACCAAAACTCCAGGCAGTACCATTGCAAAGTACCTTCGTAGTGGCGGATTTCACCGCTCAATTTGTCACGCGCGGCTGCCAGATCCACATTGTGGATTTGCGCGTAGCGTTGGGGCAGGTGATCCAGCCAGAAATAGTTATCGAAATGGAGATCCAGCAAAGTGCCATCCATATCCAACATGACTGTATCTATTGAGTCCCAATTAATCATAAAATCATCTCTACCACGATTTATCAGCCTAAAGACAACCTATGCCTGTTAAGCCCAGTATTTTAAAGCGTGCGACAGTGGCGCGCAGCCGGCTGTTTCGCGCCGACGAAATCCACTTGCGTTTCAGCAACGGCGAAGAGCGCACCTACGAAAAGCTTTGCTCCGGCGGGCCGGGCGCGGTGCTTATTGTACCCTTGCTCGATGCCGATACGGTGCTTTTGGTGCGTGAATATGCGGTTGGCCTGGAGGATTACCACCTCGCCCTGCCCAAAGGTGCCATCGACCAGGGGGAAACCCTGCTGGAGGCGGCCAATCGCGAGTTGAAAGAGGAGGTGGGTTACGGTGCGCGCCAGCTAAAATTCCTCAAGCGCATCAATCTCTCGCCCTCCTATATGGAGCATGGGATTAACATTGTGGTTGCCTGGGATTTATATCCCGAGCGGTTGCAGGGTGATGAACCTGAGCCGATTGAAGTTGTTCCCTATCCCTTGGCGGAGTTGATGCAGCTGATTGCCCGCGCTGATGTATGTGAAGGCCGCAGCATTGCCGCGCTTTTCATGGTGCGTGAGTGGTTGGCGGGAAACCTGCTTGAACCCGCTACGCCCACTAACTAAGGATTTGTCATGACCCACCCGATTAGCCCCGATATGATTGCCCAACTGGTTGAGCTCGCTCGCCGCGCGGGGGATGCAATCATGGCGATTTACTCTCATCGGGATACCTACAATATCCAACACAAGACCGATGAATCACCGCTGACGGCTGCGGATCTGGCTGCCAATAACCTGATCGCCGCCGAGCTGCCGGGTATCCTGCCCTTGCCAATTATTTCGGAAGAAGCGGATGTGCCCGAGTTTGCTGATCGTGGCTTGTGGGAGAATTTTTGGTTGGTTGACCCACTCGATGGCACCAAGGAGTTTATTGCCGGCAATGGCGAATTCACCGTGAATATCGCTCTGGTGCAACACAATCGCCCGATTTTAGGTGTGGTACACGTGCCGGCGACAGATACCACGTACCTGGGAGTTTTGGATGCGCGTGAGATCGCCAGCCTGGGGGCCTGGAAATACCAACAGGGGAAAAATGCCCAGCGCATTCATGTGCGCAGTATGGGCGAACGCTATGCCAGCCATCAGCCATTTACGGTATTGCTCAGTCACCGCCACGGAACCCAGGCGACAGTGGATTTGATGGAGGGCGTGAAATCCCGCTGGGCTGGCTCGGTTGAAACTACCAATGCGGGCAGCTCCCTGAAATTTTGTGTGATCGCCGAAGGCAAGGCCGATTTTTATCCGCGTCTTGCGCCTACATCGGAGTGGGATACAGCGGCAGCACAAGCAGTATTGGAAGCTGCCGGTGGCCGGGTTGTTTGCGCTGAGCCAAGCGAGTCGCGCGATTTGGTACCGCTGCGCTACAACGCCGGCGAGGATATGCTCAATCCACACTTTTATGCACTGGGTGATAAAAGTTTTTGTTGGGAGTGGTTGCTTGGCTTAGAAGAGTTGGTTAGTTAAGTAGATCCGGCGCACATTTTTATCCTGCCTTCATAACATTTCAACACGTAAAGCGCGCGGCAAAGCAGCTTGTTTTATAACCAAAGTTATAAGCTTCCGAGAATAAAATATTCTAATTTGACTGAACCTTGAGCAGAATTATCTGGTCTAGTCTTTCAATTACAACAGCACATTGGTTTGGCGCTGTTGTACATGAAAGCAAGAGTCGAACAACACGCAGTATATGAAATGCTGCTATTTCCAGTCACAGGTTCTTAGGGAGTATTTTAATGAGAAAGCAAAACAAAAATTTGAAAGCCGATTTCAATACCAGCCGCTCCGATTTGATGCGCGATAAATTAATCCGCGAAATCTCCGATTACGAACGTCAACTTGCCGAGCTAAAACTCAATGGCAACCAGGTGAACTTCACCATGATCCAAACCTACAAGGAATTAATCAGCGCACGCCAGGCAATGTTGCGTCGCCTGCCAGTGCACTATTAACTTGTTTTTAGGCCGAGCGGTTGCGGCAGTTATTTGAAAGCGTAAAACGCGGATCAAAATATTCCTGCTGCACCCGCGTCGCGGCTGCCAGTGTCCAATGATTCACCGGTTGCACATTGCCGGTGTTCACAGCGCGGTGAAATTTATCCGCGGACTTTTTTTCGTGTGATTGGGCGGATGCTTTAGCCAGCCAGTCATTGGCATCATTAAAGGGCATGGGGCGATGAATAAAATAGCCTTGCACTTGATCGCAGCCCAATTCGCGCAAGCTACCAATTTGCTCAAATTCTTCCGCGCCTTCCGCCACCACCGATAGTCCCAGTGCATGCGCAATAGAGACAACGCCTTTGGTGATGTCCCAATCCACTTTGTTGCCCGGCAATTCTGCTACAAATGAGCGATCAATTTTAATAATATCCAGCGGTAAACGTTTGATATAGGTCAGCGACGCATAGCCGGTACCAAAATCGTCTACCGCCATGCGTACTCCCAAATCGCGACAGCGCAGCATAATGCGTTTGGCGCGTTCCAGATCTTCCAGCATCGCAGTCTCGGTAATTTCAATAATCAGTGCACGACCAAAATCAGAATATTCGGCACAAATATTTTGCAATTCATTTAAAAAAGTGGGATGCAAAAAATGGCGTGGCGAAATGTTGATATGGATATCGGGCGTGATTGCATATTTGTGCCATAAACACCATTGCCGCGCGGCTTCGCGCAAGACCCAATTGCCCACGCGAAACTCCAGGTCGCCGCGCGCAGAATCAAAGGCTTGGATCAGGGGGCCGGCACTGACAATTTCGCCGTCCGGTTTGCACCAGCGCAGCAGTGCTTCAAAACCAATCAGATGCAAATCGCTGAGTTGGCAAATGGGCTGATACCACAATTGCAATTCATTGCGCTCCAGTGCGCCTTCTACATCGACAATCGAAATTTGTGTGTCCTGCGGTAAATCGGCCTTGATAGATGCGCGCTGGTATCGGTCACCTCCCTCGCTTTTGGCGATGTACATGGCGGCATCGGCCTTGCGCAACAAATTAATTTCATCTACTCCATCTTGCGGCGCTATTACTACACCAATACTGCCGCTTAAGCGCCCGCGCTTGCGCCCGCTACCGTAGGGAATCCGCAGCGCCTGTAAAAAACGTTTGGCGAGAATGTCGATATGGTGCTCATCGCACTCGGCAATAATTAAAAATTCATCACCGCCTAAACGGCCAATTTGATCGCCCTTGCGTACCACATCGGATAAACGCTGGGCGAGATCACGCAACAATAAATCGCCGGTTTCGTGCCCCCAGTGGTCATTGGCAGATTTCAATCCATCCACATCAATAAAAAAACAGGCAAAAGGGCGGTTGTATCTATGTAACATTTCCAAACTGTTTTCCAGGCAATCGAGAATGCCGCGGCGATTTAGCAATTTGGTAAGCGGATCAATGGTCACCAGTGAGCGCAATTGCGCTTCCAGTTTTTCGCGATGGCAAGCCACGGCAATCTGGCTGGCAATACGTTCGGCCAGCGTCAGCAATTGCGGCGAAATATTGGCGATGGAATTGGTGTGCTTAAACCAGGAAGAAGCGAGTACTCCCAATACTTGATCGGATGAAATTAATGGAATGACCAGATTGGATTGCAAACCGGCACTGACCAGTTGTGGCATGGCATCGGGTGCCGCTGGGTAATTGCGCGTGAAGATACTGGTCTTACTGGCCAGTACCCGACTGGAAATACCGTGGGTTGCTGAAAAACGAAAACCTTTGAAAGCATCCAATAAATGTTGGTGCTCACCTTCAAATAATTTGTATTCAAAGGTTTGGGTGTCTTCATCCAATAAAATTAATGCAGTACCGTCGGCGCCCAATAAATTGCGCACCGCTGCAGCGGCTTTTTTGAAAAATAACTGAAAATCCGGTTCCAGGGTCAATGCATCCATAGCAGCGAGTAGCGAAGGTACCGCTGTGTGCAATAACAATTGATTCATGACACTTGACTCGAAGGTGCAACCAATAACAGCTTGAAATACCAAGCTAAAACAATAGACAGGGCGAGAAATTTGGGGTGATGTGCGCCTTGTACCTGCTATTTAGCAATATGCTTGCCAGTAAAAAGATCTTTACGAGTTCTCTACAAAATGACTAAAAGTTGTCACTTCTTATGATAAAAAAGATAAAAAAAGAGAGAAGTCGTTCAAAAAAGCAATGCATGATCACCAAAATGAAGCATAAAAAATCAGCATTGCATGGTGCTGGTGCAAATTGTAAAAGTGTATGCACCAGGCCTGTCTCACCGTGGGTGGGATTAAAAAGCCACCTGCACTCACAATTGCGGCGCATCAAGATTTTTGTTGTCGCAGCAGCTGCCTTCTATATCCCGCGAGTACTTGGTTCTGGAGGTCTGGTGCGCACCCTATGAAACATTTACCGAAGTAGCGAGAATAGTGGCAAAGAATATCATTGTATACAAACATATATATCGAACATAAAATGACGTTATAAATACTTTTGCGTAGGAATAACTAACTGTGCGAGCAATTATTGGGACACTAAAAAAAGGCATGTTTATCTGTGCTGTTGCGATGGCGGGTTTTACGCAAGCCGGTGAAGTAAAGGTTTATGCGGCGGCGAGTCTGACCGATGTACTTACCGAGGTGGCCAAGAGCTACCAGCAGGCTCACCCGGATACACACATCAAAACGTCATTTGCCGGCTCATCAACCTTGGCCAAGCAAATTGAAAATGGTGCACCGGCGGAGTTGTTTATTTCTGCCGACAAAGATTGGGCGGATTATTTGCAGACGCGCAACCTGCTGGATGCAAAAACACGCGTGGAATTATTAACCAACGAATTGGTATTAATTGCGCCGCTGAGTCGTACACCGGCAATTAGTTTGAATAAGAACGCTAATCTAGCGAACAGCTTTACCGGAAAATTATGTACCGGTGATCCTGCCTATGTTCCGGTAGGAAAATATGCAAAGCAAGCCTTAGGCTATTTTGATTGGTGGGATTCAATCCAACCACGTTTGGTGGGCACTGAGGATGTGCGCACAGCCCTGGCGTTTGTTGAGCGCGGTGAATGCGCCCTGGGGATTGTGTACAAAACCGATGCGCAACTGAGCAAAAAAGTCACTGTGGTGGCGAGTTTCCCGGCAGCAAGCCATTTGCCTATTGTGTATCCCGGCGGATTAACCAAAAATGCCGGTCCTGATGCGCAAGCCTTTTGGCTATGTGCCGGGTTATTTGCTGCTGGTGGTTTTTGGTTCGCAAGGTGTTGTGGGGCAGTGGCTTAAAACCCATTTCAATATTGAGTTTGCCTTTAACTGGAAAGGTGCTGTTTTGGCATCGGCTGTGATTGCCTTTCCGCTCATGGTGCAAGCGGCAAAATTATCGGTGCAGATGATTGATCGCCGCTTGGAGTTGGCGGCCAGCACGCTCGGTGCAAGCCCCGTTAAAGTTTGGTATACCGTCACCTTACCGTTAATGTTGCCCGGTATTTTAATCGGTTCGATTATGGTATTTAGTCGCTCGCTCGGTGAATTTGGTGCGACTATTACCTTTGTTGGAAATATCGCCGGTGAAACCCGCACGCTGCCCCTTGCGATTTATTCTGCTACTCATCAAGCAGATGGCGATTCAGCTGCAATGCGGTTGATTTTTATTTGTTTGGGCTTGGCTTTTTTTTCCCTATTGCTGAGTAATATTTTGACCCAAAGGGCGGAGCGATGGTTGGGGGTTCGGCGTGCTTGAACTGGATTGCTATTTTCAGCGCGAAAGCTCATCTTTGCGTATTCATCAAAATTTTAATGCGTCCATTACCGGTATATTGGGCGCATCGGGCAGCGGTAAGACGACATTGCTTTCGTTGATTGCGGGTTTGTTAAAAATACAGCAGGGGCGCATTGTGCTAAATGGGCGAGTGTTGTGTGATACAAAGGCGCGCATTTGGATTCCACCACACCAACGCCATATCGGTTTGGTATTTCAGGATGGTCAGCTGTTGCCGCATTTGTCGGTGCGCAATAACTTGCTTTATGGTTATCGCAATATTTCATCTGATCAGCGTCATTTTTCACTGAATACCATAGTGGAATTATTGGAGATTGGTTCATTGCTGGAGCGCAAGCCGACGCAATTATCTGGCGGTGAAAAACAGCGTGTGGCATTGGGGCGGGCAGTGCTTTATTCGCCAGAATTGCTGTTATTGGATGAGCCCTTATCCGCGTTAGATGAGCGGTTGAAGCAGCAAATACTGCCATTCTTTTTGCGCATTTACGCTGAATGTAAAATACCGATGATTTATGTCACTCATGCATTAAGTGAACTGGAGTTTTTAACGTCGCAACGCTTTGTGGTGCGTGATGGAACTTTGCTTCCCGATTGCTAATCAGCTGGAAGGGGGCACAGGTTTTTTGCGCAACAACGGTTTAAATTCAGGAAAGTGTTGTGCGCTAATAGTTTGGATGTCGCTCTGCAATTGGCGATAGCGTGTTAATACATCTATGCCGTAATCTGTAAGGCGAGTGCCGCCACCCTGTACACCGCCGGTGGCAGTTTCCACCAATGGCTGCGCAAAGCAGCGATTCATCGCATCGACCAATAACCAGGTGCGCCTATAACTCATCCCCAATTGTTTGCCAGCGGCAGAAATAGAACCGGTTGCGGCAATCGCATCCAGCAAATCTGCCTTGCCGGGGCCAAAGGCAATTTCGTCATCCAGCATCAAGCGCGCCTGGATTTTCAGGCGCGCGCCGCTATTGTTATTTTTCTCGCTCATCGGGCCAGGGCCTTAAGCTGGAATGCGCAATTGACCAACAAAATTGCAGGGTTTATTGCGGGCATCGAGTTGTGCTTCGATAATTTTGGTCCAGGCCGTGTTGCATGCATCGGTGGAACCCGGCAGACAAAAAATCAGCGTGCGATTGGCAAGCCCCGCTGTTGCGCGCGATTGAATGGTAGACGTGCCGATCTCCTCGTAAGAAACCTGGCGAAATAATTCACCAAAACCCACCACGGTTTTATCAAATAGCGGTGTCATTGCCTCCACTGTGGAATCGCGTCCGGCAAAACCGGTGCCGCCAGTAATCAGCACCACTTGTGCTTGTGTATCCACAATCCAGTTGGAAACCACCGCGCGAATTTGGTAAATGTCATCCTTCACCAATTTGCGGTCATGCAGTTCGTGGCCAGCAGTAGTTAATAAATCCTGCAATTTTTGGCCGGAGGTATCTGTTTCGAAATTGCGCGTATCGGATACGGTGAGTACGCAAATGTTGAGTGGTTCGAATTCTTTTTGGGCTGACATAATCCCCTCTCGGTCTCCCCTTTTTCAAAGGGGAGAAGCTATTCAAAAAAGCCGTTCGCGAGTTAAAACGAAGGCACATTTTTCAAGTATTAATCTATCGTTGTTTGGGAGTTGCTCCTCCCCTTTGAAAAAGGGGAGGTCGGGAGGGGATTTTATTACCCCCCGGTCATATTCATAAACCGCACAATTTGCGGCTCTTCATGTAAATCAAAAAAATGTTTTTCCGGTTTGTGGTGCATGGCATTAACAATAGTTTCGCGCAGTGCAGCTGCTGAATAATTTTCGGCGCGCAGTTGCTGGCGCAAATCCACGCTGTGTTCATTGCCCAAGCATAATAACAAACGGCCAGTGGCAGTGACGCGCACGCGATTGCAGCTGCCGCAAAAATTGTGCGAGTGGGGTGAGATAAAACCAACACGCGAATTAAATCCATCCACCTGCCAATAGCGCGATGGGCCGGCGTCAGCGTGTGAGTTTTCCTGCGGTTGCAATTTGTAGCGGCGACTTAATTGGTTGCGCAATTCGTCGCTGCTGACATATTCAGCGGCGCGCCCGTGCTCGCTGATTTTGCCGAGCGGCATTTCTTCGATAAAGCTGATATCCAACCCCTCATCCAGTGCAAATTGCACCAGCTCTGGTATTTCATCGGCATTGTAATGTTTGAGGGCAACACAGTTGAGTTTGATCTTGAGCCCTGCCTGTTGCGCGGCTTTGATGCCGGCTAAAACCTGATTCAGGTCGCCAAAGCGGGTGAGCTGGCGAAAGTGTTCCGGGTTGATGCTATCCAGGCTGATATTGATGCGCTTGACCCCGGCGTCGCGGATGGCTTGCGCATATTGAGGCAGGTGAGTGCCATTGGTGGTGAGGCAGAGTTCCCTCAGGCCGTTCAATTGCCCCAGGTTTTGGAGAAGTTCCAGGGTACCGCGCCTGACCAGTGGCTCCCCTCCGGTAATACGCAGCTTGGTCACTCCGAGATCTACAAAGGTGCGCCCAAGGCTGGTGAACTCTTCAATGCTGAGTACCTCGGTACGCGGCAAAAAGGTCATTTCCTCGGCCATGCAGTAAACGCAGCGCAGGTCGCAACGGTCAGTGACTGACAGGCGAACATAGTTGACAGTGCGGCCGAAGCTATCGATCAGTTGCATATATAGGAGGAAATCCTGAGTTCTTTATCCAGTGGTTGGAGGGCGCTCTCATTAAGTGGCTGGGAGGCACTCTAACCCCGCCCCGGGGTTGGCTCAAGGTATTTTCCCCTGACTTTACCAGAGCCTTGCAAACCCGCGGCCAGAAACCTCTGGTCTTGGTCGGATGACAGCAAAAAGCTTGTTCCAAAATGGTGATTTTTCAAATTTTACACCTTTGTCGGGTGGCGTTAGTGAGCTTTTTTTCATCCTTCTTTGGTTTGCAGGATAAGCGATCGGCGATAAAACACCTCAAAAAACCATTAATGTTTTTTTGTGGTGCGATGTGCACCATCATTTTGTTTTTTATTGGTGCGTTTTAATGAAAATGAAAAATTCATTTTTGCTGTCAATTGGTGCGGTATTGCACCAACAAAAAACACAAAGTGATTTTATGGGGGTTGCCTCGAATTCCCTCGATGGCTGGATTGGTTCTGAATGGCATTCATAACTTATTGATTTAAATAAAATAAAAATTATTTTTTGGTGATATTTGCGTTCTGGCATTTGCCTTGCAATTACCCCTGCGTAATCAAAACGCAGGTGTTGCCATGATCAATTTCCTTAAAGCTAATGTAGAAATCCTTCCTTCGGCGATGTTGAAAGCGCGTATAGGTGGTGATGGTTCAGCTAAAAAAGGCGATGACTACAGCAAGAAAAATCGCGCTGGAAAAGTATGGCTGGTAGGTGCTGGCCCGGGTGATGCCGAGTTGCTCACCGTAAAAGCCATGCGTGCGATCAACTCTGCCGACGTGATTTTTTACGATTACCTGGTGAGTGCCGAGATTCGCGCGCTCTTCCCCAAAAACATTCCTTCTTTCTACGTGGGCAAAGCGAAAAACAAACACAGTATTGCCCAGGAAGATTTAAACCAATTGCTGGTTAACCAGGCAAAGTTGGGTTTAAACGTTTGCCGTATTAAAGGCGGTGATCCTTTTGTGTTTGGTCGCGGCGGCGAGGAGCTGTTGGAATTGCGCAGCGCCGGTATTGAGGCCGATGTGATTCCCGGTATTACCTCTGCATCCGGTTGCAGTACTTATGCCGATATTCCTTTAACCCATCGCGGTTTGTCACAGGGCTGTACCTTTGTTACGGGTCACGCTGAAAAAAGCCTCGACCTGAATTGGGATGCGCTCGCGCAATTAAAACACACCCTGGTGTTTTACATGGGCTTGACCCGTGCCGATGAAATTTCTTCCAAATTGTTGGCGGGCGGTTTGGCTGCGGATACTCCGGTGGCCATTATCGAAAATGGTTGCCGTGCCGATCAGCGCAATATTATTTCTTCCCTGAGTGAATTTCCGGCGGCTGTCATCCGCGAGCAAGTGCAATCACCAGCGCTGATTATTGTCGGTGAAGTGGTGCGTATGCGCGAAAAATTACAGGCAACTGTTGAAGCCCACGCGGCTGAGCCTCAGTGCTTATTGGCTTGATAAAAGCCCTGATGTGAAAACGTTTTTCCAAATTAGTTAATACAAAAAATTTTACGACCGTGAGGCAGTGTATGAAGAAGCGTATTATTGTTGTTGGCAACGGCATGGTTGGCCATAAATTTATCGACAATCTGGTGAATCAGGCTGACGCGGATCAATACCAGGTAATCACCTTCTCGGAAGAGCCGCGCCTCGCTTACGATCGCGTACAACTCTCCAAATATTTTTCCGGTTCTACCGCTGAAGATCTGATGCTGACCAGCACGGATTATTACGATGAAAAATCGGTGCAATATATCCTGAGCGATAAAGTTGTCGGCCTGGATTTTGAAAACAAAGAAATTGTTACTGCCTCTGGTCGTCGCGAAGGCTATGACAAATTAATTCTGGCTACAGGTTCATTCCCCTTTGTGCCGCCAATTCCTGGCAACAATGGTGAGCACTGTCTGGTGTACCGCACCATTGAAGATTTGGAGCGCATTACTGCGTCTGCCCAACAAAGTAAAATTGGCGTAGTCGTCGGTGGTGGCTTGTTAGGTTTGGAAGCGGCTGCCGCATTGAAAGCCGCTGGCCTTGAAACCCATGTGGTGGAATTTGCACCGCGTTTGATGGCCGTGCAACTTGATGAAGGTGGCGGTAAATTACTGCGTCGCAAAATCGAAGCAATAGGTGTAAAAGTTCACACCCAAAAAGCGACTAACGAAATTGTTGCCGGTACTGAAGCGCGCTATCGCATGAATTTTGCCGATGGCAGCCATCTGGAAACCGATATGATTTTGTTCTCTGCAGGTATTCGCCCACAGGATGAACTCGCACGCAAATTTGGCATTGGTGTCGGCGAGCGTGGCGGTATTGTGGTGGACAACAATTGCCAAACCACAATTAAAGATGTTTATGCCATTGGTGAGTGTGCGCTCTGGAATAACCGTATTTACGGTTTGGTCGCGCCCGGTTATCAAATGGCGAAAGTCGCTGTGTCGCACATCACCGGTGGTAGCGATCAATTTATGGGTGCGGATATGAGCACCAAGTTGAAATTGCTCGGTGTTGACGTAGCATCTGTTGGTGATGCACACGGCAACACCCCCGGTTCACTCAGCTACACCTACAGCAATGATGTAGAAGAAGTTTACAAACGTATTATTGTTTCTGCTGACAACAAGAAATTGCTCGGCGCCGTATTGGTGGGTGATGTAGAAGCCTATGGTACTTTGCAATCCATGTGCGTTAACGGTATGGATTTACCGGAAGATCCTAATTGCCTGATCCTGCCTAACGTTGAAGGCGGCGGTGCGGCAATAGGTGTAGATGCATTGCCAGAATCTGCCTGCGTGTGTTCTTGCTACGATGTGAGCAAAGGCGCAATTTGTTGTGCCGTTCAAGACGGCGCGCGCACCCTGGGCGACATTAAAGCAGTGACCAAAGCATCAACCGGTTGCGGTGGTTGTTCTGCGTTGGCGAAACAAGTGATGGATTCAGAGTTGAAAAAACTCGGTGTAGAAGTTTGCAATCATATTTGCGAGCACTTCCCTCACTCTCGTCAGGAATTGGCAGACATAGTGCGTATCAAACAAATCAAAACCTTTGATGAATTGTTGGATTCACATGGTCACGGCTTGGGCTGTGATATTTGCAAGCCTGCAGTGGCTTCTATCCTGGCCGGTTTCTGGAATGAATATGTTCTGGATAAAAAGCATATCGGCCTGCAAGACACTAACGATATTTTCCTTGGCAACATGCAAAAAGACGGCACCTACTCAATCGTGCCGCGCATCGCTGGCGGTGAAATTACGCCTGAGAAATTAATTGTGCTGGGTGAGGTGGCGAAAGAGTACAAGCTCTACACCAAAATCACCGGCGGCCAGCGTATCGATTTGTTCGGTGCACAATTGCACCAGTTACCCGCTATCTGGAAAAAACTGGTTGACGCCGGTTTTGAAACTGGCCACGCCTACGGTAAATCCCTGCGTACTGTGAAATCCTGCGTGGGGTCTACCTGGTGCCGTTATGGGGTTCTCGACTCGGTTGGAATGGCGATCATTTTGGAAAATCGCTACAAAGGGGTTCGTTCACCGCACAAAATGAAATTTGCTGTTTCGGGTTGTACGCGCGAATGTGCGGAAGCGCAATCCAAAGACTTTGGTGTAATCGCTACGGAAACGGGTTGGAGTTTGTATGTGTGTGGCAACGGCGGTATGCGTCCACGTCACGCGGATTTGTTTGCGACCGGTTTGGATGATGTCACCCTGATTAAATATATCGACCGCGTAATGATGTTCTACATTCGCACCGCAGATCGTTTGCAACGTACCTCTGTGTGGATGGAAAACATGGAGGGTGGCCTGGATTACCTGAAGAAAGTGGTGATCGATGACAAGCTTGGCTTGTGTGCCGAGCTGGAAGCACAAATGAATTACAACATCAGCCAATACCAGTGCGAGTGGAAAACTACCGTTGAAAATGAAGAGTTACAAAAACGCTTCAAGCACTTTATTAACAGCGACGCCAAAGATGACAATCTCGCTTACGTGGTAGAGCGCGAACAAATTCGCCCTGCAACTGCGCTGGAACGCAAAAACAGCAATATCCAGTTTGTGGAATTGGTGGATTAAAAATGTAGCCCGTATGGAGTCTAACGAAATACGGGATTGCAAATAAATGAAAACCCCGTATTGCGCCGGGCTCCATACGGGCTAAGCGTCAAAAATATTGAGTGAGAAAAATTATGAGCGAAAAACCCTGGATCAGCGTGTGTGAATTAAGTGATTTATTACCTGACACTGGTGTGTGCGCGCTGGTAAATAAACAGCAAGTAGCGATTTTCCGTTCACGTCGTTTGAACGAAGTTTTTGCGGTGTCCAACTACGATCCTATTGGTGAGGCCAACGTCCTGTCGCGTGGAATTATTGGTTCAATAGGTGATGAAGTGGTTGTGGCATCGCCGCTTTATAAAGAGCACTACAACCTGCGTACCGGTGAGTGCCTGGAAAAGCCGGAATACAAAATTACCGTATTTCCGGTGCGTCTGGATGATGGGCTGGTGCAGGTTCAGGCGTAATTTTTTGTAACAGCTTTTGGTTTGTAAGTGAGCTTCCCTTCTTCTTCGACTGCTTCATGAGTCGGCTTAATGGGCAATCTTTGGGTTGCCCTTTTTTATCTTAACCTCGGACAAATAGGCTGATCGGGTTTTGATGCTTTTGCTGGTACATGCGTTGATCGGCAACTTGCGTTAATTCATGCGCATCACTACCGTCTTGCGGATAAAAGGCGGTACCTATGCTGCAGCCAATTTGAATTCGTTGGTCGCCCACAAAAAATAAACTGCCCAGCGCTTGCTGGATTTTATCGCTGACAATATTGGCGTGCGCCATATCGTCAATTTGATGCAATAAAATGACAAATTCATCACCGCCAATGCGCGCGACAGTATCCGACGAGCGCACGCAGCTGAGTAAACGTTGAGCGACTTGTTTTAATAATTCATCGCCGCAGGCATGGCCATGACGGTCATTAACCGGCTTGAATTTGTCCAGATCCAACAACATAACGGCGAGTACGCGTTCATGTCGTTTGCAATAACCGAGTGCCTGTTGCAAGCGGTCATCAAACAAGGCGCGATTGGGTAAACCCGTGAGGTTGTCGTGCTGCGCCATGATGCGATGCAACTCTTCACTTTTACGCAGGGCTTCCAGTGACAGCTTGCGTTCAATGGCGATTTCAGCGAGATAGGCAGATTCATCGATCAGTTTGATTTCGTCCGCGTCGGGCGTACCTATTCGGCTTTTATAAATCACAAACACGCCGAGTACCTGGTTGTTGTGATTGGTAATTGGCTCAGCCCAACAGGACGCCAGATTGGCCTGGGCTGCAAGTTCCCTGAACCCCGACCAGTTGGGGTGTGTTTGAATGTCGGTGGTGATAGCGCGTTGCCCAGTGACCGCAGCCTCACCAAACGCGGCCAGTGTGCTATCAAAAGCGAGTCCATCAATAGCATCGCAATAAAAACCGGGCAGGCTCGGGGCTGCTGCCAGGTGAAAACACTGTTGCTCTTGATCAATTAATAAAATACTGCAGCGCAGCTCCGGGTTAACATTCTCGACGCCTTGAACCAGACTGGTCATGATTTCATTGAGAGGGTCGTCGGCGGCAATTTGTGCGAGTACCAGGTTGTGGTTGCGCTGTTGCACATCCACACTGCGCATGAGTCGCACCATGTTGTGTAATTTGCGATTAACTCTATAGGTATGCAGGGCCGCCGCCGCGAACAGTAGCAGACCGCTAAGAACACCTACACCGATGTATACCCAACCGTAATCGGCGGCAGCCATGGCGTGAGTTGGCAAGCTGGCGGCGCCTGCCAGTAGTAAGGTGGACCGCTTACGCACCTTATTCATCTGTATTCACGTTCCAGGGTTTGATCTTGATAGCAACTTGTATAAATGGATCCATGGTCATGAGTAAAGCTCCTTGATGGCTATTCCTGAGTGTAGTGGCTGTTAATTCGCCAGAAGAGGAATTTTCAGGAAAACTTTGTCTGATACTGTTTGTGCGGCATCTCATTTTGCGAACTGACGGGTCAGAAAACCTGTACCTGCTTGGCATTATTGATTCACCAGGCTTAATTAAGCGCAAAAAATTGTAAAAGGAACTTGTTTGATGAAGTTTTGCTTTGGGCGCGACCTTAATCACAGTTCTAAAAAATCATTTTTTATGCAAAAAAAGTTGTGATATCGGTTCAGGTTTTAAGTGGGGATCTCGCCGACAATAGCACCCACAATAACGATGAATAATTGTTGTAATGGCAAGGGTTAAACCTCACTGGAAAACTGTCGGGGCAAACCAGGCAGCCGCCCATTAACGGTTTTCACCGGTTTTTGGGAATGGCCAGGGATAAGTTTTTCGCTTGCCCGTCACTGTGCAAGACAATAACGATGAATAAGGCGTTTGCGGTGGTGACTTGGCGTCCGCCAATGGGTTTGTGGTACCGGTTTCCCGATGAGGCGATGTATTTTCTGAGAGGAATGCATCGCCTGTTGCATAATTAATAACTCCTCCTGTCACGGCCAAAAATAAATTCAACTGCACGACAACAGGTTTTTCCTGATCTTAACAGGCAGCTACGCCGCCAGTTGCACTCAATTTTCGGTACTGTTTCTCGCGGAACATCAACGTTTTGCGGCAGGTGACTGGCCGCCTTGCCTATGCGTTTAGCAGCGTTGGTGAAGCATTGCGTATACGCGCAAGATCGCGCAGCGGAGGTAAACCAAATAGCCGATGATATTCACGATTAAATTGCGACGGACTTTCGTAGCCAACCTTGTGGCTTGCTGTTGCTGCATCCAGATTTTCACTGAACAATAAGCGTCGCGCTTCTTGTAAGCGTAATTGTTTCTGGAATTGTAACGGCGTCATATTGGTAATGCTTTTAAAGTGCGCATGTAATGCCGAGTTGCTCATGCATGCGATTTGTGCCAGATCTTCAATTCGCCAGTTTTTATGAAAGTCGCGTTTCAATGCGGCGATAACACGCGCAATTTGTTGTGCATGGCCATCCTTTTGCACGGTTTGTTGCAAGGTAATGGCTTGTTCATCTTGCAGTAACCGATACAGGATTTCGCGCTCCGCCATCGGCGCCAGCACAGGCAGATCTTCTGGAGTATCCAGCAAGCGCATCAAGCGCAACACCGCATCCAATAATTGATAATTCGCCTGACTTACAAAGAGCCCGCGTGCCGGCGTTTTTTCCGGCCGCAACAGTTGAGGGTTTTCAACCAGCATTTCGCTGATTTTTTGCGGCTTCAAACCGAGGCGAATGCAGAGATAGGGGTGCTCGGGCGTAGCTTCAATAACCTGGCCTCGCACTGGCAAATCCACAGCCGCGACCAGGTAATGCAGTGGGTTATACACATAAATTTCGTCGCCCAGACGCGCTTGCTTCTGCCCCTGCGCGATTATGCACACCGAGGGTTCATAAATACTGTGGGTTATTTCGGTGGGTTGGTCGCTGCGAAATAATTGCAAGCAGCCAAGGGCAGTGGCTGTCATGCCCTCGTGTGCCGCCAGGCGTTGTGCACGCAGCGCCAGTTCATCCAAAAGATGGTCCATTTGATTGCTCATGGGGGTACTTCTCGTGGTTCGCGATTGCCCGTTTTTGTTACCAGTGAGTGTAACTGCTTGCGATTAACGGTTGAACCGCTTGGGTGAGTAGTCTGGAGTTTTAGGCAATGACTGGCGAGGAATTGGCTACCGACCAAAATAGCCGGCTCCCTATAGTGGCTCCAGCGGGACGGAATTCACCGGCCCTTTCCACGCTGACCCTTATCGAGGAGCCATCCATGTCAAACCTGCAAACCCTGTCGACTCTTCAATCGAGCAATGAGAAAAAAGTTGTTGTTATCACCGGTGCCAGTAGCGGTATTGGTGAGACGGCGGCGCTGGCATTAGCGCAAGCTGGCCATACTGTCGTGTTAGGTGCACGCCGCCAACAACGCCTGGAAATCCTGGCGGAAAAAATCCGTGCGGCGGGCGGTACGGTAGCTTTCCTGGCGACAGATGTTATCCGTAAAGAACAAGTAGACGCGCTGATCGGCCTGGCGCGCGAACAATTTGGCCGGGTGGATGTAATCGTGAATAACGCTGGTGTAATGCCGCTCTCGGCACTGGAGGAATTAAAGCTGGATGAATGGGAGCGTATGGTAGATGTGAATATCAAAGGTGTGCTTTACGGTATTGCCGCCGGTTTGCCATTGATGAAGGCGCAAGGCAGCGGTCACTTTATTAACATTTCATCCATTGGCGGTCACGCGGTTTATCCAACCGCCGCTGTGTATTGCGCAACCAAATATGCGGTGCGCGCAATTTCCGAGGGTCTGCGTCAGGAACAATTGGGTGGCGATATTCGCGTCACCATTATTTCTCCCGGTGTGGTGGAATCGGAATTGGCGGATTCCATTTCCGATCCGGCCGCGCGCGCCGCAATGAATGAGTTTCGCCAGATCGCGCTCAAGCCCGATGCTATCGCCCGCGCAATTGTGTATGCGATTGAGCAGCCGGCAGACGTCGATGTGAGTGAAATAATAATCCGCCCGACAAAAAGCCCCTATTAATCATCCCCAATTTAGATGAAGGTCTGGTCAGTAGCCCGCGCTGGTGGTTACAAACTGCGACAATTTGCTGCGAGGCTACTGACATAATTCGCCGGTGCTTGACCTTACCTTGGTGGAAGGTTTCACACTGCAGTCCGTACTACCAAACTGGCTGCACATTACTAGCGTCCCCACAAGGGAAGGAGTCAATATGTATCATCACCAACACCTGGCCGCACAGGTCAAACAATTCCTCAATGGTGCCCTCTCGGGTTCCCACAGCCAGTTCGATAAACTGCTCGCCACGCAGATTCACTGTTGGGGATTTCCGGAATTTGATCCCACCAATCGCGCGGAATATCAGGGGTTTTTCAATTATCTGGTGGATGTGTTTGCGCAGCGCCAATGGTCGATCGACCAATTGCTGGCCAGTGATTCGCAAGTGTTGATCCGTTTCCGTATTAGCGGTTATCACCACGAAGAATTCATGGGCTTGCCGGCAACCGGTGCTTACCTGGAGTTCAGTTCGCACATTCTGTTGCGGGTGCGCGACGGTTTGATTGACGAATCCTGGATGTATAAAAAATCCCTGCGCATGACGACCAAAAAAGGCAGTGTGTTTGAGTTAATCCCCGCCGTAATTCCATCAGCTGACCAACGCCCGCAGGCATTGTCGCGCTGCAGTTGAATCGCACTTGTGCTGATCGGGAGGCTCATTACTGGGGTGGAGCTGGTTCTTTAGCGGGGGGATCGAGTAAAATCGCTCCCTTGATTTCCCCTGCACTGCACCGGCAGTGAACTGCCCCCGGGTCGCTACGAGATTTTCCCAATGAGACAACTCCTGCTTTTTTGTGCGCTGGCCATGACCAGCTTTGGTGCCCGCGCTGATATTTTCGCCATCTTCCGTGAGCCTGATGGCAGTACCAAATGGCAGTATGTGGCCAACACCTCAGCCGGGGTTTTAATTATTACGCTGGTGATTGTGCTGCTATTTTTGTTTCGCGCGCATCGCCGTGCCATGCGCTGGAATCGCGCGCTCACCGATATCAAAGTCAATCTGGAACAGCGTGTGGCCCAGCGTACCGCCGTGCTCCAACAAACTACCGAACAATTGCAAGAGCGCGAGGCTTATATCGCGAGCATTGTTAACTCCATGCCAGTGATGTTGATTGGTTTGAATCAGCAGTTGCAAATTACCCAGTGGAACAAAAAAGCCGAAGAAATTACCGGTCGCCCGCTGCAGGATGTCATTGGCAAAAACTTATGGGAAGCCTATTCCGCTATTACGCTCACGGCAGAGCAAGTTCAGGCGGTATTGGCAAGCGGTGAAACCACCAGCCTTAAACACACCCAGCGCGGCCAATACACGTTTGATATCACGCTTTATCCACTCGACAATCAAAACACCGGCATAGTGATTTTGATTTCCGATGTCACCAAATTAGTGAGTGCCGAAAATAAACTGGCCGAGCGCGATAAGGTATCGGCCATGGGGGAATTGGCTTCTGCTATGGCCTATGACATCAGCCTGCCGATCAATACTATTTTTGCGCGCGTTTCCAGCGCACGGCAGGAAATTGAAACTGCAGAGCTGGGCGAAGTAAAACAATTTTTATTGCAGGAAGTGGAAACCGTACGCCAGAGTGCGCAACAAGCCACCGCGATTGCGCACAATTTATTGGATCTGGCGCGCGCGCATCGCGATAGCAAGCAACTCGCTGAAATTCCACCGATTATGGATCGCGCTATTGAACTGGCAAGTGACCTGTTTACTGATGTCAATGGACTCACTTTTAAATACATCAATATTCGTCGTAATTATGCTGAAGATCTGCCGCAAATTCCCTGCTTCCCCACCGAACTGGAACAGGTATTTGTGCGCTTGATGCGCAACGCCTTCTATGCGCTAAATGCCAAGCCGTGGGATGAGCACAACAAACCCTGGATTAACATTGAAATCGGGAAGTTTTACGATTCGCTCTGGATCAAGCTGGAGCATAACGGCAAGAGTTTAACAGAAGAAGAACAATTGGATATTTTTCAACCCTTCTTTGCGCTGAGTGAACACAACTCCAGCTTCCCCGTTGAGCAGCGCTTGTCTTACTCCCATTTTATTATTACCGATCATCATCGCGGCCAAATGGCAGTCACTTCCGATGATGAACATGGAACCTGTTTTAATATTCAATTGGCGTTGCAATAACTCAGTACTGCAAAAAAATGCCGGCGGTATTGCCGGCATTTTTTTTTGCGGAACCGATCAGTTCAATTAACTTTGCGCCAGTGTTCTTCAATTAAAATTCCATCCTCCAATCCCTTGTGAATCCAGATTCCATCTTTAATTTCGCAATTAAATTCGTAGGTTTTTCCCATCAGTCGCGCTTCAGAGGTGGCATCAACCGTCTCTTTGTAGTCCTTGCCTTTGTGGGTATAAGTACCTGAGCCGGCCACGGTAAATTTTCCGGATTTATCCCAGGTGATAAAAGTGAAGTGTCGGTCAGATAATACTTTGCGCGAGAGGGTTGTTTTATCTTTAATTTCTCCGACCACCTCGCCTTTCTGATTTTTATAAACCGCATATTCCAGTTCCCAGGCGCCAGTTAATTCACTGGCGTGTGCCCATTGGCTAAAAACCAATAGCAGGCTCGCTACAAATGTAAAAATTGATTTCATGGTTGTTTTCTCTCATTGTGTTTTTCGGCTATGTTCGTTGCGCGGGTTTTTGTCGATGTGACTGCAAGTTAGCTGGCTTCTGGCTTGCCAAGTGACCGGGTGCCGAGTTGCCGCAGTGTTAAGTCATCGGCTTGTTGGATTGCCGCATTGAAATTATGCCTGAGTGAAAATGTGCGGCTAGTCGCCTAAACAAAAATTAATAGTTTTAAAGTAGTCTATTGTGACAACGAATAAGCATTAATTAAAAATGGCAGGTATTACGCAACATTACAGTTGCGCAAGCGCCTGATTAAGGCGGTTTTCCAAATCGGCTTTTAGCTGTAAGTAGTGGCTGAGTTGCAAGCCTGTTTGCTGTGCAAGTACTTCGCGACAGAGGGATAGATCCAGGTCAGTGATATAGCAGGGGTAGCGCTCGTTGCGCTGGCGACGACGCACAATATAGCTGGCGACGGCTTTGAATAAATCAACACCATAGGCCAGGGTAGAAAACTCCTGCTCATCGCAAAAAATAGTGAAGCACAACTCCTGATCGTTTATTTCGGCGATAGCTTTGATATTAATAAAGTGCAGCTGGCTGACTTCGCGTTGCAGGCTGCGCGTTTCCACGAACCCCTGTTGTTGTTTAAAGTTACCCATTAGTTCATACAGATGAATGACCTCCTGCTCCGTGTGCTTGTTGCTGAGGTCTCCATCCATATGCAAACGCTGCAGCGCGGCGCGAATAAAGTGCACCAGTGGGCGCAACAGTGTTTGCTGGTTGTGAAATTCAGTGCGGGTACTAAAGAGTGATCCTTTTTCATCGATCAGCGTGATAATGGCTTGATTGTTTTGCTGTTGATAAAACACATAAATGCCATTGGGCTTTAGTGTGCTGCAAATAAGGCGCAAAGGTTTATCGCGCAGACAGTAACTGTCTATCACAATAGGGCTGAATTCCAATTGCGGTTGACTGAGTTTTTCCAATAGCTTGTCATAAGTCTTAAAGCGGGAAATCTGCGGTTGCTGCTGGAAAAATTGCAGCAGTAAATATTCATCGCCTACTTCCATAATGTAACGGCTGGTGCGCGGCCGCGTCCCGGAATAATAACAACTGATAAGATCGCGCCAGAGTTCAGTTAAACGCTGGGCAATATTACTCCCCTGGCCGCTGCTAAAACAGCGCACACTTAATTCAGGTAGTGAAGCATGCTTGCCGGGCGGCAATAAACGAAAATAATGTTGCAGGCAATTGACCAGTGCATCATTGGCGTAATGGCGACACAAAAGCTCGCCCCAGGAATTAATCTGGATAATATCGGCGTTAACTATCAGGTTTTCGCGTAGTCCGCTGTAGCCCAGTGCATCTTTTTGGCTACTGAGCATTTGCATACCTTTTTTATGCAGATCTGCCTGAGGTTCCACCCCAATGTTAATAATAAACAGCAAGCGTTCCAGGTTGGCAGGGCGTGTAAATTGCTGATGGTCTATGGCCATTGGCAGCGGCAGCCATTGCTGCAAGGTTTGCAATAATTGCTGTTTTTGTAAATTGCTGAGCACAAAGGCGTTGCCCACTATATCGATTTTAGTGTGACTGGCCATAATTTCATTGGCATGGCACCAGAGCAACAATTCCACCAGGTTGCGCGAACGTTTAATGGGTTCCACATTAATATTGCGCAAGCTCAAGTCGTTAAAACTGCCGCGCAATAATTGCCAGCTTTCTCCAGCTTCGCTTTGCTCGCGAATGAAACACAGATGCTCCTCACTGAGGTCGCGTGAAATGCCCGGGTTAATCCATTCAATTTTCCCCGCTTTTCGTTCGAAGGCCGCGTGCAGTTTTCGTCCCAGAATTAGTAGTTCTTCATTGCTGATGGCGATGTCTTGCCCTTGATGCTTGTTTAATTCGTTGAGCAGGCGATAGCTTTGGTTTAATTCGTTAACCAGTAGCGCTCGCTCGCTGATGACATGGGGAGCCTTCCAGTAGGCGCGGTTGTCGAGCATATGTAATTGGTGTGTGGACCATTGCCAGGTTTTTACCAATTCTTCCAATAATTTTCGTTGCCAGGATTTGTTAGGGTTGCGGCTGGTGCGCGACAGGGCATTATTAACTTTAAAATAAAAACAACGCCGCACTAATTCCAGCCGCTGTAATTGATGGTGAAAGCACAAATAGTTTTCCAGCCGCTGATACACCATCACATAGGGATCAAGCAGATCGGCATCCGGTGTAGCGGCATAGATGGCTCGCTTGAAACTGAGTGCCAGGGGTTCACTGGTTGTTGATGGTTCGCGCTGGAATGATTCTGATTGATCCTTGCCAGCTTGATTATCTGACGGTGTCAGGTTTGCATCGTCTTCGCTGAATGCAAGGTTCGCCATATTGCTGGCATAGGCTTCCAGCAATAAGAGTTTTAATACGGATTTATAAGGCGACTCTATACCTTTGTAGAGTTGCCACACACCGGCACCGACAAATTCATTGGCGGGAATTTCCGGCAAACCGCCAAAATCAATTACGTCTTCCGGTTTAATAAAACGCTTGCCCAATAATTTCTCGCGATAGATCGCGTAGTCTGCCTCTTGGGATGCGGGTACAAACCACCAGAGTGGAACCTTGCCTGCCAGCCACAATGCAGTGCGGTAAAACTCATCCAATAATAAATAATGTTGCGCTGAGCCGCTGCCTTCGGTGCTTAACCGCTGACCGTGCAGGTTGGAAAATTCACCGCTCTGCATTAAAAAGCAATGCACCTCCAAATGAATTTGCTGCTCTGCCCATTGGCAGATAAGCGTGCATTTTCGTTCAAGCTCCTGCAGCTGCTGTGTGTTGTCGCCCAGGCTATGACACACCCAAATATCCAGATCGCTCGAATCACTTTGCGCAATAGTCCCAACGCTGCCCATTAAAAACAATGCATCTATTTGCGGTTGTTTTTCGGTGAGGTCGCGATTGTATTGAAAGCTGCGTGCAAGAATTTTTGCCAGGCGCAATTCATCGTTGCCGGGAGAATATTGGTAAACACCCGCAGGTGTTGAATGCGAACAATAGCCGGGTAGCATGGGATGGTTAACGTGAAACAGCAGCGGCAACAGCTGCAAAAATTGTTGCTGGCGATCAGACAGTGCTGCACAGGTTCGCTCATGGCGCACGCGATTCAAATCCATAAAACGCTGTTTGAGTTGCGTGAGCTGTTTGCGATCTACACCATCATCGATGTTGTGAGTATCTATGGGGCGCGATGGAATGAGCTTGGATTGCATGAAGCGTGATGGCCTTAACGCTGCAGGTTGCTATTGGTCAATTTTTTCTTGCGCAGAAGATCGGCGAGTGTGCTGTAGAGCAATTCTGGATTAACCGGTTTGGAAAGGTAACCGTTCATGCCTATGGCCAGGCAGCGCTCACGGTCACCGCGCATTGCCTGTGCCGTTACGGCGACTATGGGGATGTTCTGCAATTGGTTTTTGTTGCGTAACTGGCCGGCACGAATACGTCTTGTGGCTTCCAATCCATCCATTTCCGGCATTTCCAAATCCATCAATATTGCATCGAAGGCATCATTGGTATTTTCCAATATTTGCAAGGCTTCAATGCCATTGCCGGCGATTGTGGTGTGGATATGTTTCTTTTTCAGAATGCCGCGAATGACTTGTTGGTTAACTATATTGTCTTCCACAATCAGCATGCGTGTATTGTCCAACACATCCAGCGTATCATTCGCGGTAATTACCTCCGGGCTAATTTGTTGCAGCAATCGCTCGCGCCCTATGGCTTGGCTGATGGCATCAAACAAGCGTGATTCACTCACCGGTTTACTTAAAAATTCATCGACCAGAATTGCGTTGGGATCTGCGCTGGAGATTTCGTCGCGGTGGTAGGCAGAAATTAAAAATACGAGCGGTTTTTGCTTCAAACTGTTGTCTGACTTGATCAGGCCAGTGAGCTGTAATCCATTCATATTGGGCATGCGGTAATCGAGCAGCACAAAGTGATAGGGTTGCCCCAGATTATCTGCCTGGCGAATGCGCTCAATGGCGCTGAAGGGATTGTCAATTTCATCCACTTGCAGATGAATACTGCGTGCGGTACTGGCAATAATAGTGCGCGCAATGGTGTTGTCATCCACAATCAATACGCGAATATTATTTAAATCGCGTGGGTGATTTACCAGCGCTTTTTCACCCAGGTGGCTGTGTTCAAAGGCGGCGCTGAAGGTTACCTTGCAGCCTTTGTTTAATTGGGAATCAATCTGGAAATCGCCCTGCATTAAATGCACCAGATGGCTGCAAATGCCAAGGCCATAGGAGTTTTTCTCTGTGTCTGCATGGTACTTGTTAAACACCAGTCGCTCTTTGATGTGCGCGAGCTTTTCATCGGTCATGCCCAGTCCAGAGTCTTCTACGACAAATTGCAGCACTACCTGTTTGTGTGTTTGCGGCAACCGGCGCACGCGCACAACGACCTGGCTGGTGTTGGAATATTGAAATGCATTGCTAATCAGATGACTGAGGATCTGGCTCAGGCGCGAGGCATCGCCACGCAAAAAGCGCGGTACATCGGCTTTTATATCGTAAACAATATCGACTGTGCGATGCAGGGCGCTGATTTCAAACAGGCGCGAAATTTTTTCAAATAGTTGATCAAGATCGAAGTGAGCATATTCCAGAATCACCCGGCCTGCTTCAATTTTGGAGAAGTCGAGCAACTGATTAATGATTTGCAAGAGTGAATCAGCGGCGGAATTAATACTCATCAAATAACTTTTTTGCTGCTCGTCCAACTGGGTATCTTGCAACAAATAACCTATGCCGATAATGGCATTCATGGGGGTGCGAATTTCATGGCTGACGCGTGCGAGGAATTCACTTTTGGTTTTACTGGCCAGGTCGGCCTGCGCTTTGGCATTGAGCAACTCCTCACGCGAGTTCATAAAATCGGTAACGTCTGTATTAACGCCGACGCAGCGGGTGGGGCGGCCTTGATGATCAGGTTCGAAAAATTTGGCTTTGGAATGTACCCAGATGACATGGCCATCGTGATGGAGTAAACGGAACTGCAATTGGAGTGAGTCGCGTTTGTTGTCGATCGCGGTTTGGTATTCGTGCAGCATATTGTCCAGGTCTTCGGGATGGACAAAGTAGTCG
The DNA here is from genome assembly GCA_021151615.1 of Cellvibrionaceae bacterium. Taxonomy (GTDB): domain Bacteria; phylum Pseudomonadota; class Gammaproteobacteria; order Pseudomonadales; family Cellvibrionaceae; genus Cellvibrio. Next base: position 1,843 of record JAGKXA010000053.1, on the reverse strand, counting down.
CGTAGCGTATTGAGGTTACCGGGCAGGTCTTCGTAGTCGTAGCCCAGCATGCGTAGGTAACTGCGGCTGAAATAGATTTTGTTGGTTAATAAATTCCAATCCCAAATGCCGTCGTTACTCGCCTCCATCGCGTATTGGTGGCGAGTGTCGCGGTCATTCATTAAGCGCAGGTGTTCGTGCTGCTGCATGAAACGGAACAACCAGTTCAATAGACTGCCCAGCGCTTTGGTGTCTTGTGGGTGCCAGGTGCCTGGGTTATCGCGGTGCAGGCTCATCAAACCGCGCAACTGGTTTTGTTCGCTCAGCGGGATAATCAGGCTGTTGAATATGCCGAGTTGGCGCAGGGGTTCAGTTACGTGAGCGAGATCGGGGTCAGTCGCCGACAGCACCAATGCTTGCCCGGTTTCCAACTGACGGCGTTCGCTGGAGTCAGTTTTAACTGCAAATCTTAACCAATCTGGTGCTTGCAGGCGGCAGCGGCTGCTATCGGGCAAGTCACTGGTGCTCCACTGGCTGAGCAAATTGAGTTGCTGATCCTGATTGTCCCAGCCCCATAGGCCAATTTCGCGCAGGGCCAAAAGGCTGCCAACTTTGCGCAGGACTTGCTGGATACTGTGAGGGTGCTGTTGTTTTACAAGATACCTGAGCGTTTCCTGAACCCATGTTTCATCAAAAATAGCGCCTGCGCTTTTATTCAGTGGGCCGGGAGCATCCTGATCACTGTCTGCTGGGGCGCTGGAGCTGAGGGGAATCTGGGCACTGGCGCGCAACTGGTTAATGGCGTGTGTGGCTTGCAAGCGCTGTTTCAGGGACGACAGTTCCTCCTCCAGCAGCTGGATTTTTGCTGCCAGGGCCTCCTCGGTGTCACCTGAATGCAAAGATTTTTTGCCCATCTCCTTTAACATGCGCCTCGCAATTATGTTGGCGAAAAAATAGACTGCCGAACCCTCAGCCTAGTCCATTCCGGTACAAATACCAGCAGATGGATGAAATAATAATGAAAAATGCGCCAAATAGGGACGAACTGTAATGGCGCGTAATCTTTCCGGTTTGTTTGAAAGAATAAGCAATAAAAATGCCGCTCTCTTGTAACAAGAGGCGGCATTTAATGGCCGGGATGGATCAAGGGCGAGCGAGCGACCCCAAATTAAGATCAATCGATTGATCTTAGTTGATTATTGATGGTCAACTATTTGATTTATAAAGACAAAAAAAGCCGCGTATTGGGTGCAATACGCGGCTTTTTTCAGGCCGTGTGAGTTTATTTACGGCTTTCGAGGCTCGCTTTCGCGCGCTGAACCGCCGCTTTTACTTGCGCCGGTGCAGTTCCGCCGATGTGGTTGCGTGCGGCCACTGAACCTTCGAGCGTCAGCACTGCAAACACATTGGCTTCTATAACGGTGGAGAACTGTTGCAGTTCGGCCAGGCTCATCTCGGACAGGTCTTTGTTGGTCTGTACCCCGTAAGCGACTGACTTGCCCACAATTTCATGCGCATCGCGGAAAGGCACGCCTTTGCGCACCAGGTAATCTGCCAGGTCGGTGGCAGTGGAGAAGCCACGCTTGGCGGCTTCGTACATTTCCGCTTTGCGCGGTTGAATCGCGGGAACCATATCGGCGAAGGCGCGCAGACAGTCTTTGACGGTATCTATCGCATCGAACACCGGCTCTTTATCTTCCTGGTTGTCCTTGTTGTAGGCCAGTGGCTGGGACTTCATCAGGGTCAGCAGGGCGATCAGGTGGCCGTTAACGCGGCCCGTTTTACCGCGCAACTGCTCGGCTTTGAGGCACCGACCGAAAACTCGCTGGACTCGGTGAGCGACCGCGACTTTGCTATCGAATTC
>JAGKXA010000266.1 GCA_021151615.1 Cellvibrionaceae bacterium | reverse complement strand
ATTGGAAGGTGAGCCTTTCACCGCCATCCTGGAATATATTTCTCCTAAAGGCGTTACTGACCAGGGCACCATTAAATTCCAGATTCGCGCGGCAGTGAAACTGAGTGATAAATTATTCCTGCGCTCCAACTACAGCGCTAACGCGGACATAGTATTGGATAAAAAGGAAAACGTAGTGGCCATCAACGAAGGCAACTTAATTGTGGAGGAGAAAGCCCAGTTTGTAGAAATCGAAACCGGCCCGCAACAGTTTGAAAAACGCGCCGTTAAAACCGGGATTTCCGATGGCATTAATATCGAAATTGTAGAGGGCTTGAAAGAGGGCGATAAGGTTAAGCATCGCTAAGTAAACTAGTTGTATATGGTATTTTTTGAGAGCGAACCTGACGGTTCGCTCTTTTCGTTATTGTACGACCAGATTTTGTGTGTATCCAGCGATGATGTTGCCAAAAAAATCAGTGACTTGCAGGTTAAGGGTAAGTAGCTTTCCACCGACCAAATCACTGCCGCTCAAGTTACTTGGTGAGGTTTTTATTACTTGACCGGGTAATGCAAGGTTACTGTTCTCAAGTTCCTCGGTACTGAAAATAACCTGTTGTTCGTGAAGTAATTTGAATACACTTTTGTAAGTGATAATCGGGACATTTCCTGTGTTCTTCCAACTAAAATTGTAGCTAAATTCATATTCATTTGGCTCGCCCTTGATAGCGGGTTTGAATGAGTAATTAACAGCAATTATTTCTGCTGCCATTTTTGGGTTGTCGATAGGTTGGGCAAAACTACTACAATCAGGAAGGCGTTCGTTTTCAAAGACCCCCCCAAATCTGGCAAAGCTATGGGTCACTTTTGAAAAGCAACTATTTTTTGAATCAAAGGGTAACAGCAGCGACATATTATCGAAAAAAGGTAAGCTTTTATCAGTGCGTACACAATTCCAGCGAAGCAATTTAAAAGGCTGGTTTGCGAAATCGAAATTGGTCTGGGCATCTGCGTTGGTGCTGCTCAAACAATTGTTTTGGTCGAATTCGATGACCAGTTCTTTGGAGCTGGATGTCGGTAGAGTCGAACTGGCAGCGACTGAAGAAGCACTATTGGTTTTGTTTTGCTGATTGCCGCCGCCGCATGCACTTAAACAAAGGGCGGCGAAAATCATGAGGGGTTTGGACGTACGCATTTGTAACACTCCTTGCTTGTGTGATTTCTAAAATGATCCGCGCGCAGAATCAAGATAGGCGCGTTAACTTATTTTCACAACAGTTCCTGAATTCATCCTGAATGTGATTTGCGTTACCAGCGGCATCGATTGGATTTACGTTTGCAAACACATCGACTAAGGCCTCTTTGTTGCCGCGACTTCAAGCTCCATAAAATAAATGGTTGTTGTGCCTTCAAAGCCTGAATCGGTTCCCATCAGCACCCATAGGTTTCCGGTAGCGTCGGTTACAGTGGAGTAACTGCCCTTCTGCGTGATCAGGGTTTTCTTGTGGTAAGTAGTGTCAATATCGCTAGACCCACATTCCACATGATTGGCGAAATCGCCCGCGATAATCGCATCGCTACCGCCACCGGCTTGATTGCCTTTATCCCAATTCAATAATAAAAATCCTGCACCGTCGTTTACTGCCTTGGGTTCATTTTTTGTGGCGCCCACCTTAATCCACACACTGTTGCCGGGAGAGCCGCCAATGCCCATACAGTTATTCTGCGCGTTGGTGCCAAAAGTGACTTTAAAGCGAAGATCATAACGGGTGTTGGGTTCAAGGCCATCAACCGGTTTGGTGGTGAACATAAACAGATCATCACTGTGATTATTGCCGCTCAATTTAAACCCTTTACGATTACTTCCCAGTGATGTGGGCAGCTTTTCAAGGCCTGATGCCAATTCATAAAACGTCTCTTCGCCTGCCGGGTAATCAGCAAAGCCGGGTTTCCAGCCAGTGGCGCCATTATTAAAATCAATGTACAGCATTTTGGTATTGCGATCTGGTTCGGGCAAATCATCGTCACCGCCACAGGCACTGAGCAGGCCGACCATGGGCAGGATTAACAGAGCTTTTTTGATCAGCGAAAAATTCTGCATGTTACAACTCCAGAACAAAATGTAAGAAAGACAATGGTGGTTTCAGGTAAGGCTAATTGTTATTGGCGCAGGAAATTTAATCTGTGGGGGATATGTAGCCGGGCGTTAAAAAATGTAACCATCATAAATTCGGACGAAAAAAAGGCCGCACTCGGCGGCCTGGAAAATTTTTTATTTTTGGGGTGGATACCAGGAGGCACCAATAACCTTGGGCCCGTGCACATAGAAAACTGCATTATTGTGCAGTAGGCCGCGATCATTCCATCCCCACAGTGGGTACTCCTGTTCCAGATTGTTTTCGCTGACCAAATTGTTCACCAGGTCGAGAGAAACTTTGCCGTTGCTAAGGCCATTAATTTCGAATTGATACAGGCTTTCGTTAACCCAACGGCTGCTGGTGTACTCAGGCAACTTAACTTCTTCATAGAGACTCACGGGAAAAGCGATACGCAACTGATCACTCGATGCTTGCAAGAATGAAAGTGCGCGGTGATCGTAAAGTGCGCTGCTCCAACTAAACGCGGAACCTAAAATGTGTTTGCTAATTTCAGTGGGGTTTGCCGGGTCGCGAATATCGTAAAGTGACGCTTTCAAATGAGTGGCGAAACCATCACTGTTGGTCTCATTGCCAAGCGCGAAAACATAGTTATTACCCACCGGATGCAAATAAGTTGAAAACCCGGGAATTTCCAATTGACCGGCGATTTTTGGGTCCTTGGGATTCGCTAAATCTAATACATAGAAAGGGTCTTTGCGCTCAAAAGTGACTACATAGGCTTTGTCGCCATTGAAGCGTACGCCGAAAATGTCTTCGCGCGGTTTGCCAATTGCTTCCGGGCGATTTTTATTGGGGAGTTGTGCAACTACCGCCAGCTCGCTGCGACCGGACACTTTCTGCAGCACACTCAATTGATGTTCTGGCTCACCGGTTTCACCATAATTGGTGGTGATAATTCGCAATAAATTATTGTGCTCATCCATACCGAACGAAGGTGAACTCCAACCAAGTACGCCTTCCACCGAACCGGTAGCTGAATAATCAACGCCGCTGCTATTCAAAGCGAACTGATGTAATACAGTGTAGCTTTGCCAGTTGTCCCATTTACTGTAGTCGGAACCGCCGAGGTAGAGATTATTGGTAGAGCTGTAAATGCCTTCAACATTGCCATTCACACAAACGGATTCAAGCAACTGTTGGGACGCAAGATTGATGGCGGTGATATTGATCAGCGTTAAACTGCCGTCGGATTTTTCCGTGCTGGCGGGCACCATACATCCGTTGGCGCCAGTCAGTGTTTGAGGACTACCGCCGTTGATGGAATATTCAGGGAGTAATTTTTCCACTTGGGTCTGGGCAATTAATTGTTCGTTGGCAATTTTTGCCTCTTTGGTTTCGGCGGCGTAATCAAGAGTTGGAATGCCGGGAACAAAGCTGCTGATCACATAAAGAGTGTTGCCAATTTTGCGCGTTCCCAGCAGATCGCCGTCAATGGACAGTGACCAGGTTTTGGCAGGTGTTGCCGGTGAGCGCACATCATAGAGGCTGATCTCTATGCCGTTGTCCATTTGGTAGGGCCAGATCATCGCAGAGCGCGCTTTGTCGGCCTCATCTACGACGAGTGGTTTGCCATCACTGGATACATCGTTGACGACTTTGTCGGTGAAGGCGATGAAATCCCAGGAGCGGCGAACAGTGGCCAACCCGGTCGTGCCCTGACCACCATCTACCAGATACAACTCACCCACATCGCCCCATTGTTCGGTGTCCAACGCGATATCGGTGACGTGACTGGCGCTCGCGGTTGTTGGGTTGGTCGCAAAAATTCTCAGGCTTGCCTTGGCGCCGGTCTCGGTATATTCAACCGGGGTGGCGAGATAAATATAGCGTCCGTCATATTTCACCACGTCAGCTTCATCGACACCGGCGACCTGCACGTTAGTGGTCGAAAAATTGCCGCCGGTTTTGCTGTTATCCGCCGTGGTATTGATGACGGCCGCTTCGCGAATCATCATGCCGTAGCTTTGGTTCTCGCGCAGCGATACGCGCAAACCGTTTTTAATCAGCTCGGATAATTCGTTGGCTGAAGCCTGGCGCAATGGGCCCGGCTCGATCTTCGCTTGGCTGAGTTTGGAGTAGTCGGTATTGGGCTCCTGGCTCACGGGCGCTTTACTGGAGCCACCGCTACCGCCGCAGGCAACCAGCGGCAAGCTGAGCAACAGGGTTTTAAACATGGGTTTCATACTGCAACTCCTTCGAAATTATTGATTTTTTTGGACCGAAACATTCGTGTGCGTGTTAAACACATGCTGGTATCCTAAGCGGGTGTTGATGGCAGAATCTGTAATGGATCTGAACGAATTTGTAATAATTTGTAATAGCGGTACGGCGAATCAGGTATTTGCTACAAATCATTACAACGCCATGGATGGGATCCATTTATAAATAGCAACATGACCTTTTTGCTCTGTTTGATTGAAACTCCACTATGACCTTTACTCGCCACTTACTTGCCTTGTGCGCGTCTGCATTGTTTGCAGCGACGAGCTGTGCCTGCGAATCGGGCGAGGCGGATTGCGTTGAGGTGGGCAAGTGGGATATCAGCCTGGGTATAGGTGCCGGGGTACGCACTAATCCTGTGGAAGATGGCGATGATATTCCGCTGGTGTTGATTCCGCAGGTGAATTACAACGGCGAGCGCTTCTTTATTCAGAATCTGGATTTGGGTGTGATTCTGTGGGAAACCGACAGTCAGCAATTTAATCTGGTGATGACCCCCAGTTACGATCAGGTATTTTTTGATCGCTGGAATCCTTCCAACTTTTTTACCGATTCCAACGCATTGGTTTCTACGGGAGTGGATAAAAACGGCGATGGTGGGGGTACCTTTGGCCCTGAAAATCCGCCGATTGAAGGCGGTACCGAGTTGGTTAACCCCGGTTTTAAAGATGTAGGCACACGCGACCTGCGCAACCGGCGCACGGCGGGTCTCGCCGGTATTGAATACCAGGTTTCACTGGACTCGATTGATGTCCAATTCCAATACCTGAGCGAATTTACCGGCTTGCATCATGGCGACGAGGCGCGCCTTTCCATCGCCAGGCACTGGGTGAGCGGCAAACACCATTGGGTTGGCTCACTGGGTGCAGTCTGGC
>JAGKXA010000265.1 GCA_021151615.1 Cellvibrionaceae bacterium | reverse complement strand
GCGCTGCATCGCCTGCAAATCGATAACCTGCGGAACCTGATGCAAACCCGTAGCATCCTTGTAAACCAACCAGACCAACAACCTGGGGCGAGTCGCCGGCCACAGCGGCAACTGGGCCTCGCGCAATAATTGCTCTATCGCCTGGGGCTCATAGTTAAGTTGCAATGCCAATGCAGGCAGGGATTTACCGTCTTCAGTAATTTTTTCGGTGGTGGATTTGTAGGTAAAACCAAACAGGTAATTCTGCGCTTTGGGCAGTGCCTGCTGGATTATCGGGTGCTCAAGGGCATTTCGCTGGCCGCTGACCCGCACCACCAACTCACCAAAACTGGCCCGCGCCGCCGCGTTGCGCTCGGGCTCAGACTGATTCTTTACCAGCACATCAACCCGGTAGACATCCACTTTTTGCCCGGCACTCACCCAGCCTGCCAGCGGTAAAATCAATAACAATAAACAACGAATTGCCAGAGAATGCGCCAAAGCTAACCCCTGATTTGCCTGAATTGGACGGAATGGGCGGCATTGTAACAGGCTTGCCGCAACAGGCGGCAAACTCCTTTGACGGTGATTACCACAATTTCAGCGCAGACTATTTTGGGCAAGCATCACCATGTAACGGCATTAGCTGCTAGAATGGCGGCCTTTTTTAAAACCACTCCAACTGTCAGAGCTGTGAGCCCCTTCTTATGAGCGAAAACCAAACCTCCACTCCATCCTTAAGTTACAAAGATGCAGGCGTTGATATTGACGCGGGCGATGCACTGGTTGAACGCATTAAAAGCGTTGCCAAACGCACCCGTCGCCCCGAGGTAATGGCCGGCCTGGGTGGATTTGCAGCCCTGTGTGAGATCCCCGAAGGCTATCGCCAACCGGTATTGGTTTCCGGCACTGACGGCGTAGGCACCAAATTACGCCTGGCAATGAACCTGCAAAAGCATGACACCATTGGTATAGATCTGGTCGCTATGTGCGTGAACGATCTGGTAGTCACCGGTGCTGAACCACTGTTCTTCCTCGACTACTACGCCACCGGCAAACTCAACGTGGATGTAGCAGCAGCCGTAGTTGCCGGCATTGGCGATGGCTGCGAACTTTCCGGTTGCTCGCTGGTAGGCGGTGAAACTGCAGAAATGCCTGGCATGTACGAGGGCGAAGACTACGACCTGGCTGGCTTCTGCGTAGGTGTGGTAGAAAAATCCGAAATTATCGATGGCAGCAAGGTAAAAGAAGGGGACACCCTGATCGCCCTCACCTCCAGCGGCCCTCACTCTAATGGCTACTCGTTGATTCGCAAGATTATCGACGTAACCAATGCCGACCTGAATCAGGATTGCGGTGGCAAGCCCTTGGCCAATGCCCTGATGGAGCCAACCCGTATTTACGTAAAATCCGTGTTGAAGCTGATCAAAGAATCCAGCGTCAACGCCATGGCCCACATTACCGGTGGCGGCCTGACTGAAAATATCCCACGCGTACTGCCGGAAGGTTGCAAAGCCGTTATCGATACCAGGAGCTGGGCTTTCCCACCGGTATTCCAATGGCTGCAAAAAGGCGGCAACGTGGATATCCGCGAAATGTACCGTACCTTTAATTGCGGTGTAGGCATGGTGATTGCTGTTCCTGCCAGCGAAAAAGATGCCGCGCTGAATATCCTGCGTACTGCTGGCGAAAGCGCCTTTGTTATCGGCCATATTGCCAAAGCCGTTGGCGACGAACACCGCGTTGAATTGCAAGGCCTTTAATCCATGTCTGATGCTGTAAAACCCTTGCGTGTCGTTGTACTCATTTCCGGCAGCGGCAGCAACCTGCAAGCATTAATTGATGGCGTTGCCAGTGGCGATTTACCCATAGAAATCGCCGCTGTCATTAGTAATCGCCCGGACGTAATGGGGCTGACCCGTGCCAGTAAAGTTGGCATCCCCACCCTGGTGTTGGATCATAAAAACTACGCTACACGCGAAGCCTTCGACACCGAGTTGATGCGCACCATTGATGCCTATACACCCGGATTGGTTGTGCTGGCTGGATTTATGCGCATACTGACCCCGGCATTTACCGAGCACTACCTTGGCCGCATGCTGAATATTCACCCATCACTGCTCCCCAAATTTCAAGGTTTACACACGCATCAACGTGCAATTGAAGCGGGCGAGAGTCATCATGGCGTAAGCGTGCATTTTGTGACTGCTGAACTGGATGGTGGCCCAGTCGCTATACAGGCGCGCGTGCCCGTATTGCCAACAGATGATGCCGGCCTATTAGCAAAACGTGTACAACGCCAGGAGCACGTAATTTACCCGCTGGCAGTAAAATGGTTCGCGGAAGGAAAATTAAAAATGGCGCAAGGCAAAGCCGAACTAGAGGGTGAACTTTTAGCAGAATGCGGCTATCAAATTGATGCCCCGGATGCTTAACGGTAACTACTATGCACAACCTGCGCCCGCTCCTGTTAATCTGCCTGCTGTTTACATCCTTCATTGTTCCCGCAGCAGAGTCACCCAAAGTTTTTGACAATCAATACAAGGCAAAGCTGTACGGATTTAATATTACTGTCACCAATCGCCTCACCAAAACAACCAATAACCAGTACGACTTGCTATTCAAATTTGACTCGATGATTGGCACCATCACTGAAACCAGCCAAATGCAGTGGGATCAGGCCAGGCAAACCATTAAACCACTCCACTACGCCTACAAACGTCGCGGACTGGGTAAAGATCGTGACGCAGATTTGACCTTTGACTGGAATAAAAAAACGGTCATTAATAAAGTTCAGCAGACCAATTGGAAAATGGATATTGCCCAGCGTGTGCAAGATAAACTCAGCTACCAAATTCAGTTGCAGCAAGATTTAATCAACGGACAAACAAATTTCAGTTACCAGATTGCCGATGGCGGTCACTTGAAGGAATACAAATTTATTACGCTCGGCGAAGAAGTACTGGAAACACCATTAGGCAAAGTAAATACCATTAAAGTAAAACGCAGCCGCGATAACGACAAGCGTGTCACCTATGCCTGGCTGGCCAAAGATTGGAATTATTTGCTTGTGCGCTTGCAGCAGGAAGAAAAAGGCAGCAAATACACCATTTATATCCATAAAGCATCTATTGATGGTAAAACCATCGAGAAATTTTAACTTTTTAATTCAAGATTATTTGCTTAGTTAATTTACCCAAAAGGCCCCTTATGAAAATTGCAGAAAATAGCGTTGCCAGCTTTCACTACACCCTCACTGACGGCACTGGCAAAGTGCTGGATTCATCTGAGGGGCAAGATCCACTCTCTTACCTGCACGGAGCAGGCAACATTATTCCAGGATTGGAAGAAGCCTTGGAAGGTAAAGTAGTAGGCGACAAATTAAATGTTGCCGTTAAAGCTGCACAAGCTTACGGCTTACGCGATGATGGTTTGGTACAGGAACTGCCATCAACCATGTTCTCTGGCATCGATCAAATTGAAGTCGGTATGGAATTTCACGCCGAAACCGAACACGGCCTGCAAGTAGTGACCGTAACCAAAGTGGAAGGCGATCAGGTGACTATCGACGGCAACCACCCTCTGGCCGGTGTTGACCTGAACTTTGACGTAGAAATTACCGAAGTGCGTGCCGCTACCGAAGAAGAGCTGAACCACGGCCACGCCCATGGTGCTGGCGGTCATCACCACCATTAATTGCAACTGCCTGTTGAAAGCAGAAATAAAAAAGGCTCCGTTGGAGCCTTTTTTGTGCGCATTATATTTTCAAGCACTGCGCGAACGTTATTTCAGTTCCACTTTTTGTTCCCCACAACGACTGCATTTATAAATCGTCACCAGCTTTCCCTGCTTAACATCAAACTGCTTTTCTTTTACCACTTCCCATTTATGAAAACCGCTGCGACACAAACTTTTGCCCTTGTGCTTTTCAAAAGGGCTTGGCTTTTTAAATGGAATTACATCACCCACAGCAACATCCAATGAATGAAAAGAAAAATTAGGTACGCGGGAGAGTCACACCACGCTGCCCCTGATACTTACCACCACGATCCCTATAAGAAGTTTCGCAGATTTCATCAGATTCAAAAAACAGCATCTGTGCCACACCTTCGTTGGCATAAATTTTTGCCGGCAATGGTGTAGTGTTGGAAAACTCGAGCGTCACATGTCCCTCCCACTCTGGCTCCAATGGAGTCACGTTTACGATAATACCGCAACGCGCATAAGTGGATTTCCCTAAACACACAGTCAGAATATTGCGCGGGATACGGAAGTACTCAACCGTTCTAGCCAACGCAAATGAGTTGGGCGGAATTATGCAAACATCACTTTTGATATCAACGAAACTTTTTTCATCAAAATTTTTAGGATCAACCACGGTGGAGTGTACATTAGTAAAAATCTTGAACTCATCCGCACAGCGAACATCATAACCATAGCTGGATGTCCCATAGGAAACTATGCGCTGACCCGCAGCATCATAGCGAATTTGGCCCGGCTCAAATGGCTCAATCATGCCATGCTCTTCCGCCATGCGGCGCATCCACTTATCGGACTTGATGCTCATCAGGTTCTCCCAGGCAAATAATCAAACGGCGCGCATCATAGCCTTTTTCAGGGCAGAAAAACACCGGCGCTAGCGTGGATCAACTTCCCCCACCAAGGTAAATGCCATAGCTGGCGAGCCACTTACCAAGGGGCCAGTTGAGCCCGAAAGTCGATCAATGATTGCACACTCACTCGAGTCGTCACCCGCGCACTCAGCCGCCATTTGCGCGAGTGATCCACGCATTAACAGCAGGGTTTCAACCTGCTGATCTAATTGTTGCAGCTTTTCCAATACCAACGACTTTACTTGAGTGCAACGACGGGCAGGATCTGCGTACAAAGCCAATAGCTCCCGGCACACATCCAATTCAAAACCCACCGCCTTGGCCCGTCGTAAAAAGGACAGGCGCTCAACATCCTGTGCTGAGTAAACCCTGTAACTGTTGTTGACATCACGGGCGGGAATAACCAAACCCAAGTCTTCGTAATAACGAATAGCTTTTGTTGATAATCCGCATACTTGCGCTGCCTGACTGATATTCATATCACCCCCAAGTTGATCAACAAACATTACCCTTAGGGTATTCTTTATTCAAATCTCGATCAAAACCCACAGTAAAAAGTACCATTTCATCTCATTTTTGCTACCTTTTTACACATAAATACAAATTTATGCGTCACATTTATAGAAAAAGGCTTTACAATAAGTGAACCAGAACACAATTTAAAGA
>JAGKXA010000264.1 GCA_021151615.1 Cellvibrionaceae bacterium | reverse complement strand
CTTAAGGGGCGGTCTGATTGATAGATTTGGCACGCATTGGAATTGCCCATACAAAATCGGTTTGCAGGAATTGCAAGGTCCCGTAGGGATTGTTGTTGTTTAAATTTCCAGCGCGATGGTAAAAGTCTGCGGGATTTGGAGCACCATTTACGGTGAGGAATTGCAAACCATATTCTGCAGGAATATTACCTATTGCAGCGGTAGACGGTAATTCGCCAAAGAATGGAAACGCTTTTTGCCCTGCACTGTTAACAGCGGCACGGGAATGGCAACCCATACAGGATGAGGTAGCAACGAAACCGCTCTCCGTCACTGAATTACCCAGTAAGCTGGCGTTGCCGTAGGAGTCGGTAAAATTAATCATGCTGCCTTTGAGGCGATAATTCTTCCATTCCTTCAACCAAGTGCCTTTAAAACCACTCTTGTCATATTGCTTGAGTAGGGCAGAGGAGAGCGGCTCCTCTGGATAAACGGTACCAAAGGTTTTGACGTTAGGTTGGGTGATGGGATTGGTAACACCGTAGCAATCATAGCAGCCTATTAAATCACAACGGCCAGGATTATCCACGTGTTCAAATGTCGCCCAAAGCCAGTTGGGGATTACTTTGGAGCTGATGTGCATAGCAACCAAACCAATTAGCTGACCCTTGGTGGTGTAATTCCAGTGGTAGTCATTTTTCTCATTTTCCTTAATCAATTTCCAATTGCCTTTAACCTCTATACTGTCGATAGGAAATACAATTTCCTTACCGGTTTTTACGTAATCAGCGATGCCTTCCTGATACCAGAGGTTATTATTTTTAATGTACTCAAAGGTCGCTTTGTTGCGATAAACCACCTCGCAGGTTCCACCATTTTTCAAATCATCAGCTTTACAGTCTGGCTCGCTGCCGTTTTTGTCCGTGCTGTAAGTTTGGTGGCTAAATGAGGTGTATGCCAAATTGTGCCCATCGGATTTTGTTGGCCATACCGGCGGATTGGCTGGGTTGGGCTGCTGAGGAAAATTATCCGAATCATCAATCCAGGTCTCCCAGATCGCGTTATTTAACTCCACTTTTTTTCCATTGAGTGTAGCGTATTCCTTCTTGGCTTTTTGGTTGACTTCCAAAAATAAATGCCAGGCAAATTGATCGGGATAGTTCATGGGTGCAGCGTGGTCTTTTGTTGTGGCTGGCGCACGGCAATAATGGTCATTTTCGGCAAGACTGGGCATGCTACTCATACCGAGCGTAACAAGCGCTAGATAACATGGTTGAAAATATTTTTTCATAAAATTGTGTCCTTCAAACAGGGATTATTGTGCAATGTTTCTTATTTTGTATTGCAGCAGGCGCATACTGACTGGGTGCCGGGAGTAGTGGTTTTCCAGTTGCCATTCCAGCCGCCTTTCTTTTCACAGGTTTTTGCGCAAATACTTTGTGCATCTGCATCACTGCCAATTGGGCCTGCATTTACATCCGTTGGGTTTTTACACTGACCAGCGAGAATATCATTAATAAAAATATGGCTTACATCAAATCTATTATGTGGCCCGGTATTGCGATACACCGGGTCTACTGTGTATTCGTGACAGCCGAAACAGTTCGAGCTATAGGGGCCTTGATTGACTCCCTTGTTTACAAAGCCATCCTGGAATGTAGTTTCCATCACCGTATTCGCCAAACGCATGGATCCGCGTTGGTTGGAGTAGGGGTCTGGTGTTCCGCTCAGGAAAGAACCCTTGCTGGTATCAGATACCCAAAGTGCACCGATATTTTTGTAGTTTTTCCACACCGACATAGGGTCATTTTGTTTTAACTCGCTCAGGAATGCATTGATTTGAATATTCAAATCATTTACTGCCACACTATTTTTATCAAAGTGCGGATCACCAGGTTCCATGCCTCCCGGGTGACTGGTGCAAATTTCTGTCGGAGTGCCAGTGATTTTTCCCGGTGTTGGTTCCACCGCTTGATTGAACGTACAGGTATCAGGTTTTTCAATGCAGGCTTTGCTGGTAAATGACCAGCGTTGATCATTCTCGCTACCGTTGTTGCACTCAGCGGAATTATCGATATGTTCAAATGAGGACCACACCATTTCCGGGTGCAAATCTGTCGCCATTGCAAGATGGAATCCGATAAGGCCGAGTGTTTCATCGCCAGGTACACCGTCGATATTGGCCTTCATTACAAAATAGCGATTAGCGTCATCTACGCTGGTTAGCACTTTCCAGGCTATTTTAATTTCGGTCGTGCCGCCGGGAAAATTGGGATTGGCTTGTATTTTTCCCACATTACACAAATTGCGGTCGAATCGGACTTCATAAAAAACAATATTTTTTGCCTGATCGAAGATGGCCTCGCCATTGGTTCCAGCTTGACCGGTACGTTCGGGGATATCAAAACCATTTTGAATTTTATTTAACGCCGCAAATAAAACAGGGCCGTTAATCTGCTGGTCGCAAGAGTTTTGCCCTGTTGCTTCGAGGACTGGATAATTTTTCTGCACCTGGAACTGGCGAATATCCTGTCCTTTAACCGGTGATACTAATTGTAAAAACCATTGCCATGAGAATTGATAAAATTGGCAAAAATCTGCGTCTTTTCCGTCGGGGATTTCAGCAGGAGCGTTGGGTGAGGTGATCCAGGATTTTTTGGCTACGCAAGAAAAGCTATCGTCGCTGAATGAAGCTGAGGATACTGAGAAAATACCAATGGCACAGAGGGCTTTTATAAAAGGCCTGATCCGCATGGGATACTCCTTGGGAGATTATTTAAAAACTATTTCCGTGAATGCATAACTCCTGTGCTCAACCCTAGAAGAGGCAAAGGATATTGCAAGGGAATGAAAATAAAATTTTCGCTTAACTCATTGATATATAAAGTTAATGCGGTTTTTGAAAGTCAATTACCGGATATTACATTGGTTATTAGGTAATCTGATTGCAGGCTGGTACACTGTGCAAATCTGTTTTATTTCATTCATCCTTATTTGTTGTATCGCCATGCAAAATCCGCTTAAGTTTTCTGATGTATCTACCTATCAAGATTCCCGTTTGATTCGCCTTTGGCGAAATTGGATGCAAGTCTCCGGTTCCATGCCATTGGATAAATGGTTAAAACATAATCTGCGAGACCTCGGTCAGTTATCGCTTGCCGGGCAGGCGAGCTTAGTCGAGGCAATGAATAACGCTGTACGTTTCCAGCAGTTAGCTTGTGCGTTGGAGTATTTCTATCAACGTTTTGCTAATAATAAGCAAGCAGAAGTTATTGATTGGTTGCAATGGGATATTCAATGGCAAACCAGGGATCTGCAACAAATTCCCATGGCGGCATTTTGGTTTTGGATTCAGCTGCGTGTTACTGCTGATGGGCACAAACAAAATGTTGGACAGCTGAGTGATTTTGAAAGTCGTAATAAATTCTTTCAGGGATTGCTGGAGGAAAAATATTTTTCCCAAGCGAACGAAAAATATTTATGGCTTGGTCTGCGCCCACAATGGCAGGCATTAATTGACCAGCGGAAAACCGCCAGTGCTTGGACTGATGCACAACTGGACAACTTTTTACAGTTACAAACAGGAACTCCTCCGTTATGGTTACGCGTGCAGTCCAATCAATCATCTATAGATTTGCAGGCGAGTCTGTCTGCGCAGGGCGTCAATGCCAATCTGGATGAGCAAGGTAATATTTATTTGCAAGGTGGCAGGGGCGTAAGTACCACCCTCGAATTTAAAAATGGCGACATTGAAATCCAGGACTTGGCCAGTCAATTAATTGCGCGCGCCATTGACGTAAAACCGGGCCATAAAGTGTGGGATGCCTGTGCTGGTGCTGGTGGAAAAACCCTGGCGATTGCGGCGCAGATGAATAATAAAGGGGCCGTTATTGCCACTGATTTACATGACTATAAATTGGAAGAGTTGAAACGCAGAGCCAAGCGCGCAGGGCGTTTTAATGTGCGAACCTTTACTTGGGATGGCGCGACGCCATTGCGTTTACCCAAAGAGGTCGCGCAGCAGCAGGGATTTGATTGGGTATTGATTGACGCTCCTTGTACGTCGGCTGGAACCTGGCGGCGCAACCCGGATGCGCGCTGGCGTTTTGATGAAGCTGACACGCGTGAACTGATTCAGTTACAGCAAAAAATTTTGCGCAATGCGGCGCCTGCGGTGCGCAGCGGTGGTTATCTGGTTTATGCCACTTGCAGTTGGCAAGTGAGTGAAAATGAGCGGCAGGTTGATTGGTTTTTGCAACAACATCCGCAATTTGAGCTGCATTCCCAGCGCATTGTAGGTGCGCCGGAACTGGATGCGGATACTATGTTTGTATCTATATTAAAACACATGCACTAGACTCAGATAAATTTGAAAGCGGGGGTGGTGAAATGCAATTATTGCAATTCCATCACCACGCGAAAGCCGAGGTGATTGTCAAAAATTTCACTGCGATGATAATCGCGAATGTGGTTGGCAAGGCGTTCCGCGTTATCTTTTGCTGAACCGCCGCGCACCACATGTGCATCGCAATTTTTTATGAACATCGCCTGACCATTTTTGGGGTGCAGGTTGTAATTATCAGCAAAACAATCCTCTACCCATTCAGACACATTGCCGGCGGTATCGTAAACCCCAAAACCATTTGCTGGGTAGGTGCCGACCGGTGCCGTTTTAGCGCCAAACAATCCAGAGAACTTACTATTGCACCCGCGGCGGCAATTAGCACGACCAGCGGCTTCGCGCACGTCATTGCCCCACCAAAATAAGGTGTTGGTTTCCGCGCGTGCAACATACTCCCATTCTGCTTCTGTAGGCAGGCGATATTTCTTACCGGTGGTTTTGCTGAGCCACTGCGCATAAGCACGCGCATCATCGAAGTTGATGTTAATCACTGGGCGATTACCGCGTCCCCAGCGATTGTCGCTGGGTTGTGGGCGTTGAGTTGCCTGCGCAAAAATATCGTAATCATCAAACGTAATTTCATATTTGCTGATCGCAAAAGCCTTGGCGATGACCACTTTGTGTACGGGCATGGTTAGCGGATCATCTTTGTTGCCCATAAAAAAATTGCCGGTGGGGATGCTGATCATCTCTGGCCCTTGGCTTTTTATTGAGGCTACCAATTGGCTACTGATTTCTTCGCCTGGCTCAATGGATTCATTCAGAACAATTTCCGGCTGTAAATCAGTATCGATAATTTCTACCCATTGCTTTTGGGTTTGGTAGCCTGCTTGACTTACTTCTAACTGGTAGCGACCGGGGGGCAATTGGATATCCGGCTGATAGCGATCGGGAATATTTAATATACGTACACGAGC